>JAHHSN010000001.1 GCA_020025195.1 Angelakisella sp.
ACCGTTCGATGGCCGAGACGCTGGGAAAGCCCCTTCCGGAGGAGCTTCTCCGGAAAGAGCGGCAGCGGGCCGTGGAGGCCATCCGCCACGCCCAAGAGACCGTCGGGGAGACGCCCATCGCGGTCGATACCTACGCCAGCATGATGCCCTTCGCGCTCGCGCGGGCGCTCAGCGGTTACGGCTTCGCGGTGCGGGTAGTCTTTGCCGCCCATGCCAAGCAGACCGACCGGGAGGACATGGACTATCTGGAGCAAAACCATCCGGAAATCAAGATCGTCCGGGGAATGGATTATCAGGCGATCACGGCGCTTTCCCTTCCGCGGGAAATGATTGCCATTGGATTTGACGCGGCTTATTTTACAAAAGCCCTGCACTTTGTGGACATCTGCCACGATGAAACCTTTTTTGGCTACGGCGGGGTCATCAAGCTGATGCGGCTCATCGAGGAGGCGTATCATTCCACCGAGCGCTGGGAGGAAACCGCCGCTCGGGACAACCGGCAGAATGGACAGAAAAACAGAGGATAATTTGACTATGGCTCAGCTAAATATGTTTTTACCGCCGTACAGCTCCGATTTTTCCGGCGTGCTTTCGGCTTTGTTTGATCTCGGCGGGCTCCTTATTGTGCATGATGCTTCCTGCTGCACCAAAAACTATTCGGACAATGAGGAACCGCGCTGGGGGCGGGGAAAGAACCCTGTCTTTTGCTCCAAGCTCCGCTCCATCGACGCCGTGATGGGCAACGATGAAAAGCTGATCGGGCAGGCGGAAGAAGCGATAAAAAAGATCGCCCCGCCTTTTGCCGCGGTGCTGGGAACGCCCGTTCCCTCCATCATCGGAACGGATCTTGCGGGAATTGCGAATGAGATCGAGGCCGAGGTCGGCGTCCCGACGATGGGCTTTGAAACAAGCGGCTTTTTCCCCTATGACTGCGGCATTTCCGCCGCGCTCCTGGCGCTGCTTAAAAAGTTTGCCCGGGAAAAGCCCCCAAAGGATTCCCAAAGCGGCGAAGGAAAGCCGAAGCTCAATCTTATGGGGCTTACCCCCCTTGACTATTCCTACCGAAAGAATGAAGGCCCTATCCGATGCTTTTTTGAGGAACAGGGCTTTGAAATTGTCTCCTCCTTTGCAGTGGACTTTACGCTCCGTGACATCGCACGGGCCAGAACGGCGGATGTGTCGCTCGTCCTGACCTCGTCGGCGCTGGAGGCCGCCCAATATCTCTACCGGACCGACGGCATCCCCTATGTATGCGGGGCGCCGATGGGAAAGACCTTTTCCGGGCGCCTTGCGGAGGCGCTGCGGAAAGCGGTAAAAACCGGAGAGCCGGAAGCCCCGGCTGCGTGGTGCCCTCCGGCGTCTTTGCCGGGAGACGACGGCGTTCTCATCATTTGGGAGCAGACGATGGCGGCGTCCCTCCGTCAGGCGCTGCTGGCCGCAGGCTGCCGGGAGAACATCACGGTGGCGACGCTGCTTCCCAAACAGAACCCCGCGCTTTCGGCTCCGGGGGACCTTCTGCTGAAAGGGGAGGAGGAGCTGATAGAGCTTCTTGGCGGGCGGAAATTCCGAACAATCATCGCGGATCCGCTCATCCTGAATCTGCCGTCGATCCCGGAGGAGACCCGAAAAATCAGGATTACCCACCCGGCGCTTTCCTCCCGGCTTTTCCCCAACTGCTCCCGGAACTTCCTTTCCCCGGAATTTGAGGAGCTGATCGAGGAGATCTCCCAGGGGGCATAACATAAAGAAACAGTCTCCAGCGTCTTGTTTTCCGGCGCTGTGAGACTATTTTAAGATATTCATTATTCTTTACAAAAAATAACAAGATTGGAGTGGCAGAATTGATATTTGATTATTCCGAAAGCGTTACCAGACAGGAGGCACTGGAGATCCTGCGGAACAACTGGAGCCCGGAGCCTCTTAAGGAGTTCGTTTCGGTGGAGGATTCCATCGGGAGATATGCGGCGGAGGACGTGTTCGCTTTATACGACTCCCCGCTCAACAGGACCTCCGCCTTTGATGGAATTGCGGTTTCAGCAAAGAAGCTGGAGGAAAAACCGTTGGACTTTTCCACATGGAAGCTGGGACGGGAATTTGTAAGGGCCGATACCGGAGATGATTTCCCCGACTGTTATGATACGGTCATTGCCATTGAGGATGTGGAGCTGGAGGACGACCGGCTGCTCTCCGTAACGCCGGAGGCCGTCCGTGAGGCGTCGAAAGACCCGCACGTCCGTCCGGCGGGCTCGGTTTGTCACAAGGGGGAGAAGCTGCTCTCCTGCCATACCAGAATCACACCGATGCTGGCGTCGATGCTGGTGCTGGGCGGACAGCGGCAGATTCCCGTGATCCGCCGGCCGAGACTGGTCTACATCCCGACCGGCGATGAGCTGATCGGACGGGGAGAGGTGCCGTACCGGGGCCAGACCTTTGAATCCAACTCGATGCTGGTCAAGGGGATGGCGGAGGAAATGGGCGCCGAGTTTTTCGGGTTCCCCATCATAAGGGACGACCGGGACGCGCTGGAAAAGGCGCTGGATGACGCGCTGCTTCAGGGCGATATCATTATCGTAAACGGCGGCTCCTCCCGCGGCTCGGAAGACTTCAATTCCGAACTGATCCGGGAAAAGGCCACTGTGTTCCGTCACGGCATCCGTGCGGCGCCCGGCAGACCGGTCGGAATCTCTGTCATTGAGAACAAGCCGGTCATCAATATGCCCGGGCCTCCCATCGCGACCTTTATCGCGCTGGACTGGTGCATCCGCGGACTGATTGCCGCGTATCTGGGCGCGAAGCCGCTGGTCCGCCCCACCATAACGGCGAAGCTGGCAAACGACCTCTGGAAAAAGCCGGGTCACGAAATGTACTATCTTTTTGATATCACCGCGGAAAACGGAGAGTACACGGCGCATTATCTGCCCGGCTCCCGTAGCCTGCCCGAGGTGGCAGGCGGCATGAAGGCGATGCTGGTTGCCCCCATTGACCGCGAACCGCATCACGCGGGGGATGTGGTGGAGCTGGAGCTCCTCTGCTCGCCCGAGGATCTGCCCCAAAAATAATTTGTAAGACAAGGTGTTATCATGCGTTCAAGTTTAAATCAATCCTCCGAGGTGCGAAAAAGTATCCGGATCAAGAGTGTCCTCTCCGTGGTGGTTTTTGTCCTTTGCTTTTTGGTCTCGTTTACGCTCGGAAAATACAGCGTTACTGTCCCGCAGGTTTTGGAGGTTTTCAGGTGCCGTATCGCAGGAACGGAATTCCTCGGCGATCCCCTCATTCCGGATGTCGTGCTGAAGATCAGACTCCCCCGGATCATTGTGGCTTCCATAATCGGCGGTTCGCTGGCGGTATCCGGCGCCGCTTATCAGGGCCTTTTTAAGAATCCGATGGTCTCGCCTGATATTCTGGGGGCCTCCACGGGAGCCGGCTTCGGCGCGTCCATTGCCATCATCTTCTCCCTTTCTTATGTGGGTGTGCAGTTTTCCGCCTTTGCGTTCGGTCTTATCGCGACCGGTCTTGCCTATGGCATCAGCCGCATCGTCAGCCGCGGAAAAGAGATGATCTTGACGCTTGTTTTGTCGGGAATGGTCGTTTCGGCGCTGTTTTCGGCTTTTGTAACTATGATCAAATACGTCGCGGACCCGCTCAATAAACTTCCGGAAATTACCTATTGGCTGATGGGCGGTCTTGCAAGTGTTCGCCGCAATGACGTCAAATTGGTGGTTATCCCGGCGGTGATTGGTGTTGTGATCCTGTTTTTGATGCGCTGGAAGCTCAATGTTCTTTCCTTCGGGGAAGAAGAGGCGAGTGCACTCGGCGTCAATACAAACCGGGTGCGCTTCCTGACCATCATAGCGGCAACGATGCTGACCGCCGCTTCGGTCAGTATCGGCGGCATGATCGGCTGGGTCGGTCTCATCATTCCTCATTTGACCCGTATCATTGTCGGTCCCAATTATAAAGATCTTATTCCGGTTTCCTTTTTGCTCGGCGCCAGTTTTTTGCTGATCGTGGATGACGTCTCCCGCACGATGTTCCCCATGGAGATCCCGCTGGGAATCCTGACGGCGATCATCGGTGCTCCGTTCTTTGTCGGACTGCTGTTCAAGAGAAAGAAGGGGTGGACATGAGACTTTTGGTAGAGAACCTGTCGGCGGGTTATCCCGGCCACCCGGTGCTCAAGGATGTGTCTCTGCACATTGACAGCGGAGAGATTCTCTGTCTGCTGGGACCGAACGGCGTAGGGAAAACAACGCTGTTCAAGAGCATTTTAGGCTTTGTCAAGCCCGACTCCGGACGGGTTTCCATCGACGAAAAGGAGCTTGCCTCCTTGCCTCGAAAGGAATTTGCAAAGTATATCGGCTATGTTCCGCAGCAGCATGAACCGCCGTTTCCGTTCCGGGTCCTGGATGTTGTGGTTCTGGGGCGGATGCCGCATCTCGGCACGCTTTCCGTGCCCAAGAGTAAAGACATTCAAATAGCGGAGGAAGCCTTGGAATCGCTCGGGATCTCTCATCTGGCCGATCTCGATTATACCGAGATCAGCGGAGGAGAAAGACAGATGGTCCTCATCGCGCGGGCGATTGCCCAGCAACCGAAATTTCTCATCATGGATGAACCCACCGCTAATCTGGACTACGGAAATCAGGTCAAGATTCTGGAAAAGGTCAAAAGCCTATCCCGGAAAGGGGTGGGGATTGTTCTGACGACACATTCCCCGGAGCACGCCTTTTTGTGCTCCACCAAGGTTGCCCTGCTTTGCCGGAGGAATGAACTGGAGACGGGGGAGGCGGAAGCTGTCATTAACCCGGAAAAGCTGAGGAAGGCATACGGAATCGACGTTCGGATCATCGCAACCGAAGGCCTTAAGGGCGAAACGGTGAAGGGCTGCATTCCTCTTCTCAACAGTTAAGACTTTAAATCGTTATAAAAAGGAGCGTTCGCTTTGCCGCGGAAGAAACGGCGGAAGAACGGTACGCCTTATTATAAAAAATTTTATAAGGAGCTTCAAAATGAAAAAACTATTATCGCTGGTCCTTGTCCTGATGATGCTGCTTTCTTTTGCGGCCTGCGGACAGGAAGCACCCAAACAGCCCGATCCTCAGCCGTCCGCCGAGGAAAAAATCTATGACGCGGAAGGCAGAGAGATCGAAAAGCCGGAAAAGATCGAGAATATTTCGATCACCTGCAACGGAGGCGCCATTCAGGAGGTTTCGGTTCTCCACCAGAATTCCAAGGTGGTCTCCCAGCCTTCCATCAAGCCCTTCAAGATGCTTGCCAAAATGTATGACAACCTGAACCACACCACCGATGTCGGTTCCTTCAATGAGGTGAATATTGAGGGACTTCTGGCGCTCAAGCCCGATATCGTTTTTGTGGGGAAGCATACCCCGAAAATGAACGAAAAGATCGAGGAAGCCGGCCTTCTGACCTTCAGCCTTTACTGCGGCAAGGGTACCATCGAGACCCAGCAGGATGAGTTCATGAACGTCGGCCGTGTTCTGGGCGCCGAGGAGGAGGCCAAAACGCTGGTCAACTACTGGCAGGAGAAGCTGGCAATGATTCAGGAGCTGGTGAAGGATATCCCCGAAAATGAGCGGAAGAGTGTTTACTATGTCGGCAAGGACATTACCTCCGCGAAAAATGGCGAGTGGGACCAGAGCTTTATTGAGTTTATCAATGCGGACTACGCCATCAAGGACATTCCTGCCGGCGGTGAAATCGGTGTGGAGCAGGTTCTGGAGATCAACCCCGACGTCATCATCAAGCAGCAGAATGACATGGATCTTTCTGTTATCACCAAAGATGAGAGAATCGCTACTCTGACAGCAGTGAGAGAAGGGGCAGTCTATCAGGTGCCGATCGGCGGATTCTGGTGGGACAGACCCTCTCCGGAGAGTCCTTTGGGCTTTATGTGGCTTGCGAAGACCGTGTATCCGGAATACACCGAAAGCATTGATCTTAAGAAGGAAACCAAGTATTTCTTCCAGGAATTTTATGATTATGAGCTGAGTGATGAGGAATATGAAAGCTTCTTCTAACAGAAGGAACATTTAAGGAGTAATGCACAATGAAAAAATGGATATCGCTGATCCTCGTTTTGATGATGCTGTTTACCTTTGCGGCCTGCGGGGAGGTCTCGCCTCAGGAGCCCGACCCCCAGCCGCCCGCGGAGGAAAAAATCTATGACGCGAACGGCGAAGAGTTTATGAAGCCCGAATCGGTCGATCGTATTTCCGTCGTGACCTACGGTGGTGCTATTCAGGAGATGGCGGCACTGGGTCAGAGCGAGAAGGTTGTCTCCATGCCGGAGGCCGAGCCCGACAGCATGCTGCTCAAGGTCTTTCCGATCCTTGAGAATGCTGTGGACGTCGGGGCTCTCGAAAACGTCAATGTCGAAAGCCTCTTAAAGCTCGAGCCGGACGTGGTCTTTGGCCCCAGCCAGAAAAAGAAGGCGCAGATGGAAGAGCTCGGTCTCAAGACCTTTGCGCTCTATTGCAGCCGTGCCAAGACTGACACTTTGATGGATGAATTCAGAAACCTCGGCCTGCTCTTTGACGCGACCGATATTTCCGACAAGCTCATCGGCTATTTTAACGAGAAGATGGCCTATCTGGAGGATATCCTCTCCAAGATTCCGGAATCGGAGCGGAAGAGCGTTTATTATGTGAAGAATGACATTACCTCGGCTATGTCCTTTGATTTTATCCACCATTATTTTGATGTGGCGCACGTTGATTTTGCCCTTGGCGACGGAAATGCGAAAGAGGTGAGTGTTGAGCAGGTCCTTGCCATGGATCCCGATATGATCATGACGTGGAACCGCAGCGGGGAAGGCTACGGCGTCATCCTGAACGATGAACGGATTGAAAACCTTCGTGCCGTCAAGGAAAAGCAGGTCATTATCGCTCCGGAAGGCGTCTTCACCTGGGAGCGCCCGTCTCCTGAGATTATGCTTGGCTATATGTGGATGGCCAAGACCGTTTATCCCGAGTATACCGAGGAGATTGACCTCAAGGCGGAAGCCAAGGCGTTCTACCATGATTTCTACAACTATGAACTGAGCGATGAGGAATATGAAAGCTTTTTCTACAGTGAATCTGCAAAATAATGATGACCTTGCGGCGGCCTTTCGGCTGCTCACGGAGCAGTACCGGAAAAAAGGAATTCCGCTTGGCAAAATCCATTCCGTTTACAAGGACGAGAAGTGGTGCTACACCCGGCTGGAAAACGGCACGGAATGCAAGGCGTTCTGCTTCGGTGGGGATCACAGCGTTTACGGGGATCTCACACGAGATTTTGACCCCAAGTGGTGCGACCATTTTAGCGGCCGGGAGGCGGCTTCGGTACTGCCCGAGCTCCTGGAAACCAAGGGGATCCTGGGACGCGCGTTTCTGCTTTCGGCGCTCAACGCACTTTCAGCCGCGATTTATGACCCGGAAGAATACCGGCCTTATGATCGTTTTGACGACTATGTGAAGCCGGATTCTACCGTAACGCTGATTGGTTTTGGGCCACAGTCGGTGGAGCGGCTGTGTGGAACGGTAAAAAAACTGTATGTCTCCGATATGAGGGACCGGGAGGTCCTTTTGGCACAGCTGTCGCCCCAGGCGCGTTCCTGTCCGTCGTTTGAGCTTTGCGGCCCCGAACGGAACGAGGAGATCCTGAAGGAATCCGACGTGGTCAGCTTTACGGGCTGTACGATCGTCAACAAGACCTATCTGGAGATCCTCCAATGGAGCCGGAATGCCGGAGTGCGCGCCGTCGGCGGGCCTTCCGCCGGGCTGCTGCCGGAGTATCTGTTCTCGCTGGGAATCACCCATATCTCATCGGGAAGTCTGCTCCCGTTCTCCCGGGGGGAGGCTTATCAGATCCTGTCGCCGGACTTTTAGGACGACTGACATAAAAAATGACCCGCTGCGAATGCTTCGGCTCGCGGCGGGTCGTTTTTTTCTTCAGATGTTGTTGTTGACGATAAACATATTGTATTTCTGCCAGCGGCGCAGCTCCTTGGAGGTCAGGGTGAGGCGCTGGCGGAGGGCCTCAAAGTTGGTCTGCGGGGAGAGGGTCACCAGACACCGAAAGGCGCAGGGCACCAGGTCGGTGCTGGAAATGCCGCAGAGGAGTCCCTCGGTAAAATCCCGCAGCTCCAGAGGGTTAAAAATATAAAGCAGGTCCTGCTCCAGTTTATTATAGCGGTTGGAGAAGGAGAAGCGGATGAGCATATCGCTGTACAGGACGTTGCCGGTATAGAGGATCTCACTGCTCTGCCCGGAGGGAGAGGTGGAATGGATGGAGAGAAACGCCTCATAGCAGCCATCCTCCAGAATGGAATTTTTGCGGATGTCGATGAGGGCTTCCTTGAGGCGGTGATACCGTCCGTCGTAGAAGTAGAAATAAAGCCGGTCGGCGCGGAAAAAGGGGCTTTTGCCGGTATGCTCCTCGGCGACGACCACATTTTCCTTTTCCCGGGGCGGGCGGTAATCAATGAGCTGACCGAGGGAGACGTCGAGCGCCTCGCTGATGTCATAGAGGGCTTCAATATCAAGGGTGATTTCCCCCGATTCATATTTGCAGACCGTGGCGCGGCTTTTGTGGATGGCGTCGGCGAGCTGCTGCAGGGTCATATGCTTCATTTTGCGGTAGGTCTTAATTTTTTGCCCGGTGTACTTGCTGATGGATGCGGTATCTTTCAAAATGAACACTCCAATAAGTTTCTTAATACTATCTGTTGGGAGGAAAATCGGTTTTACTCGACAGGAAACCCGTCAAAAGCTTTATATATTATACTATAACGAAACAAATCTTGTCAAAGTTGAGCGAAAAGAAATTTGCAGAAGGTTGAAATTTCTCTGTGAAACCGATATATTATACAGGCTGTCTATTTGAGAAATGAGGTTGATACTACAATGGAAAACAAGAAAAAAAGCAGCTTTACCGGGTCTCTGGGCTTTGTCCTGGCGGCGGCCGGAAGCGCGGTCGGCGTGGGAAACATCTGGCGTTTCCCGTATTTGGCGGCTCGTGATGGAGGCGGACTTTTCCTGCTCATTTATCTCGTGCTGGTCCTGACTTTCGGCTTTGCGCTTCTCGCGACCGACGTGGCCATCGGACGAAAGACCGGGCAAAACGCCTGGAACGCTTTCGGCAGCATCCGCCCGAAGTGGGGCTTCCTGGGAAAACTGACCTTCCTTGTTCCGGTCCTCATTATGACCTACTATTCGGTGATCGGCGGCTGGATTGTAAAATACGCCACCATCTATCTCACCGGACAGGGTGAAAAGGCGGCAGGGGACAGCTACTTTATGGACTTTATCACCAGCAAGGCCAGTCCCATTGTCTTTATGCTCATTTTCCTTGCCATTACCGCCTTCATTGTTTATGGCGGCGTGGAAAAGGGCGTCGAGAAATTTTCCCGCATCGTGATGCCGGGGCTGCTGCTTATGATTATCGGACTGGCTGTTTATTCGCTTACCCTGAGCTATACCGACGCGGAAGGTGTGACACGCACCGGCCTTCAGGGCCTCAAGGTTTATCTTGTCCCTGATTTTACAGGGCTTACCTTCTCCCGTTTCCTCAGCATTCTGCTGGATGCGATGAGCCAGCTTTTCTTCTCGCTCAGTGTTTCCATGGGCATCATGATCACCTTTGGCTCCTATGTCAAGAAGGATGTCAATCTTAACCAGTCGGTTACCCGCATCCAGCTCTTTGATACCGGCGTCGCCTTTATTGCCGGAGTGATGGTCATCCCCGCGGTGTATGTGTTCAGCGGCATGGGGGGAATGACCCAAGGCCCCAGCCTGATGTTCGTTTCGCTACCCAAGGTGTTCCATTCCATTCCCGGAGCGGCGGGGACCATTGTCGGCGTCGTCTTTTTCCTGATGATCCTCTTTGCGGCGCTCACTTCCTGCGTTTCCATCATGGAGACCTTAGTCGCAAACTGTATGCACATCTTTAAGAAAAACCGCAAGCAGATGAGCCTTTTGATCGGTGTGCTTTCGGCGGCTGCCTCCATCATTATCTGTCTGGGGTATAATGTCTTCTACTTTGAATACACGCTCCCGAACGGTCAGCCGGCGCAGCTCCTCGACATCATGGACTATATCAGCAACAGCTTCCTGATGCCGCTCATTTCGCTGCTCACCTGCATCTTTGTCGGATGGGTCATCAAGCCCAAGTGGATCGCGGAGGAGATGGCAATCGCTTCTCCGGGCTTCAGAAGAGAGGGACTTTATAATTTCATGGTGCGTTACGCAGCCCCGGTTATCATGCTGATTTTGTTCCTGCAGTCTACCGGACTGCTTGGCAGACTTATCGCACTGTTCCAATAAAAGAGAACATCACAAACCTAAAAACTCCCCCGAATAGTTTTCGGAGGAGTTTTTCTTTATGGGTTCAGTTTTTGGAGAAGCGCCCGCAGGGCTTTGCCCCGGTGGCTGATCCGGTTCTTTTCCTCGGGGCTTATTTCCGCCGAGGTCATATTATATTCCGGCAGGTAAAAGAGGGGGTCATAGCCAAAGCCGTTCGCTCCCTTTTCCTCCCGCGCAATCTCGCCGTAGAGCCGACCCTCCGCCGTGACGGCGGAGCCGTCCGGGTAGGCCAGAGCAATGGCGCAGGCAAAGTGGGCACCGCGGTTTTCGGTGTGGGAGAGCTTTTCCAGAAGCAGGCGATTGTTTGCTTCGTCATCTCCATGCACGCCGCAGAAGCGGGCGGAAAGGACGCCGGGCGCGCCGCCGAGCGCATCCACACAGATGCCGCTGTCATCGGCAAGGGCGGGACAGCCGGAGATCTCTGCGATTTCACGGGCTTTTTTGAGGGCGTTTTGCAGGAAGGTCTCGCCGTCCTCGATGGTTTCATGGACGATGCCTGCCTCCTGCATCGAAACGATCTCGTCAAAACAGCCGCCCAGAATGGCTTTAATCTCGATGAGCTTATGGGGGTTATTAGACGCGATGATGAGCATGAGCCGCGCCTCCCGTCTTAGAACAGACCGCTGATGACGCCGTTTTCATCGACGTCGATCATCTCGGCGGCGGGACGCTTGGGCAGTCCCGGCATCGTCATGATATCGCCGGTCAGCGCCACAATGAAGCCGGCGCCAGCGGAGACCTTAAGATTCTTGATGGTGACGGTGAAATCCTCGGGCGCGCCGAGCTTGGTCGCGACGTCGGTAAAACTGTACTGCGTCTTGGCAACGCAGACGGGCAGATTGCCAAAGCCCATGGAGGTAAGCTCTGCCAGCTGCTTTTTGGCGGCGGGGAGAAGGGTGATGCCGCGCCCGCCATAGATGCGCTTCACGATGCTTTCCAGCTTCTCCTCAATGGTGGTATCGAGGTCATAGCAGAAGGAGAGCGGGGAAGAGGGGCCTTCCGCGAGGCGGACAACCTCCTCGGCCAGCTCCCGGCCGCCCTCGCCTCCTTTGGCCCAGACCTTGGAGGAGACAACATTGACGCCGAGCTCCCGGCATTTATCACGGAGGAACTGAAGCTCCCGCTCGGTATCGGTGGGGAACTCATTGATGGCGACCACGCAGGGAAGGTGATAGACCTCGCTGAGATTCTTAACATGACGCAGGAGGTTCGGGACGCCCCTTTCGAGAGCGCTGAGATCCTCCTGACCCAGCTCTGTTTTGGGCAGTCCGCCGTGCATCTTGAGAGCTCGGACGGTTGCCACCACCACGGCGGCCGAGGGGGTGAGCCCCGCCGCGCGGCATTTGATGTCGAGGAACTTCTCCGCACCGAGATCGGCTCCGAATCCGGCCTCCGTAACAACGTAATCCGCGCACTTAAGCGCCATCTTGGTGGCAAGCACGGAGTTGCAGCCGTGGGCGATATTGGCGAAGGGACCGCCGTGTACAAAGGCAGGTGTTCCCTCCAGACTCTGGACCAGATTGGGCTTGATGGCGTCCTTGAGGAGCGCGGTCATTGCGCCGGCGGCCCTCAGCTCGCCGCAGGTAACGGGCTTGCCGTCAAAGGTGTAGCCTACCACAATGCGGGAAAGCCGTGCCTTGAGGTCGGAGATGGAGTCCGCGAGGCAGAGAATCGCCATGACCTCGCTCGCCACGGTGATGTCAAAGCCGTCCTCGCGGGGGGTGCCGTTCACCTTGCCGCCCATGCCGTCCACAATAAAGCGGAGCTGACGGTCGTTCATATCCACGCAGCGCTTCCAGGTGATGCGCCGGGGGTCGATGTTTAAGGCGTTGCCCTGCTGGATGTGGTTATCCAGAAGCGCCGCCAAGAGGTTGTTCGCCGCACCGATGGCGTGCAGGTCGCCGGTAAAGTGGAGGTTGATATCCTCCATAGGGATGACCTGAGCATAGCCGCCGCCGCAGGCACCGCCCTTGATGCCGAAAACGGGACCGAGGGAGGGTTCGCGCATGGCGATGATGGACTCTTTGCCGATCTTCCGAAGACCGTCCGCAAGCCCGATGGTGGTGGTCGTCTTGCCCTCTCCGGCGGGGGTGGGGGTGATGGCGGTCACCAGAATGAGCCGCCCATCGGGCCGGGGGCTTTCCCGCAGGAGCGAAAGATCGACCTTTGCCTTGTATCTTCCGTAATGCTCCAGATATTTTTCTTCAATGTGCGCCCGCCCGGCCACGGCCTCAATGGGCTCCATGACGGCACTCTGCGCGATCTCAATATCACTTTTCATGGTCATTTGGCTTCCTCCCTTTCCGTTTAACCGAAATACTTGACCGCGGAGCGGAACATCTTCATGTCATATTCTCCGGGAACGTTCTGATAAAGTCCGGGGCCGATCCGTTCCGCGTGGCCCATCTTGCCGAAGACCCGTCCGTCGGGGGAGCAGATGCCCTCCACGGCGAGGACGGAACCGTTGGGATTAAAGTGGACGTCCATCGTGGCGCTGCCGTCAAGATCCACATACTGCGTTGCAATCTGTCCGTTGGCGGCTAGGGAACGGATGAGCTCCTCCGAGGCGAGGAAGCGGCCCTCTCCGTGGGAGATCGGTACGCTGTAAATATCTCCGACCTCGGTCTCCGAAAGCCACGGGGACTTGTTGGAGGCGACCCGCACCCGCACGATACGGGACTGATGCCGCGCAATGGTATTAAAGGTGAGGGTGGGGCAGTCGGCGTCGGTATCCATGATCTTGCCGTAGGGGACAAGCCCCAGCTTGATGAGCGCCTGGAAGCCGTTGCAGATGCCGCAGATGAGGCCGTCCCGGCGGGTGAGCAGGTCATCCACGCCCTCGCGGACAGCGGCGCTGCGGAAGAAGGCAGTGATGAATTTGCCGGAGCCGTCCGGCTCGTCTCCGCCGGAAAAGCCGCCGGGGATGAAGATCATCTGGGAGTTTTTGAGAGAAGCGGCGAACCGCTCCACGCTCTTGGCGATGCCGTCGGAGGTGAGGTTGTTGATGACAAGAATCTCCGCCTCCGCGCCGGCTTCTTCCATGGCCCGGGCGCTGTCGTATTCGCAGTTGGTTCCGGGGAAGACCGGAATGAGGACGCGGGGACGCGCCGTTTTGAGCTTGGGAGCGGCGGGAGAGCCCCCCTGATAGGAGAACAGCTCCGCCTTCTTTTCCCCGGTTGGAATGTTGCAGGGATAAACGCTTTCCAGCTTGTTTTCATAGATGCCGAGAAGCTCATCCAGCGCGATCGTTTCGTTTTTATAGGTGAAATCGGCGTTTTCCGTGATGGTGCCCAGCAAAATGCCGTCCGCAAAGTCGGGCAAAACCTCCAGAATAAAGCCGCCGTAGCAGTAGGAGAACAGCTCCCCGAGGGAGAGTTTTTCATTAAAGGAGAAGCCGAGGCGGTTTCCGAAGGCCATCTTCATGATCGCTTCCGCCGCGCCGCCGAAGCCGGGGGTATAGGCGGTGACGGCCTGTCCGCTTTGGAGAAGCTCATGCACCGTCTCAAAGAGGGCGAGCAGGGAGGAGGCGAGGGGAAGACCGTTTTCATCACAGTCGGGCTTTAAGAGCACCACCCGGTTTCCGGGCTTCTTAAAGTAGTTCGGGACGATGTCGCCGGTCTTTGCCGTGGTGACAGCAAAGGAAACCAGAGTGGGAGGCACGTCCATCTCCTCAAAGGAGCCGCTCATGGAATCCTTGCCGCCGATGGCGCCGATGCCAAGCTCCATCTGGGCCTTAAAGGCGCCGAGCAGGGCGGCGAGGGGCTTGCCCCAGCGGGAAGGCTCGCGGCGGAGCCGCTCAAAGTATTCCTGGAAGGTGAGGTAGACGTCCTCAAAGCGGGCACCGGTGGCAATGAGCTTGGAGACCGATTCAACGACCGCGAGATAGGCGCCGTGATAGGGGCTCTTTTCGCTGATGTAGGGATTATAGCCCCAGGACATGAGGGAGCAGTCATCGGTGTGCTTCTTTTCAGCGGAGATCTTCTGCACCATGGCCTGAATGGGGGTGAGCTGATATTTGCCGCCGAAGGGCATCAGCACTGTTCCCGCACCGATGCTTGCGTCAAAGCGCTCGGAAAGGCCGCGCTTGGAGCAGACGTTGAGGTCGTCGGCCAGCGCCCGGTAACCGGAACCAAAGGAAGCGGGGATCTCTTTTTGGAAGGACTCCGCCTTTTCGGCGTGAGCGGTCACATGCTTTTCAGCGCCGTTGGAGTTTAAGAATTCCCGGCTGAGATCGACAATAGTCTTGCCGTTCCAGTGCATTTTAAGACGGGGCTCCGCGGTAACGCGGGCCAGAATGGTGGCTTCGAGGTTTTCCGTCCCCGCCAGCTCGATAAAGCGGGCGGCGTCCTTTTCTTCTACCACCACCGCCATCCGCTCCTGCGATTCGCTGATGGCAAGCTCGGTGCCGTTCAGGCCGTCGTATTTTTTGGGTACGGCGTTGAGGTCGATGGAGAGACCGTCCGCCAGCTCTCCCACTGCGACCGAAACACCGCCCGCGCCGAAGTCATTGCAGCGTTTGATCATGCGGCAGGCTTCGCCATTGCGGAAGAGACGCTGAAGCTTTCTTTCCTCGGGGGCATTGCCCTTCTGGACCTCCGCACCGCAGCTCTCCAGAGACTGGAGAGTGTGGGACTTGGAGGAGCCGGTAGCGCCGCCGCAGCCGTCCCGCCCGGTGCGTCCGCCCAGAAGAATGACGAGGTCGCCGTCCTCGGGACGTTCCCGGCGGACATTTTGGGCGGGGGCCGCCGCGATGACTGCGCCGATCTCCATACGTTTGGCGGCGTAGCCGGGGTGATAAAGCTCATCCACAATGCCGGTCGCAAGACCGATCTGGTTGCCGTAGGAGGAGTAGCCCGCCGCCGCGGTGGTGACGATCTTGCGCTGGGGAAGCTTGCCGGGGAGAGTTTCGCTGACCGGCTTCAGGGGGTTGGCCGCGCCGGTGAGACGCATGGCGCCGTAAACATAGGCGCGCCCCGAGAGGGGATCGCGGATGGCACCGCCGATGCAGGTCGCCGCGCCGCCGAAGGGTTCGATCTCGGTGGGATGGTTGTGGGTTTCGTTCTTAAAGAGGAGAAGCCAGGGCTCCGTTTTTCCGTCCAGCTCCACGTCAATTTTAACGGTGCAGGCGTTGATTTCCTCGGATTCGTCCAGCTTCTGGAGCTTGCCCGCCTTTTTGAGGTGACGCACCGCAATGGTGGCAAGATCCATGAGGGTGACGGGTTTGGTGCGGCCCAGCGCCTCGCGGGTTGCGAGGTAGTCCTGATAGCTCTTCTCAATGATCTCATCCTCAAAGGTCGCATGGTCGATTACGGTGGTAAAGGTGGTGTGACGGCAGTGGTCGGACCAGTAGGTGTCGATCACCTTGATCTCGGTGATGGTGGGGTCGCGGTGCTCCCCTCTGAAATAAGCCTGACAGAAAGCAATATCGTCAAGATCCATGGCAAGGCCCTGCTGTTCGGCAAAGGCGCGAAGTCCCTCCTGATCGAGGGAGCAGAAGCCGGTGAGGGTCTCCACCTCGGTGGGAATCTCATAGTTTACCCTGAGAGTCTCGGGCAGGGCGAGGGAAGCCTCTCTGGCCTCCACGGGGTTGATGACGTATTTTTTGATGGCGCTGATTTCCTCCTCGGTGAGGGGGCCGGAGAGCACATAGACCTTGGCAGTGCGGACGACGGGGCGCTCCTTCATGGAAATAATCTGGATGCACTGCGCCGCGGAATCGGCCCGCTGGTCAAACTGGCCGGGGAGATATTCCACCGCAAAAACGACGCCGCCTTCGGCGTCGAGCGTATCGCTCACGCGGTCCAGCTGCGGCTCGGAGAGCACGGTCTTTACCGCGTAGGAAAACAGCTCCGGCTCAATGTTTTCAATATCGTAGCGGTTGATGACCCGGACGCCGGTGAGAGATTCGATCCGGAGAAGGCTTCTGACGTCCTCCAGCAGACTTTTCGCCTCATGGGCAAGCTCTTTTTTCTTTTCAACAAATACACGATAGACCATGGTTAAACCTCCTCAAAAGCCTTGACCGCCCGCGCCCCGATGTCATGACGGAGGTAGGCGTTCCC
Organism: Angelakisella sp.; assembly: GCA_020025195.1. Taxonomy (GTDB): domain Bacteria; phylum Bacillota; class Clostridia; order Oscillospirales; family Ruminococcaceae; genus Angelakisella. The sequence continues at coordinate 16,427 of JAHHSN010000001.1, forward strand.
GAAATGTACTTTCTCCGTGAGGCGATAGGCGGCCTCAATGGCAAGGGGCAGGGTCTCCCGCACGGCGGTGACCCCCAGAACACGGCCGCCCGCGGTGCGGAGGGTTCCCTCCTCATCCCGCTTGGCGCCGGAAAAATAAATCGAGGGAAGCGCCTCCGCCTCAATGGAGAGGGGAAAGCCGGTTTCGTATTTCTGGGGATAGCCTGCGGACGCCATGATGACACAGCAGGCACTTTCTTTCTTAAATTTAACTTCCACTTCGGAGAGCCGCTCCTCGGTGACCGCCTGCATGACGGTGAGAAGATCGCTTTCCAGAAGGGGCAGGACGACCTGCGCCTCGGGATCACCGAAGCGGCAGTTATATTCAATGACACGGGGGCCCTTGGGGGTGAGCATCAGCCCGAAATAGAGGCAGCCCTTAAAGGGACGGCCCTCCTTGGCCATCGCCTGAATGGTGGGCAGGAAAATGGTCTCCATGCACTCCCGGGCAATGGCTTCGGTATAGTAGGGGTTGGGGGCAATGGTGCCCATGCCGCCGGTGTTCAGGCCCTCATCATGGTCGTGGGCGCGCTTGTGATCCATCGAGGAGACCATGGGAACGATGGTTTTTCCGTCGGTAAAGGAGAGCACCGAGACCTCGGGCCCGGTGAGGAATTCCTCAATGACCACCCGGCTGCCGCTTTCCCCGAACTTTCCGTCCTCCATCATGGAGCGGACGGCGTCCTTTGCCTCCTCCAGCGTCTCGGCGATGACGACGCCCTTGCCGAGCGCGAGACCATCCGCCTTGATGACGATGGGGAGGGGAGCGGTCTCCAGATAACGGAGCGCGGCTTCGGAGTCCTCAAAGGTCTCATAGGCGGCGGTGGGGATGCCGTATTTCTTCATGAGGTTTTTGGAAAAGATCTTGCTGCCCTCAATGGCGGCCGCTTTGGCCGTGGGGCCGAAGCAGGGGATGCCCGCCTCTGAGAGGCGATCCACCGCCCCCAGCACCAGCGGGTCATCCGGGGCGACCACTGCGTAGTCAATGTGGTTTTTGACCGCAAAATCGGTAATCGCAGGGAGATCCTTGGCGCCGATGGGTACGCAGGTGGCGTCATTTGCGATGCCGCCGTTTCCGGGGAGGGCATAGATTTCGGTCACCTGAGAGTTTTCACGGAGTTTTTTGATAATGGCGTGTTCACGGCCGCCACCGCCTACAACCATAATTTTCATAGAATGCCTCTTTCCTCAGTGATGGAACAGTCTCATGCCGGTAAAGGCCATGACCATGTCGTAGTGGTCGGCGGTTTCGATGACGTTGTCGTCCCGAATGCTGCCGCCGGGTTCCGCGATGTATTTGACGCCGCTCTTATAGGCGCGGCGCACATTGTCGCCGAAGGGGAAGAAGGCGTCACTGCCGCAGGTCACGCCGCTCTGGGTCGCGATCCAGCTTTTTTTCTCCTCCTCGGTGAGGACCTCCGGCTTGACCTTAAAGGTCTTCTGCCATTCGCCCTCGGCCAGAACATCCATATATTCATCGGAAAGATAGACGTCGATGGCGTTGTCACGGTCGGGGCGGCGGATGCCGTCCACAAAGGAAAGACCAAGCACCTTGGGATGCTGACGGAGATACCAGTTGTCCGCCTTGGTGCCGGCGAGCCGGGTGCAGTGGATGCGGCTCTGCTGGCCCGCGCCGACGCCGATGGCCTGTCCGTTCTTTACATAGCAGACGGAGTTGGACTGGGTGTATTTCAGAGTGATGAGGGCGACGATCATGTCGATCACCGCTTCCTCGGGAAGGTCTTTGTTTTTGGTGACGATGTTCTGGAGAAGGGAACGGTCGATCTTAAAGTTGTTGCGGCCCTGCTCAAAGGTCACGCCGAAGACTTCCTTGTGCTCAATGGGCGCGGGGACGTAGTCGGGATCGATTTCAATGATATTGTAGTTCCCCTTTTTCTTGGTGCGCAGGATGGCAAGCGCCTCCTCGGTATAGCCGGGGGCGATGATTCCGTCGGAGACCTCATGCTTTAAGTAACGGGCGGTGTCGGCGTCGCAGGGACGGCTGAGAGCGGCCCAGTCTCCGTAGGAGCAGAGGCGGTCGGCGCCTCGCGCGCGGATGTAGGCCGAGGCGATGGGAGAAAGCTCCTCCTCGCCCTCCACAAAATAGATTTTGCGGTCGGTTTCGGTCAGGGGAAGCCCCACCGCGGCGCCCGCAGGCGAGACGTGCTTAAAGGAGGCGGCGGAGGCAAGACCGGTCGCCTCGTCCAGCTCCTTCACCAGCTGCCAGGAATTAAAGGCGTCCAGAAGGTTGATATAGCCGGGGCGGCCGCCGAGAATTTGAATGGGAAGCTCCCCCTCGGCCGCGTAAACACGGGAGGGCTTCTGGTTGGGGTTGCATCCGTATTTGAGTTCCAGCTCTTTCATCTCTTAACCTCACTTGTTCTTATTGACGATGCGATGCTCGTAGGCGCCGGTCTTAAGATCGGTGTATCTTACATAAAGGGAGATCTTGTTGTTCTTATCGAGAGCGTCCCAGAGCCGCTTTGTCAGCTCGTCGATCCCATCGGTCAGGGCGACGCGCTCCGGCTCCCCCTGAAAGGTGGGAAGCGGGTTCCCGTCGGTCACATAGGTGTGGATGAGGTGACCGAGTCCGGGGAGGGCGGGATAATCAAAGCAGTACCGGGCACAGGCGGTGCCGGCGGCGTCAGCGCTCTTGAGGATGCTCATGCTGTAATTGAAGTCCCCGTCCCGGAAGCGGATGAGTCCGCTGATGCGGGGGGTGAGGTTGGGGGCGTCCGGCTCAAACTCCCGGGATAGAAGCGCTTCGGAAAAGCTCTTTCCGGCGCGAAGTCCCTCATAGACGGTGTCGGTCTGGTCGCCGTTCGTGAGGATGAGGTTATCCTCCCATTCCCGCAAGGCGGCGTAGATGATGAGGCTCGGGTCCTCCACCTTGCTGCTGTCAAAGGGCTCGGTGTAGAGGACGTCGTCCTTAAAGTTAAAGATGCGATTGCGGCTGTTGGCGCTTCTGCCCATGATGAAATAGGCAGAAACGGCAGCGGCGCCGTCGGCGCTTTTTCCAAGGAGGATGCCACGTCCCACATAGGGATTGCCGGAAATGCACTCCTCAATGGTGTTTGCTTTATAAATATCCATGTTACTGGCCTCTCATTTCCATCATTTTTGCACTGACGATTTCGACCGCGCGGGGAAGGATGATCCATTCCGCCTCCTCCATGACCCGCTTCTGCAGGATTTCCGGGGTATCTCCCTCCTCCACAGAAACCGCCTTCTGCAGGATGATCTTGCCGCCGTCGGGAATCTCATTGACAAAATGGACGGTGGCGCCCGTTACCTTGACCCCGTAGGCGAGGGCCGCCTCATGGACGCGGAGCCCATAGTAGCCCTTGCCGCAGAAGGAGGGGATTAGGGAGGGGTGGACATTGAGAATACGCTCCGGGAATCGCCTGGTAAACTGCTCGCTCAGAATGCTCATGAAGCCCGCCAGAACGATAAGGTCGATGCGGTACTCTTCAAGCAGCCGGAGCAGCTCCGCCTCAAAGGCCTCCTGCCCGCCGCACTCCTTTTTACTGACGGCATGAGCGGGAACGCCTGCTTTGGCAGCACGCTCCAGCGCATACGCCTTCGCGCTGCTGGAGAGCACCAGAACGACCTCACCGCTGTGGATCACGCCGCTTTTCTGGGCGTCCAGAATGGCCTGCAGATTGGTGCCGCCACCCGAAACCAGAACGGCGATTCTCGTCTTTACCATAATTTCACCTTTTCGTCGCTGCGGTCGATGTAGCCCATCGCGTAGGCGTCCACTCCGTTATCCTTGAGGACGCGGAGTGCAGTATTTGCATCCTCCTCCGCAACAGTCACGCACATACCAACGCCCATATTGAAGGTGTTGAACATATCACGCTCCGGAATGTGACCCGTCTCGGCAATGAGCCGGAAAATGGGCAGCACCCGGATGGATTCCTTGGGAATAAAGGCGCCGAGCCCATCGGGGATGCTCCGCGGGATGTTCTCATAGAAGCCGCCGCCGGTGATGTGGGAGACGCCCTTGACGGTGACTGCCTTGAAAAGCTCCAGCATGGGCTTTACATAGATTTTGGTGGGGGTGAGGAGCGTCTCGCCGATGCTCTTGCCGCCGAGCGCCTCCAGAGGAGTCTTAATGTCCCCATGCTCCACGTCAAAGACCTTTCTCACGAGGGAAAAGCCGTTGGAATGCACGCCGGAGGAGGGCAGGGCGATGAGAATATCGCCGGGGCGGGTGGTCTTATTGTCAATGACCTTCTTTTTATCCACCACACCGACCGAGAAGCCGGCGAGATCGTATTCGTTCTCGGGGTAGAAGCCGGGCATCTCCGCGGTCTCACCGCCGATCAGGGCGGCACCGCTCTGGACGCAGCCCTCCGCTACGCCGGCGACGATCTGCTCGATGCGCTCAGGGACATTTTTCCCGCAGGCGATGTAATCGAGGAAGAAAAGGGGACGGGCGCCGCAGCAGATGATATCATTCACGCACATGGCTACGCAGTCGATGCCCACGGTGTTGTGCTGATCCATCAGGAAGGCGAGCTTCAGCTTGGTGCCGACGCCGTCGGTGCCGCTCACCAGAACGGGCTTCTCCATGCCCGTGACGTCCAACTCAAAAAGACCGCCAAACCCTCCGAGATCGGAGGAAACTCCGGCCGTCATGGTGCGCGCGATATGGCGCTTCATCAGTTCTACCGCCCGGTAGCCCGCAGTGATATCCACTCCGGCGGCGGCGTAAGAATCGGAATGACTGTTGCTCATCGTATCGTTCTCACTTTCTTATATCGGTTAGGCTGATTTATTCTTTTCCGGTCCAGCAGTAGGTGCAGATGCTGTCCTTGTCAAGACCGATGGATTCCAAGAGGTTTTCCAAGGACTGATAACCCAGAGAGCTGAAGCCCATCTTATCGCAGATGGTCTTGAGGAGACACTGACCGCGCCTAGTGGTGCCATCGGAGTATTCCGCAATATGACGCTGTCCCTCGGCACCCTCCAGCTCCTGAATGGTGCGGCGGGTGAGAAGGTCCATGTCGCTGTTGTTTCGGGAAAAATTAAGGTACTTGCAGCTGTACATGATAGGGGGACAGGCAGAACGCATATGCACTTCCTTGGCGCCCGATTCATAGAGAAATTCGATGGTCTCCTGCAGCTGGGTGCCGCGGACGATGGAGTCGTCCACAAAGAGGAGCTTCTTGTCCTCAATGAGCTCGGGAATGGGAATTTGCTTCATCTTGGCGACCTGCTTGCGGACGTCCTGACTTGCGGGCATGAAGGAACGCGGCCAGGTGGGGGTATATTTTACAAAGGGACGCGCAAAGGGCTTATGGCAGAAATTTGAATAGCCCATCGCGTGCGGAACACCGGAATCGGGAACGCCTGCCACATAGTCGACGTCCGGAAGGGTGCCGCGCTCCGACTCGGTCTTGGCCATGAGTTCTCCGTTTTTATAGCGGGAAAGCTCTACGTTGCGTCCTTCGTAATTGGAGTTGGGATAGCCGTAATAGGTCCAGAGGAAGGCACAGATGCGCATCTTGTCCCGCGGCTTTACAAGGGTCTCCCAGCCCTCCGCCCGGAGGCTTACGATCTCGCCGGGGCCCAGCTCATGCTCATCGGCATAGCCGAGCTTCCGGTAGGCGAAGGACTCAAACGAGACGCAGCAGCCGTCTTTATTTCGACCGAGGAGGACGGGGAGACGTCCGAGAAGGTCTCTTGCCGCGATGATCCGATCCTCGGTCAGGATGAGGATGGTCATTGAGCCTTCGATTTTCTCTTGCGCGTAGCGGATGCCCTCCTCCAGACTGTCTTTCTGGTTGATGAGAGCGGCGACCAGCTCGGTGGAGTTGACCTCTCCGGAGCTCATGGCCATGAATTGGTGCCCATGGTCGGAAAAGTAGCGTTCGATCAGCTCGGCGGCATTGCTTATGAGTCCCACCGTGCTGATGGCGAAGAATCCGAGGTGAGAGCGGAACAGCAGGGGCTGGGGGTCGTTGTCGCTGATGCAGCCGATGCCGCTTGCGCCGCGAAAGGTGATAATATCGTTTTCAAACTTGGTGCGGAAGGGAACGTTTTCAATGTTATGGATCTGACGCTGGTAGCCCGCCTCCGGATCATAAACAACCATTCCGGCCCGGCGGGTGCCGAGGTGGGAGTGGTAGTCCACGCCGAAAAAGAGATCGAGCACCGTGTCGCGCCGTGATACGGCGCCGAAAAAACCGCCCATTATGCAAAGAAGAGGCGGGAGAGCGTCATAGGCTCGATGTACTCATCGTCCTTATATACTCTCATGTTGCCGGAAGCGATCTCATCAATGAGCACGACCTCATCCCCGACATAGCCGAACTCAAACTTGATGTCATAAAGCTCCATGCCGCGGCGCTCCATCTCCTCCTCAATGAGGTCGGTGATGATTTGCGTCTGGCTCTTGAGAGATTCGTACTGCTGGTCGGTCATAACGCCGAGCGCCATCAGCGCGTCCTTGGTGACGAGGGGATCGCCCTTTTCGTCATCCTTGAAGGTGGTCTCCACATAGTTGGGGAGGGGAGCGCCGGATTCGATGTAGGCGCCGTAGCGGCGGATGAAGCTGCCTACCGCGCGGCGGCGGCAGATGACCTCCAGACCATGGCCGAAAGGACGGGCGGGGAGGACCTCCATCGTGCAGGCGTCGAGATCGGCGCTGATGTAATGGGTCTTGATTCCGGCGTCACGGAGCCGCTCAAAGAAATAGATGCTCATGCGGAGATTCTCGCGTCCCACGCCTTCAATGGTCAGTCCGACGGCGTTCTCACCGGGATCGAATTTGCCGTCGCGGCCGGTGCAGTCGTCTTTGAATTTAAGCAGATAGTTTCCGTTTTCCAGGGCATAAACATTTTTGGTCTTACCGGTATATTTGAGTTCCATAGTGTACCTCCGCGCTGTTTTAGCTGTTTTATTGGTTGAGTTCTTTATCTTTAAGGAGAGTATCCTTCTGTCCCTTTTCGCGGAACGCCTCCAGTTTGGCGGCGATCCCGGCGTCCTCCAGAGAAAGAATCTCCAAAGCAAGGATGGCGGCATTTTTCGCTCCGTCTATGGCAACAGTTGCAACCGGGATGCCGGAAGGCATTTGTACTGTTGACAAGAGGGCGTCCATGCCGCCAAGCTGTTCGGATTTGATGGGGATGCCGATTACGGGCAGAGTGGTTCCCGCGGCGATTGCGCCTGCCAGATGGGCTGCCATTCCGGCGGCGGCAATGATGACACCGAAGCCGTTGGCTCGGGCGTTTACGCTGAATTCTCTGGCCTCAAGAGGGGTACGGTGGGCAGAATAGATGTGCATTTCATATTCTACGCCGAATTCGTCGAGAATTTCCGCGGCTTTCCGTACCACCGGAAGATCGCTCGCGCTTCCCATGACTAGAGCAATTTTTTTCACAGCAAGACCTCCTAATCATAATAAATGGTGCGATAAAAATAAAAAAAGACGCACTCATACTGGCAAAGCATTGAGTACGCCCAGACGGTCGGCAGAAGAGGCCAATTGATCCACGTGGTGCTCCACTTAATACCGTCAGGACCAAAAAGTCTTTTTATTTTTATAAGTCTAACATACCATGTCCATAACGGCAATGTCAAGAATCCGCATCGGGTTTTGGGAGACATTTTTCGAAAAAAATGTGAGTGGTTTTTGTGCACTATTCCAGTTCCAACGGAGTGAGAAAGAGAAATAGCAGAAACCACCACACTTTATTGGAAAAAGAAAGAATTTTGAACCATTTTGGGGAGGGAAAAAAGGAAAAACGGAGAAGCGCTCTGTTCCCAGAATGCGGAAGAAATCTTGGAGATACTTGACAAAGATTAACATGTGAGCTATAGTATCATTGCGTTATTCTTAACTATAAATAACGAAAACACTATTTGAGAAATGGAAGGATCAAGATGAAAAACTTAAAACGCTGTCTCGCAGTTCTGCTCGCTGCTGCGATGATGCTTGCGGCCGTAGGCTGCGGAAAGACCGATGAGCAGCCCAAAGAGACCCAGGAGCCCAAGGAGGTCACGATCGTTGACCAGGCAGGCCGTGAGGTTACTGTCGGGAAGGTGGAGACCATTGCGCTCGCCTGGTACATGGCGAACGATTTCCCGCTTGCGCTGGGCGTCGGTGACCGCATTGTCGCGGTAGGCCCCTACGATGATTTCCAGAAGATGGTCGTCCCCGCGTTCGAGACGATGGACACGGTTGGCAGAGGCAAGCCCGACCTTGAAAAGATGGCGGCGGTGAACCCCGACCTCTTTATCCACAAGGCGTATGATACCGAAGGCATCAAGGCCTGTGAGGAGCTGGGCATTCCCACCATCGGCATCTCTCCCGAGGATGTGGAAAGCACCCTTGAGATCCTGCGCTTCCTCGGCGAGGCCCTCGGCGTGAGCGACCGCGCGGAAATGCTCTGCAATTATTACAGCGACATTATGAAAATTTCCGAGGATTACCTCAAGAATGTGAAGCCGGAGGACTATCCCACCTTCCTGATGCTCGGCCAAAAGAGCGGGTCCATTGCGGACGGCTCCATGATGCAGGCACAGATGATCTCCTCCGCGGGAGGAAAAAATCTGGCAGAGGACATGGATGCCAAGGAGTTCTGGCCGGTTGTTGGGCTGGAGCAGATCTTCCAGTGGGATCCTGATTTCCTGTTCCTTTCCTCCAGCTTTTCCTCTGGCGGTGACTATACCCTGGAGGATATCATGAGCGATCCCGCATGGGCGGAACTCAAAGCGGTTAAGGCAGGCCATGTTTACATGGTTCCCTCTACGCTGCATGCATGGGAAAATCCGGGCCTTGCACCTGCTCTCGGAACGGTCTGGTCCATGATGAAGATGTATCCTGATTCCTTTGAAGAAGCGAAATTCGATGAGCTGGTCAAGGACTTCTATAAGACGGTTTATAATCTGGAGATTGACCGCGAAACGCTCGGTTACTGATGACAAATGGAGGAAAGAGAACAGACGATTGAAAGAACAAAGCGAAAAAGCAGAGCCGTTCTGGCGGGACTTTTCCTTTTGCTCTTAGTGGCCATTTTGGGTAGTCTCTGTATTGGAAAATATTCGGTGACCGTCTCGGAAAGCCTCCGGATCATTTTCGGAAAACTGTTCGGCACGGCAGGAGACTGGAGCGCCATGACCGAAAAAGTGGTCATCATGCTTCGTCTGCCGAGGGTGCTGGCGGTGATTCTGGTGGGCTCCTCCCTTTCTCTTTCGGGAGCGGTATATCAGGGGGTTTTTCAGAACCCCCTCGTTTCTCCCGATTTTCTGGGAGTTTCCTCCGGCTCCTGCATCGGAGCGGCGATCGCCATCCTGCTTTCCCTCTCCGCGGGCTTTATTCAGATTTTCGCTTTCTTCGGCGGAATTCTGGCGGTGACCCTCACGGTCAGTATCCCGAAGCTCATCAAAAGCGAATCCAATCTGGTCCTGGTGCTGTCGGGGATCATTGTGGGCGGAGCGATGGGCTCTGTTATGGGCATGATCAAATATTATGCCGACCCGGCCACCAAGCTCGCGGATATCACCTACTGGCAGATGGGCAGCTTCAGCTACATCTCTGTGCCGTCCCTTCTGGGGGTCCTGCTGCCCATTATCCTGAGTACGGCCGTCATGATTGCCATCTCCTGGTGGCTCGATATTCTGTCTCTGGGAGAGACCGATGCGCAGACGCTGGGCGCGGACGTTAAAAAGATCCGGATGATCGCCATCATCTGCTCGACGCTTTTGACGGCGAGCTCGGTCTGCATTGCGGGGACCATTGGCTGGATTGGATTGGTGATCCCGCATTTTGCGCGGCTCTTGGTCGGGCCGGATAACCGCAGGCTTCTGCCGGCAAGCTGTCTGATCGGTGCCATTTTCCTTCTGGGGGTGGATACCGTTACGCGGTCGGTGGGACGGGCGGAAATGCCCATCAGCATCCTGACGGGCGCCATCGGCGCGCCGTTTTACGCATGGCTTTTATATAAGCAGAGAGCGAGGTTGAGATGATGCTCTATGAAGTAAGGAATCTCTGCTTTTCCTATCCGGGCGCGGCCGATAAAACACTGTCGAACTGCAGCCTCACGCTTTCGGAAGGGGAGACGCTCTGCATTCTGGGGCCGAACGGCGCCGGCAAGAGCACCCTTCTCAACTGTATGTGCGGACTGCTTTCCCCGGAAAGCGGAAGCATCCGTCTCTGCGGGCGGGAGCTTTCGGAGATGACGGCGAAAGAAATCGCCACAGAAGTGGGCTATGTGCAGCAGAACCATGTCCCGGTGTTCGGCTATTCGGTCTTTCACTTTGTGCTGATGGGCGCGGCGCCGAGAATCGGACTTTTGGGCAAGCCCTCCCGCAAGGAGGAGGAAAGGACAATGGAGGCGCTTAGAAGCCTCGGTATTGCCCATCTCGCGGAAAAGCCCTATACCGAGATCAGCGGCGGCGAACGCCAGCAGGCGACCATTGCCCGGGCGCTGGTGCAGAACCCGCGGGTCATCCTCTTTGATGAGCCGACGGCGCATCTGGATTTCGGCAGACAGCTGATGATCCTTAGGAGAATCCGGGAGATGACCGGAAGGGGCTTCGCGGCCATCCTGACCACCCATAATCCCGACCATGCGATTCTTCTGGGCGGCAAGGTTGCCGTTCTGGACCGCAGCGGGACGATCACCGTCGGAACGGCGGAGGAAATCCTGACCGAGGAACGGCTGAAAACGCTGTATCAGACCGATCTCAGCATCCGTCATGTTGATTCCTTCGGGCGAGAGATCTGTGCGGCATCGCATCTATAAAACATAAAGAGGAGTCATCATGGTTAATAAGCTGAACATCAACGAGGAGCTGGAACGGTTCCGTGAAATCTGGAAATTAAGGCCGTCCGCGGCGCAGGAAATGCATCATACCAAAGAGCTTTGGGATGCACAGGCCGACCTGTGGGCGGAGGAGCTCCGGGGCGAGCGGTTCCGGAAGATGACGGAAAGAAGAGTGCAGGCGTCGGCCCGCTTCCTGCGGGAAAAGGGGCTTTTGGGTGCGGACTGCGAGGTCATTGATCTCGGGTGCGGCCCCGGGCGCTTCGTGACGGAATTTGCAAGGACCGCGCGCCATGTTACGGGGGCGGATCTGTCCACGCAGATGCTCCTGCACGGCAGGGAATACGCCGAGGAATGCGGGGTCGGGGAAAAGACCTCCTGGGTCGAATGTGATTTCGGAAAGGCGGATATTAAAAAGCTTGGATGGGAAAAACGTTTCGATCTGGTCTTTACTTCCATCACGCCGGCCATTGACGGGCTGGATGCGCTGGAAAAAATCTCCCGCATGAGCCGCGGCTTCTGCTTTAACAGCGCCGTAGTGGAAAGCAGGGATACGCTGGAGGAGGAGCTTTATCGTTACCTCATGGGGAATCCCCCGGATCGGGGCTTTGAATCCCACCAGCACTGGTTCTACGCGCTCTGCAACCTGCTGTTTCTGACCGGGCGTTTCCCCATTACCGAGTACTATCGGGCGGAGGAGGAATATACCCCGAAGGCAACCGCCGAAACGGCCGATCGTCTGACCGAGTTCCTGATGAAGAAGTACGGAAAATCTCCCACCTGGGATCGGGAAAAGATCCTCCGGTTTCTCCGGAGCAAGGAGGAGAACGGGACTTCCCGGCGCATCACCGTTTATGGGTTTATTCTGTGGGATGAGCGGGAAACAGACCGAACGATCACAGGACTTTGAATAAGCGCCAAATAGGCCCCCCGTCAAACGGAGGGCCTTTTGTGTTTTATAGAAACCGAAAAGACTGAATTTCAGAGCGGATTCCGGGCCATTCTACTATTGCTTAGCGGCGCGCTCCTTGTTAAAATAGAAAAGACAGGATCAAAAACGCCCCGGACGGTTCGGAGAACAGGGAATGAGCCGAAGCGGGGCGGGGACCGGCACAGGCTCTGAAAATACTTCAAAGGGGCGGGGCCGCCAGTAGATAAAGAACCGATACCCGGATAAAATATAGAGAAAAGGGGAAGATCAGCATGAAATTTAGTGAAATGCCTTATGAGCGTCCGAATCTGGAAAAACTCGCAGCCGTGGCAGAGCAGGCAGCTGCCGCCATCAAAGGTGCCGAAAGCGCTGAGGAGCAGATTGCCGCATATGACGAGTTTGAGACCGCGGCAAAGCATATTTATACGCTTTCCACCATTGCTTCCATCCGTCACTCGGTCAATACCAAAGACGCCTATTATGACGAGGAAAACCGTTTTATGGATGAAAACAGCCCCCGCATCGAGGCGATGAACCAGAAGGTCATTCGGACGCTGCTGAACTCCCGTTTCCGCCCCGAGCTGGAGCAGCATTACGGGGCCCTCATGTTTAAGAATCTGGAGATCTCCGTCCGTTCTTTTTCGCCGGAGATCGTGGAGCTTATGCAGCAGGTAAACAAGCTTTGCTCCGACTATCAGAAGCTCTATGCTTCGGCGGTGGTGGAATTTGACGGGAAAAAGCTGCCGCTGCCGATGCTGGGCCCCTACAAGGAGAGCACCGACCGGGAGATCCGCCGCAAGGCTTTTGCCGCGGAGGCCGGTTTCTTTGACGCTCACCGGGAGGAACTGGACCGCCTCTACGATGAGCTGATCCATGTGAGAGACGCCGAAGCGAAGAAGCTGGGCTACAGGAACTTCATCCAGCTGGGCTATGACCGCCTGGGGAGAAACTGCTACACGGCGGAGCAGGTGGCGGCATTCAGGGAACAGATCGCCCGGGATATGGTCCCCATTGTCGCAAAGATCAAGGAGTCGCAGCGCCGCCGTCTGGGGGTGGAGCGCTTCTGTTTCTATGATGACCCGCTCTTTTTCCCGGACGGCAACCCGAGGCCGGAGGGAACTTCCGATGAGATTCTGGCGGCGGGACAGGAGATGTACCGCGCGCTCAGCCCCGAGACCCGGGAATTTATCGACTTTATGTTCCGGAATGAGCTGTTTGACGTCCTTTCCAAGGACGGCAAGGCGCCCGGCGGCTACTGTACCGAGATCCCGGACTATCTTGCCCCTTTCATCTTCTCCAATTTTAACGGCACCTCCGGGGATGTGGATGTGCTGACCCATGAGGCGGGGCATGCCTTTGCCGCCTACCGCGCGCTCCGGCAGAATCTTCCCGCGATGCTCATCAATCCCACCATGGAGACCGCCGAGTGTCATTCCATGTCGATGGAGTTCCTCACCGAGCCCTATCATAAGAATTTCTTCGGCAGTCAGGCGGAAAAATATAAGCTGATGCACGGGGAGGCCGCCCTCATTTTCATTCCCTACGGCTGCATGGTGGACGAATTCCAGCACCGCTGCTATGAGGAGCCGGATCTCACCCCCGCAGAGCGCAACGAGCTTTGGCTCTCCCTTGAGAAAAAATATCGTCCGTGGATCGATTTTGATGGTCTGCCCTTCTATGGCAGGGGAGCCGGCTGGCAGAGACAGCTCCACATCTATCTCTATCCGCTCTATTATATCGACTACTGTATGGCACAGACCATCGCCCTGCAGTTCTGGATGGCGTCCCTCAAGGATAGGGAGGACGCCTGGAAGCGGTACCTCACCTTTGTGGACGGCGCGGGCGCCAAGACCTTTGAGGAACTGGTACGGGCAGCCGGTCTCCGTCTCCCCTATGACGAGGGCAGCATCCGCAAGATCGGCACCGAGGTAAGCGAGTGGCTGGAAAAGAACGCGCTTTAACATCTTAGAAAAGAGGAAACACTATGGCAGAGATCTTTGATTCCATGATAGACCTGATCGGTAAGACCCCGCTGGTCCGCCTGAAAAAGCTGGAGGAGCGCTTTGGCTGCGAGGGCCATCTCCTCGCCAAGCTGGAGCGCGGCAACCCAGGCGGCAGCGTCAAGGACCGAGTCGCTCTGCGGATGGTACTGGACGCCGAACAGGCGGGCAGACTTCACCCCGGAGATACCATCATCGAGCCGACCAGTGGCAACACCGGCATCGGGCTTTCCGCGGTAGCGGCGGCGCGCGGCTACAAGGCGGTCATCATCATGCCGGATTCCATGAGTGTGGAGCGGGTGCGACTGATGAAGGCCTATGGTGCCGAGGTAGTGCTGACTCCCGGCAAGCTGGGCATGCAGGGAACTTTGGATAAGGCGGAGGAGCTTCAGAAGGAGATCCCCGGTAGCATGGTGGCGGGCCAGTTTGTGAACCCTTCCAACAGCACTGCGCACTATGAAACCACTGGTCCTGAAATCTGGAGGGATACCGATGGGAAGGTGGGCGCCTTTGTGGCGGGCGTCGGCACCGGCGGCACCGTGACCGGCGTCGGCCGTTATCTCAAGGAGCAGGATGCCTCCGTCCGCATCGTTGCTGTGGAGCCGAGCGATTCCCCGCTCCTCAGCGGCGGCAAGGCCGGTCCCCATGGAATTCAGGGCATCGGTGCGAATTTTGTCCCGGAGGTGCTGGACACCGAAATCTATGACGAGATCCTCACCGTCACCACCGAAAGCTCCTACACCATGGCACGGCTTCTTGCGCGGGAGGAGGGACTTCTCACCGGCATTTCCTCCGGCGCTGCCCTCGCGGCGGCGGTCGAGATCGCGAAGCGGCCCGAGCTGCGGGGCAAAAACGTGGTGGCGCTTCTGCCGGATACCGGCGAGAGGTATCTTTCCACCGCCCTGTTTTCGGAATAAGAAAAAAGCGTTCGACCCCGGGTTTCCCCGGGGTCGAACGCTTTCGATAGGATTCTTAGTCTATGGAGCAAGATGTTAGGTTCCGGCGGCCTTATGCTTTACCGACGGAACAGCCCTTTCTACCCGGTTTTTGACGGAGGAGCGGGGCCGCAAGACGGCCATGCCGATGACGTTTCCAACAAAGCTCCTTGCGGTCCGGCTGCGAGGAAATATCATTTCCCACTCCGCTTTTTGTCCATGAGTTAAAGAAGACTAACTAAATGATACACGATTTCCAACCATAAATCAAGAGGAAATTTGTTTTTGGCGGAAAATTTCCCCGGGAAAAGGCTGAAAACCTCCGCGCTGGGGGAGACTTTCGGTATCGTTTGTGGGAGAGAAAAAATGAGGAATGGTTATTGCGGCATCCGTTTCTTTATGAAAATGTCGGAGAGAAAGACGATTGGCATCCCGCTCAGGAACAGAATGGGGATCTGACGCCGGATCTGGCGGGTCAGGATGTAATAGTGCAGCGGTTCCCGCCCCGCTTCGATCATATAGTCGGAAAGAAGCGCGAGCAGCGCGAGCAGGAAGGTCACGATGACGGATGCCAGAAGGGCCCAGCGGGAAAAAGGGGAGAGGGGGATTCGTTTCATAGACAGGCCTCCTTTCACCGTCTATTTTAGCGAAGAAAAACGGCTGGTTTCAAGTCGGTTTTATTGGCAGTCGAGCCGGAATATGAGAAAAACGGCGCTCCTTTCCAGCGGTTGCTCTGCCGCTAGTTTTTCTTGTCAAAAAGGGCGCCTTCTGGTATAATATATAAAATAAAAAAGGAGGGGAATGCGATGAAATGTCCTTATTGCGGTTATCTGGAAAGCAAAGTGATCGATACAAGACCCACCGATGAGGGAGAACGGATCCGGCGGCGGCGGGAGTGTCTGCAATGCGGCAAGCGCTTTACCTCCTATGAGGTAGTGGAGACGACTCCCGTTATGGTCATCAAGAAGGATGGCTCCCGGGAAGTTTTCAACCGGGACAAGCTCTTGCGCGGGGTGATGAAATCCTGCGAAAAGCGTCCCGTGACGCTGGCACAGCTGGATGAGCTGGTCGCGGAGATCGATTCGGAACTGCAGAACCGTCTGGAGCGGGAGGTTCCCTCCTCGGTCATCGGGGAACTGGTGATGGAGAAGCTGAAACGGGTGGATCAGGTTGCCTATGTGCGGTTTGCCTCGGTCTACCGGGAATTTAAGGACATCAATTCGTTTTTGGAGGAGCTCAAGGAGATTTTGGCTCATGAAGGGGTCAAATGATTTTTGTTCCGAGGAGACAGGGCCGGGAGTTGTTCGACTTCCGGCTTATTCTATTGGGAGGGAAGGGAGTGCCCTCTCATCGCGGCGGGAAGATTTTCCTTAGGAGGGTAAAAATGGGAAACTCCCCGGCTTTTTCCCTAGAAAACGGTTGATTTATCAGCAAATGTTCACAATTGCGGCATTGAATCAAAATAGACGCTATGATACACTTATCTTATATATAATGAATGTTACTGGGAGAATAAAATGAAGCATATTTTAATCTGTCTATTGATAGCGCTTGGGATATTCGCCTTTATGGGAAATCGCTTTTCCGGAGGGGAATCTCCCAAGCGGGATAACAATATCGTCATGGCAACGCATACCAATGTCCAGAAGCAGACCGCCGCAAAGGTCGGCGTGCTGCTGAACCACGCAGACAATGCCGACAAGGTGAATTTCCTCAAGACACTGGAAAAAGACCTCGGCCATACGGCAGCGGTCCAGACGGTGGACTGCGCGGGAAGCGCAGAAGCTCAGATGCGGTATTTTAAAAAGTTGCTTGAAGATGGGAACCGCTTCATCTTTGCAGAGGTTTTTGAGCCGGAGAATGTGGATGGGATGATTGCCCTGGCCAAGGAATACGGGGCGGCGCTTTTACTGGATGGACACACCCTGACGGATCAGCAGCTCAAGGCTTATCCTGCGGTCTATACGATTGGAACGTCTCCGTCTGAAACCATTTTCTCTCTGGCCAATGTCATCGCCTCCTACTGGGCAACCAATGAGGACCAGCTGGACCGGCGCAAGAATGACGAGGTATTTTACTATTCCATGGTCTCGAATGAGGAGTTTGAGGATTCCGATGAGCGGAAAGCGCTGGAAAAGGAAGCAGCGGACCGCGGCTGCGAATTGGAACTGGTCCATGATGCCATTACGGATTACCTCAACTACAATTATGAAGGCGAGCTGTATGACATCTATCTCTCCAAGGCGGAGCTCATTCTCTTTACCAACAGCAGCGACGCATTAAAGGCCTATAATTATTTCCACAACCCGTCGATATTCAGCTATGGCCCGCCCCGCATCGTGTTCGGGGTCCTCTCGGCGGATGACTTGGCTTATTCGCTCTTTGAGGAGCAGAAGGTGCTGTTCGTTTTGGGAAACGGCGGCTCTGTCATGGGTCGTCTGGCCGCTAAAATGATCACTGCGCTGGCGAATGGGGAACCGCTTAACTATTCTAATGTCGGCGTGATGCCCTCCCAGAACGGAAGATCTTTCCTTTGCGGAGACCTCCTGCTGCGTAATATAATAGAGAAACCCGAAAAGAACAGCTGAACCGAGGCATGATCTCCTCCGCCCCGCAGGGGAAAGGAGAGGGATGCTCAGCCAGATTTCCGTAAGGAGGAACCACAGCTTGAAGAAACTGATTTGCTTATTGATGGCAGTTTGCCTGATCGCGACCGGAGTGGGCTGCGCTCAGCCGGGGACCGTACCCGCAGGGACAAAGCCGGAGGATATCAAGCAGGGAACGGCGGAGCTTCCAGCGGATCTGCCCCTCATCGGCGGGGAAGGGGAATTCCCCTCGGGGAACCCGGAGGATAAGCCAAAACCCAAACCGGAGGAAGAACCTAAACCTGAAGAAAAGCCCAAGCCGAAGCCGACGGAAAAGCCTGATCCCAAGCCAGAGGAAAAACCAAAGCCCGAAGAAAAACCCAAGCCGAAGCCGGAGACAAAGCCTGAGCCGAAGCCGGAGGTCAAACCCGATCCGGCCCCGGCCCCGTCGGACGAAATGCGGGCGGTCTGGGTCTCCTATCTGGAGCTGGACGGGATGCTGAAGGGAAAAAGCCGGAATCAATTCCGGGATAACTTTGCAAGGGCCTGCGAGAATGCGAAAAAACTGGGCCTCAATACCATTATTGCCCATGTGAGACCCTTTGGAGACGCGGTTTACAACTCCTCCCTCTTTCCGACCTCCTATCTGATCACCGGGACGGAGGGCGATCCTCTCCCCTTTGACCCCCTCACCGTGATGGTGGAGACCGCGCACCAAAAGGGACTGCGTCTGGAGGCATGGATCAATCCCTACCGGGTTCGCGCGAATGGGAACCGGGCCCTTTCGGCAGGGAATCCCGCCAAAAAGTTTTTGGATGAGGGCAGCGACGCGATTTATACATATAACAGCGGCGTCTATTATAACCCCGGTTCTCCCGAGGCGGTGGAGCTTATTGTGGAAGGCGTCAAGGAGATCGTCTCAAATTATAATGTGGACGGTATCCATTTTGACGACTACTTCTACGCGACGACGGATCCTTCCATTGATTCCGGGCTTTACAGCCAGATCGGCGGGGGTAAGTCTCTTGGCGACTGGCGGCGTTCCAATGTAAACGAGATGGTTAGAAAGGTCTATTCTGCCATCAAGACGATCAAACCCTCGGTGCGCTTCGGCATCAGCCCTCAGGGCAATACGAGCATCAACTACGGGTCGCTTTACGCCGACGTTGCAACATGGGTTTCCACGAGCGGTTATGTGGATTATATCTGTCCACAGATCTATTATGGGTTTCTGCATCACACTCATGATTTTAACAAGATCGCACGGGAATTCAGCTCTATGATCAAGACGGATTCCGTGGACCTCTATGTCGGACTTTCGGTCTATAAGATCGGGAAGGAGGACGCCTACGCGGGCGCTTCAGGCCGAACCGAGTGGGCCGATCATTCCGATATGCTTTCCCGCATGGTGACAGCGGCGCGGGGAACCCCGAGATGTAATGGCTTTATGCTTTATAGCTATAATTCGATGTTTCATCCCGGAGCCGCGGTGAGCGGTCAGGTGGAGAGCGAGCTTTCTGCTCTTAAAAAGGTTTTGTAATTTTGAATTGGGAGGAAGTCCGGTGCCAAAACTTAAAACAAACAATAAGAGAATAGCGATATTTCTGGTTATTGCCTTCGCTGTCATCATCGGCAGCGCGGCGGCGGTGACGCTGCTCACCGACGGCAGCTTTCTGAATGGGTTTATCGCGAACGATGCGCCGCCCGAGGAAGAAGCGCCGGAGGAGGGACCCGTCTTTGAGGAGCCGGAGCTTCCCGAACCGGTCGCGATGAATTTTCCCGACCAGATGCGCGCGGTCTACCTAAAGCCCGGCGCGGATTTCCTTATAACACCGAACGAAGCGGCGGAGAAGGTCCAGAAGGAGATCGACGCGGCGCTGGATTCCGCTAAGGATCTCACCATCAATACCGTGATTGTACATACCAGCGACGATAAGAGCGCGATGTATGCTTCGCTGACCCGTCCGCAGGCACTGGCGGTTTTTGACCCGCTCCAGTACATCATCGACGGAGCGCGTCAGCGCGGGCTCTATGTCTACTGTATCTATGATCTCAAGGCTGCCTATGACGGTGAAAAACTGGAAACCGTTCCCTATTTCGGGCCGGACGTAATGGACGGCATCGAGGCGGAGCTTTCCGATTTCCTCGGGAAGTACTCCCCGGACGGTATTTTCTTCGATAACTATGACTATCCCGAGAAAGCGGGCGTTTATGCTCACTTCCTTTCCGTCGGAGCGGGCATGAGCTTTGAGGATTACCAGAACAACAGCTCCGAGCGCATCGTGAAGCTCGCCTCTAACCTAGTGCGTCAGAAGGCGCCCGGCGTGCAGGTGGGTCTTTTGACTGAGCCGCAGTGGGCCACCAAGAAGGAGAATGAGTCCGGCATCCAGACCCTTGCCGCCTATTCCATGCTGACCGACGGTCACTCCGACGTCAAGTCCTTTATCGAGGATGGTTTGGTGGACATGTTTGCAGTAAAGGCCTATGGCTCTCTTACCGACCAGAAGATCCCCTTTGAGAGGGTTGTCAGATGGTGGGCGGAGCTTGCCGAGAAAAACGACGTGCGGATGTACGCGGTACAAGCCTCCGATCGTATGGCAAACAGCAAGTTCGAGGGTTGGGGCGCTTCCGACCAGATCACCAAGCAGCTAATCGTTGCGGAAAAGCAGAAGGGCTTCAGTGGCTGCATTTTTAATGATCTTACCACCCTCAAGAAGGACCCTGCCGGCGCGACAACTCTCCTTCTCAAATACTTCAAGAAGGAAGTCAACGCCAACTACATTATGACCGAGCTTAGCATCACCAAGCCCCAGAAGCTCACCTATTCCACCTTTGAGCCGCAGGTCGTTATCCGAGGCGCTTCCGATCCGACCAATCCGGTCACCATGAACGGAAAGCAGATCACCACGGATAAGAACGGTTATTTTTCGGTGAGTGTGGAGCTGAAGCCCGGACTCAATACCATCAAGTTTGAGCACAAGGAAAAGACGATCACCTTCAATATCACCCGAAACGTCAAGATCTTCCAGAGCGTTACCCCCTCCGGCTCTCTGACCGTGGACGGAAACACGGACGTTACGCTGGTCGCTTATGCCTATGCCGACGCCAATATCACGGCTACGGTGGGCGGCAGAACGGTCACGCTGACGCGGGAGGAAGCGCATGAGGATGGTGCCGATAAGGATTCTTACTATGTAAAGTACACCGGCAAGTTTACCACTCCCGCGGCGACCCAGTCGGTGCAGAACCTCGGCAATATCGTCTTTCATGGTACATGGGAGAAGATCAAGGAGGATCAGACCGGCGCTTCTATTCGGGTTAATAAGATCATCGCGGTGGGCTCCGGCTCTCCGGTGGTGGTTTCGGCTCAGCAGGCAGAGACCTTCCCGACCAATACCTTGGATGACATTTCGGATGGACGCTATTTCCCGCTTCCCAAGGGCGCGCTGGACTATACCGTCGGTGATCAGATCGTTTACAGCGACGGCAATAAGACCTATCGTTACTACAACCTTTCCTCCGGCCTCAGAGTCTACGCAAACGACGTCTCTGCCACGGGTCAGGCGGCCAAGGACGTTGCCATCAAGGGAATGACCATTACCGCGGACAACCGTTATACCAAGGTAATCCTTCCGATGAGCCAGCCGACCTCTTACTCGGTTTCTTACTCCTCAAGCGGTCTTTCCTTCCACTTCAACTATGTGAAATCCGTCCCCGGAAGCATCCGGGAGCTTACCAAGAACCCCATGTTCTCGTCGGCTACCTGGTCGGACAGCACCCTGACGCTTCGCTTCCGCAAGTCGGACGGTATGTGCGGCTACACCGCTTCTTACAGCGGCAATACGCTCACCCTTCGCTTCAATAATCCTCCTTCCTCGATCTCCGGGGCAAGGATCGTGATTGATCCCGGTCACGGCGGACCCGACGTCGGCGCGCTCGGCTTCTATGAAGGCAAGCACGAGAACTACGTTACCCGTCTCATCGGCGTGGAGCTTGCGCAGATTCTCCGCAACCGCGGTGCGAATGTTCTGCTCATCGATACCAGCGGCTCCGGCCGTGTGACCATCCAGAATCGTCTGGCGCAGGCAACCGCCTTTGACCCGCAGATCTTCCTCAGCATCCACTGCAACTCCGCTTACAGCTCCTCGGCCATCGGCAATGAGGCTTATTATTTCCATGATTTCAGCAAGCCCTTCGGACAGTATGTGAACAGCGGACTTTACTCCGCGATGGGCAACCGCAACCGAGGCACCAAGTACGGTCTCTACTATGTTACCAGAACGTCGCATTTCACCTCTGTACTCGCAGAGTGCGGATTTATGAGTAACCAGAGCGAGTATATTCAGCTGATGAATAACTACGCAAGTATTGCGAGTGCTCTTGCCAATTCCATCGGTAACTACATTAGCTCCATTTACAGTGGCTACAATGCCACTGGTACGCAGTCCGTCGGAGAGAGCGAAGTGATTCCGGTGAAGGGCGTGAAGTTGGATTACTCAAAGCTGGAGCTTAAGGTTGGAGAGACCAAGACCCTTAAGGCGAGTATCCAGCCCGAAGACGCGACGGATACTACCGTTACCTGGTCTACCAACAATAGTGGTGTTGTCTCGGTAGATGATTACGGAAACCTCCGCGCGGTGGCGCCCGGAACTGCCAGGGTCACCGTCAAGACCAAGGACGGTAATTACACCGCGAGCTGTGACGTTACCGTTAAGGCGGCGGAAGTAACGGGACTGAAGCTGGATCAAACCAACCTTTCCCTTAAGGTAGGGGACACGGCGCAGCTGAAGGCGACCGTTGAGCCCGAGAATGCGGGTAATCAGACGGTCACCTGGACCTCCAATCCTTCTTCCATCGTTTCGGTGGATTCTAACGGCAACCTGAAAGCACTTAAAGAGGGCGAGGCCACCATTACCGCCTCCTGCGGCGGAAAGAAGGCCACCTGCACCGTCACAGTTGGGAAGAAGGAGGTTCCCGCCACAAAAGTCACCATTACTCCGGAAGGGGGTCTTGCCCTGAAGGAGGGAGAAACCGGTGAGCTTTCCTGCACGGTGACGCCGGCGGATTCCACCGATAAGCCGGT
Source organism: Angelakisella sp. (assembly GCA_020025195.1). Lineage (GTDB taxonomy): Bacteria > Bacillota > Clostridia > Oscillospirales > Ruminococcaceae > Angelakisella. The sequence continues at coordinate 38,775 of JAHHSN010000001.1, forward strand.
TTGGTCGGTTACCGAGGGCAGCGAGTCTGTTTCCGTTGACCCGGCCACCGGCAAGGTGACGGCAAATAAGGAAGGCACTGCGACCATTATGGTAAAGTGCGGGAATGCAACGGCCACCTGTAAGGTGACGGTCACGAAAAAGGTGCCTGTCGCAACCGATCTTACCATTCCCTCGTCGTTCTCGCTGGATGCGGGAACGACCGGTCAGATCACCTGCACGGTGACGCCGAGCGAGCTTGCCGATCAGCTGGAGTGGTCGGTGACCGCGGGCGACGAATATGTTTCCGTTGACCAGACCGGTAAGGTAACGGCCATCAAGGAAGGCACGGCGACCGTTATGGTAAAGTGCGGCGAAAAGTCCGCGACCTGCACGGTCACGGTCAACCCCGCCAAAACCGAGCCCGAGGAAACGACTCCTTCCGGTCCGGAGGAAAATACGGAAAGTAATCCGTAAGTGTGACCGCCTCTTAGTACATATTAAAATGCTCCGGGAGATGGAGCTGATAGCGGAAGGAAAGGATTTACCGACTTGCTGTCCAAAGCCCCTTCCCGGATGCATGAAAAAGGTCCCGTCTGAATCACAGCGTTTGTGATCCGGACGGGACTTTTGGCTTCTTATATAGGCTTAAATGGAGGGAGACCCTAAGAGGGTTTTGGCAGGGATAACTTCTTTGCGGGCAGCCTTTTTGGGAAGAGAAAAGGCGGGACATTTAATTAAGGTTCTACTTCCCGCAAACGCCCTGCAATGGTCTGCTGGGACCCGCTGCGTCCATGGTTACCGCCTGTTCAGCGGGATGGTCGGAGGAGCAGGACCGCGAGATCATTTACATTGGTGCCGGTGGGGCCGGTTTTCAGCAGCCCTCCGGTTTTCAGCAGGGCGTGGTAGGAGTCGTTCTCCGCGAGAATCTCCTCAAGAGAAAGCCCCATGCGGATAAGCGTCTCCCCGGTCGTTCCGTCCACAAAGCCGCCTGCCGCATCGGTGGGGCCGTCGGTGCCGTCCGAGCCAAAGGCGAAGAGTGCGGCGCCGGGCAGACCTGCGAGGGTTTCTGCCGCCGAAAGCGCCAGCTCCTGACTCCGCCCGCCAAGACCCTTCCCGCGAACCTGCACCACAGGCTCGCCGCCCATCAAAAAGGCAAGCGGCCGGTCGGTGTTTCGGTACGCCAGGGCATACTGCGCGAGCGCCCGGCCGGCGTCTCCCGCCTCCCCGGAGAAGGAATCGGTGAGAAGCCGCGGTTCATAACCGAGGGAAACAGTGGCCTCCATTCCGGCGCGGCAAAGCTCCCGTACGCTTCCGGTAATGGTGAGCTGCACGTGGGGAAGCGACCGGGGCGTGTCCCGCCGGAGGGCTTCCCGGGCGGCGGGGGAGAGAGCAATACCGTATTTTTGGATGATGGCGAAGGCTTCCCCGGCGGTGCTGGGATCGGGGGAGGCGGGGCCGCTTGCGATGAGGTCGGCACGATTCCCCAAAACGTCCGAAAGAATGATGCAGTAGACCCGGGCGGGAGCAGCAATCTCTGCAAAGCGTCCTGCCTTTACACCGGAAAGCCGCTTGCGGATGGTATTGATTTCGGAGATATCAGCACCGCTTTTGAGGAGTGCTTCGGTAATATGGGCCAATTCAGCCAGAGGAATGAGTGGAAGCTCAAAGAGGGCAGAACCGCCGCCGCTCAGAAGGAGGAGAACGGTATCCTCCGCCCCTAACCCGGAAACCAGCTCCAGCGCGGCCCTGGCGCCCCGGATGCTGTTTTCATCGGGAAGGGGATGACCTGCCTCGATGACCGGGAAGGGAAACGGCGCCTTTAGGCTGTGACCGTATTTGGTGATGACAACGCCCTTCTCGATCTGTTCGCCCAATAGTCCGTGGGCGGCTTTGGCCATGCGGGGAGCCGCTTTCCCAATGGCGACGAGACGCACCCGCCCGGGGAAGCTCGCCCCGGAGAGCGCTTTTCGGACGGCTTCCTCGGGGAGCACGGCTTGGATGGACGCCTGCAGGATTGCTTCGGCGTCTTCCCGTAATGTGGACATGGGACATCCTCCTTTCCCCTTTTTCTGCTGCCATTATAACACAGGAAAGGGGAGAAGCGATAGAAAAAAGTCCGCCCCCTCAAGCGGAAAGTGGAGGGGGCCCTCAACCGATTCCGGCAGAGGTGAGCGAACCGGCGGCTTTCCTTCCGGCGAACGATTATTTCTCCGAACATGGAAGAGCACTCCGAGCCACGGGGAAGATCAGAAGGAAAAGAGAAGCTCTTTTGCCCGCCGACCGGGAGAGGAATGCTCCACGGGGGAAGCCGGTGTTCCTCATGGGTAAAAGAAAAAGAAGCCCCTCGGAAAGGTGCTTCTTTTCTGGTTGGACCGGCAGGATTCGGACCTGCGGAATGCGGGAGTCAAAGTCCCGTGCCTTACCCCTTGGCTACGGTCCAGAATAAAAATGGGGGTATCCGAAATCGGATACCCCCTAATATGGGGTGGATAGTGGAATTCGAATCCACGACCTCCAGAGCCACAATCTGGCGCGCTAACCAGCTGCGCTATACCCACCATATATTCAGTTTTTGGTGCGCCAGAAGGGACTCGAACCCCTGGCCTACTGCTTAGAAGGCAGTTGCTCTATCCGGCTGAGCTACTGGCGCAGATAGTCTATTGGAGCGGGTGATGGGAATCGAACCCACGTAACCAGCTTGGAAGGCTGGAATTCTACCATTGAACTACACCCGCAGGTTCATGGCACTTGTGGCAACGACATTTATAATAACAAATTTAACGGCGGATGTCAACCGTTTTTTTGACCGCAATAAAGAAAATAAGGAGATATTTTAGAAAGCCGAGGAGAAATCGGGGAAATCTTCGGAAAGGAAGACATGAGCCGGGAGAAAAAACCGGTTTCGCAGTAATTATTAAAAAAGGTTGTAAGCAGACGGGCTTTATGGTAAAATCAATATATATGAGCAAAATGAGAAAGGACGATTATCAATATGTCAGGACATTCCAAATGGAATAACATCAAGAGGAAAAAGGGCGCTTCCGATGCGGCCAAAGCAAAGGTATTCACCAAGGTCGCACGCGAAATGTCCGTTGCGGTCAAGGAGGGCGGTCCCGATCCTTCCACCAATGGCAAGCTGCGTGACTGCATTGCCAAGGCCAAGGCGGCCAATATGCCCAATGAAAACATTGACCGCTGCATCAAGAAGGCGGCGGGCAGCGATGATAAGAACAGCTTTGAGGAGATCGTTTATGAGGGCTATGGTCCCTGCGGCGTCGCCGTTATTATCGAATCTCTGACCGATAACCGCAACCGTACCGCCGGTGATATCCGTCACTTCTTTGATAAGTGCGGCGGCAATCTGGGACAGAACGGCTGCGTCTCCTATCTCTTCACCAAGAAGGGCCAGATCGTGATCGACAACAGCGAGGGCGAGCTGGATGAGGAGAAGGTGCTGGAGGACTGCTTCGAGTGCGGCGCGGATGACGTCGATTTCGATGAAGATACCGTAATCATTTATACCGGCGTGGCAGAGCTGCGTGAGGTTCGTGAGGCACTGGAGGCGAAGGGCTATTCCTTTGATTCCGCCGAGCCCGCCTACATTCCTTCCACCACCACTGCCATTACGGATGAGGAGGCTTCCGAAAAGATGGGCCGCCTCATTGAGATGCTGGAGGACAATGACGACGTTCAAGGCGTTTGGCACAACTGGGAAATGGAATAATTCTTGAAGAACGCGGGCAGAATTGCCGGTGCTTTGGGGTCAGGAGGGGAACCGTATGACAAAGCGGATCAGAAACTTGATTTTGCTTTTGATGGCTCTCCTTCTTTTTCTTTTTCCGGTGGAAGCCGCCGTGCGGGATGATATTTTCGGTGGACTGTCCGGAGGGGAAGCGTCTGCCCCGGAAGAACCGGCCGTTTCGGAATCGGTCCCGGAGAAGCAGGGGGACGATTGGGACACCGGATTCTGGGATGACTGGGGGACCGAGGAGATCCTGCCCGGTGAAGGGGACTCTCTGACGAGTCAGGCAGGGGAGATCGACAGCCGGCAGGCGGCTCGGGATGATATCTTCCGGGAACTGGAGCGGGAAGCCGTACCGCTTCCCAAGGGGAAGATCCCGAAGCTAAAGCCAATCAAGACCATGCCGAGGAGCAGCCGTCCCATTCCGCTTGTGGAGGATGCGCCGTGGGTGCTCCCGAAGGAACCGGCATCCCAAGCAGGAAATGGTACAGGCTTCCTTTCCCGCTATCTTTTGGCGGGCGGTTTTCTCGCCGCCGCGGTGGGAATTGCTCTTTATCTGATTCTCAGCCGTGAAAAGGAGAAGGAAGAACAGGACACCGCCGACGAGAACGGCGCCTCCCATTGAATGGTTTCTTCCGGCTGTGGTATAATCAAAGTGGACTGGAATTTATCTTAGGAAAGGAGGCCGCGGCTCATGGAACAACAGAATCTTTGTCCGCACTGCTTTTCCCTTCTGGAGGAGGGGGAGACAGTCTGCCCGGAATGCGGGCTGACGGCGGCTTCCCGAAACCCGGAGGACCTTCTTCCGATTGGAACGGTGTTGGGCGGGCGGTTTCAGGTGGGCCGGTCGGTGCACCGCAATTCTCTCCTTGCCATCTATCTCGCGTGGGATATGGAAAAGGGAAGAAAGGTGAGCCTGGAGGAGTTTTTCCCGAAGTTCCTCACCCGCGCCGAGGACGGCTGCGACACCATTTTGTCGGATGACGGCCGTGCCGAGTACCAGACGATGGTCTCCGATCTTCATGACCGCTGGAAGCGCCTTATCCCGCTGACCCACAAGGCACTCCTTAAGACCGTACAGCTCTTTTCCGCAAATGGAACCATCTACCGGGTGACCGAGTGCAGGCAGCTCATTTCTCTGGAGAAATATCTGGCCAAGAGGGAGGGACCTCTTGCACCCGCGGATGCCAAGCTCCTGATGGTCCCGGTGATTTCGCTGCTTTCCCAGATGCATAATATGGGCCTTACCCACTGCGGCATTTCCCCGGAAAATATCCGGATGGATTCTGCGGGGCGGGTCTATGTGGTCGGTTTCGCGCTCCCCGAGCTTCGCACCCGCGGCAGCGGCATCGAAGCGGAGCTTTATGAGGGGTACAGCGCGCCGGAGCAGTATTCCAAGGCGCTCTGGCAGGGCGAATGGACCGATATCTATTCGGTCGGGGCCGTGTTTTACCGGCTCTTTTCCGGCAAGACCCCGGTCTCTGCGGAGAAACGGGGAGAAAAAGATCCGCTTGTGCCCATTGCGAGTCTCTGTCCGGAGCTTCCCGATTATCTCTCGGATGCCGTGATGCGCGCGATGGAATATGATAAAAAATTCCGCTTTAAGTCGATGGAGCAGCTTTCAGCCGCCTTCCTCAGCGAAAACAGCGCCGATACCGCGGTGTTTCGCCCGGAGCAGGCGGCACGTCCCGCCGAAAAAAAGACCGTTCAGAGCCTTTGGCAAAAACCAACGGTCAAATGGGCGGGTCTGGGACTTTTGGCGGTCAGTCTCATCATCAATGTGATTTTTGCGATCTCGCTCTTTGGACCGTCTGCGGCCCCGCCGGAGACCCCCAAGGTCAATATGGTGGAGTGGGATTTTACCGGTTATTATCTGGAGGCCATTAAGGAACGCTTGGCGGCGATGCCGGGCTATTCCTTTGAGTACCGCTATGAGCAGAACGAGGAACTTCCGGCCGGAGTGATCGTTCGTCAGTCCCTTACCGTGGGGCAGGTGCTGCCGGAGGACGGCAAGCTGGTGCTTTATGTAAGCCGCGGCCCCTCGACGGTGCCGATGCCGGATCTTTTGGGCGCCAATGAGACCTATGCCATGCGGCGTCTCTCCGACCAGAAAATACAGTATTCCGTGGAGTATGACTCCAACCCCGAGACCGGCGGGGAGGAGGGAACGGTGGTCAGTACCAGCATCGGCCCGGGCGACCCTGTTCATACCAAGGAAAGCGCCACGGCGGATACCGTCGTTATCACCATCAAAAAAACCGACCCATATGTTTAAAAAAGGGGGGCTTCGGCTCGCCTTTTTTGTTTTGCGACGGTTCTTATCCGTGGTTTTGCATTGACAAGCCCGGTGGGGAGTGGTACCCTCTAATAGATTAATTTCGGAGGCGGGAAGATGAAAGAGAAAAAATTGCTGATGACGGAGGGGACAATCTGGAAAATCCTCGTCCGGTTTGCAACGCCGCTGTTTTTCGGCGGCCTTTTTCAGCAGCTCTATAACACGGTCGATTCTTGGGTGGTCGGCAAATTCTGCGGGGATAACGCGCTCGCGGCGGTCAGTTCCTCGGGGAGTCTTTGCTTTCTCCTCATTGGATTCTTTCAGGGCGTCTTTGTCGGCGCCAGTGTTCTCATTTCCAGCCGGTATGGTGCGCAGGATGAGGAGGGTGTGGAAAAAGCTGTTCACACAACGGTGGTCTTTGCCTTTGCAATGGGCGCTCTCCTTTCGGTGCTGGGTGTGATCTTTACACCGACCATTTTGGGTTGGATGGACGTTCCACCCAGTGTTATGCCGGAGTCGGTCCTCTATTTCAGAATCTACTGCGCGGGGCTTCTGGCGCTGGTGCTCTATAATACCACCAACGGCATCTTTCAGGCGCTGGGAGACAGCCGCCATCCCCTTTATTATCTCATCATCTCCTCGGTGGCGAATGTTGTTCTGGACCTTTATTTTGTCGCGGTGCTCGATTGGGGCGTCGGCGGCGCGGCGCTTGCGACCGTTCTCGGTCAGCTGCTCAGCGCGGTGCTTGGCTTTATCCACTTGATGAGCGGCCGCTTTGTGGTGAGAATCCGCCTCAGAAAGCTCATTCCCGACGCCGAGGTCTTTAAGCAGGTGGTGCACATCGGCTTCCCGAGCGGCGTGCAGAACAGCGTCATTTCCATTGCCAATCTGGTGGTGCAGTCTAATATCAATGCTTTCGGGGATAACGCGATGGCAGGCTGCGGCAGTTATTCCAAGGTGGAGGGCTTTGTTTTTCTGCCCATCATGAGCCTCACCATGGCTCTGACGACCTTCATCGGACAAAACCTCGGCGCGGGGCTTTCGGAGCGAGCAAGGCGGGGTGCCCGGATCGGCACCATCATGACGGTTACTCTTTCGGAGCTTTTCGGAGTGGCGATGTTCCTGTTCGCGCCGCAGCTGGTCAGCATCTTCAGCAAGACCCCCGAGGTCATTGCCTACGGCGTACAGCAGATGCGGGTGGAGTCCCTGTTCTGCTTCCTTCTCGGGTTTTCCCACGCCGGTGCTTCCATTCTCCGTGGGGCGGGACGTTCAATGCCGCCTATGACCATCATGCTTGCGGTCTGGTGCCTGTTCCGCATCCTCTATATTACCGTGATGGTGCATTTTATCCCGGATATCACCGTGATTTTTACCGCCTATCCTGTCACATGGTGCATCAGCTCCATCCTCTTTTACATTGTGCTTAAAAAAGGAAACTGGTCCAACAGCGATGCCTTATGCGGTAACGGATAATCTTAAGAAAAAGCCCCCAGAATGGGGGCTTTTTCTGTTTGTCGGATTCAGAGAAGGGTGCGGTAACTGGGAGTCACCGATTCCAGAAGATATTTCATCATGAGGGAGATGGCGTCGAGATTGCTTAAAAGTTCCGGGTATTCCCCATGCTCCGCGAACGCCGAGAGCTCTACCAGATGCTCCATAATGGGGTCGAGATGATCGTGCGGTACATAGAGCATGAACCGTTGTTCAAGTGTTTCCCAGCGGTCGGAAAGTGCTTGGCATCGCTCGGTAAGCTCTGAAAGTGGGAGTGCTGTTGCCTCCTTACGGAGCTTTTCTACCTCAAGGGAAAGCGAGTCAATGGAGTTCTTCATATCCCACAGCGAAAAAATGCTGATTGAGAGGATAAGGAGAAGAATACAGACAGCACTGATGAGTCGCTTCAAGATTCTTCCTCCTTTTTGATGATTTCGGTGCTTCCATCGGAGTCAACGGTCATCAGAAAGATATCTCGCATGAGAACGTGATGACGTGCAGCCTCCTTTTGCAGCCAGCGGGTGTCCCGTCCTAAAGCAGTGAGGTTGTCATCCAGAATTTCCCCTTCGCTTATTACGGTGAGCGCGGGGGAATTTTTTGTAGGATCATCGGGGAGGGAAAGCTCTTCAGCAGAAGGGGTGCGGGCGAGAAATTTTTCATAGAGCGAGAGCTTTCCTGTTGTTTCTACTACGGCAAAATCCACGTCGGAGACCTTAAATATGCCATTTTGACGCAGTTGGGACATAAGGTCGTCAGCGGAAAAGCGCAGTTCCTTCATCTCCTTTTGATTGATCTTGCCATTCTGGATGATGACGATGGGTCGTCCGGAGACAAAGCGGCGGATTTTCCGGCTTTTAAGGCAGAGATAGGAGGCGACCACCTCAAACGAGATGAGAGACAGAATAGGAAGGAGACCGGCAAACATCGGAATCTCGCTCTCCTCGATAGGAAGGGTCGCAATATTGGAGATGAGGATGGCGACGACAAGATCCGATGGCTGCAGTTCACCCAACTGCCGTTTTCCCATCAGGCGGATGCCGAACACCAGGGTCAGATAGAGAATCAGTGTTCTTAAAAAAATAACCAGCATCGTTTCCACTCCTTCACTTGCTCCTTCTATTATGAGCAGAGCCTTCTCACATATTCGGAGTGGGCGAGGGGATACTTTTAGGGAACCCAAGACGAAAGGAGCCGGGAAATGGATTCGGACTATAAAAAATTGGACCGGGAGCCGCCGAAGGAACCGCTGGATCAAGAGATTGAAGTGGTGCGGCAAAAGGTTACAGCTGGAATGAAAAATTCAGCGGATCTTATTCTGGACGATTATTCCGTAAACGGCGTCAAACTTTTGCTCATCATGTTTGATGGACTCGTTTCCAATCAGCAGGTGAGCGATTTTCTTCTCCGAACGCTGGAAGATATTCCAAAAGGAGAGAACAGTCCGGAGAAACTCTGGAAATATCTCAGTAAGCGTCGGCTTATGAGCAGCGAAGCGAAAACAGTCACCGATTACCGGACACTTTTCAGCCTTGCGATGAGCGGTTTTGCCGTGGTGGTGATTGACGGAGTTGCGAAGGCACTTTCCCTCGGCTATCAGGGCTTCCAAACGAGAAGCGTCGGGGAGCCGACCGCTGAAAAGAACCTTCGCGGTTCCCGGGAAGGCTTTACGGAATCTAACAACACCAATACCGCGCTGGTGAGACGCCGGCTCAAGTCCCCGGATTTTATGGTGGAAAACCTCACCATCGGGACCGTCAGCCAGACCAATGTCCGGCTTCTTTATATTAACGGGGTCGCCGATTCCCGGATGATCGACTCCATCCGAGGGGAGCTTATGAAAGCCAAAATGCCGGTACTTCTTGATTCCGGCTATCTTGAGCCCTTCCTCACCGAGGGACGGCGTTCCTTTTTTGGAGGGACGGGTGTGACCCAGCGTCCCGATACCTTAGCGGCAAAGCTGGTGGAGGGACGGTGCGGCATCATGGTGGACGGCAGTCCCTATGTGCTGGTGTCGCCCTACCTCTTTATGGAGCATTTCCAGAGTCTTGACGACTATACCGAACGCCCCTATTTTGCCGCCTTTGTCCGCATCCTCAAGCTGATCTCTTTTTTCCTTACCATCTTTCTGCCGGGGATTTATGTGGCGGTGGTCTCTTTTCACCCGGAGCTTATCCCCCGGGCGCTTCTGGGGAGCTTTCTGCAGTCGGTTTCGGCAACGCCCATGCCGGTCATGACCGAGGCCTTGGTGCTGTTTCTCATCTATGAACTGCTCCGGGAGGCAGGATTGCGGCTTCCGGACGCCATCGGACACACCTTAAGCGTGGTGGGCGGCATCGTTCTGGGGGACGCGGCGGTTTCCGCGGGGCTTGTGGGCCTTCCACTTATGATCATCATTGCCCTTACCGCGGTCTGTTCTTTTGTGATCCCCACTCTCTATGAGACCGTCACCGTCCTGCGCTTCTTTTTTATCCTCATCGGCGGTCTTCTGGGACTGTATGGGATCTTTCTCGGATTCCTTCTCCTTTTGGTGGATCTCTGTTCACTGGAATCGCAGGGCGTCCCGGTGACAATGCCCATCGCACCGATCAAAGTGACTGCTTTTCGGGATCTCTTTTGGCGGGAGAGCTGGAAAAAACTTCAGAATAAGACCTTTTCCATTGCGGGATGTCGGGAGAAGGAGGAGAACCAAAATGGAAAAGCCGAATGATAATATCAGCGCGCTGCAGCTGATGACGCTCCTGTTCCTTTCCGAATTATTTTGGCTGACCTCCTGGCCCCATCCCATGAAAAATCCTCTCACGGCCGCGGTCGGGGTGCTTTTTGTGACGGCGATCCTTTTCCTGATGCTCCTCACGATGGAAAAGCGGGATATTACGGCGGCGTTAAACCGCAGGGGCGTCCGCCTTCTCCTCTGGGCAACGTTCACGCTTCTCGCGGCGGAGACCGCCTTTCGCCTTTTGACGGTGCTTTCCCTTCTCATGGATGGGATGTTCGACCCCCTTATCGCGGTGCTGCTCCTTTTGGGAGCGCTTGCCTTTCTTTCCGGCTCCGGCATCGAGGCGTTGAGCCGGGCGTCCCTTATCATCACGTTTTTTGCGGTGATTTCGATGGCACTTCTGTCCGTCGGCGCTGTGGACCAGGGGAAAATAATCCATCTTGTTCCGCCGGAGCGCGGCATTGATTCGGCTTGGTCGCTCTTTCCCATGGGGAGTACCATCGGCGCAGAGCTTGTCCTCTATCCCATCCTCAGTACCCGGGTCAAAAAGAAAAAGCCTCATCTCTATCGGTGGTTCCTTCTGGCGGGCGCCGCGGCGGGGGTCCTTCTTTTTCTTTTAGCGGCGCTTGTCCTTGGAAATCTCTCCGCCCGGAGCACCTATCCCATCTATGCCCTCTGCAAGACCACTGACCTCACGGCGCTTTCGGAGCTTTCACCGGTCTTTTGGTTCCTGCTTGTCTCCTCCGCGGGCATCCGCATGGGAATTTCCTTCACCTTGGCGACCGAGCTTTGGCCTTTGGAGCGCATGAAGCGCTCCGCCCGCCAGTGGTGCGAAAACGGCCTTTTGATGGTGATCCTTATTGCGGCGCATTTTGCCGGTGGGAGAAACAACTGGATGGCGCCGGTGCTGTTTGGAATGCTGCTCCTTTCCTGGGGTGCGCTTCTATGGAGCGGAAAGGGGGAGGTAAAGCAATGAGGAAAATCCGGAAATTAATAGCTGCAGTTTTCCTGAGCCTTACACTTTTCGGCTGCGAGAATCGCTCCATTGAGCAGCGGCTGGTTGTCTCTTCCATGACGCTGGACCTTACCGAAACCCCGTGGAAGGTGCGACTTGAGATTCTAAAAGAGGAGGAAAATCTCTATCTTTCGGTCACCGGCAGCCGACTTTCGGAAATCGGCTCACATGTGGAGGCCCATTACGGCTATCCCATCTATTGGGGCGCGATGGAAAGCGTCGCGGTCTATGGCGTGCGGGACGGGGAGGAGATGAAGTCACTCCTTCTCATGCTGGCCGACCATCCACAGCTGAGCCGCAACCTTCAGATCGCGCTCTGCAAGGACCCCGAAAATCTCCTGAATGAAAAGCACGGAGGTCAGCAACTGGCCGCCCTCCTCACAGCCCACTACGCGCGGAGTCATGATTACAGCCTTTGCGCAACCTTGGGCGGGCTTCTTTCCGAGGAGACCGGGAACCTCATTCCCATGGTGGAGGAAAAAGAGGATCAGCTTATCATAGAGGGATTTGTGCCCTCTCACAGCGGGGATTATTCTGAGGTCTGGCAGGGGAACATGACGGCTTCCATGTTGCTGGGACAGCTGCCCAAGCAGACTAAAACAGTCAAGACCGAGGAGGGAGGCGCGGAGATCCTCTTTAAGAAAATGGGAACCCCTGCTTTGGTGAGAGGAAAACGGGGCGAGACCCGGCTTCTCTTTTCTCTCACAGCCGCGGTGGAAAGCACCGAACGCCCCGGTATGAGCAGGGAGAGCATGGAAAACGCCATCCGAAGTCATATTTTTGAAGAGCTGGAGGAAATGCGCCGACAGGTTATGGAAAAGGGAAAAACCGATTTTCTCGGTGTGGGAAGACTTTCCCTCTGGTGGGACGATAAGACGCCGCCGCCCGAAAAGATCCCGTTTTCTCTTTCGGTGACCCTCCAGGACCCGAAGGAGCTTCTCCGAAAATAAAAGAAAGAGTCTATTTCGTAATTCCTAGCAGAAGAGCAGATTTTTTCTTGCCATATTAGGCGCAGGTGCGGTAACCATAAGGGAGGGGGATTCATTCTCCCAAGGGGGTGAAAAAACTGAAAAAAGGGCTTCGAGTATTATTTCTTATTGTCGCACTGCCGGTCATCACGATGCTCGCTTCGGCGGGCTACTGGCAGAGCGCTCTCCCCGATACATTTCTGATGATACGGGGAGATTCGATCCATCTCCCGGGCAGCGTAAGAGCGGTCTTTCTGGAGGAACCGGAACCACTTTCCCGGGAAATACCGCCAGAACAGAGCGCGGAGCTTTATCTGCCGTTCGGCGTCCCGGTCAAAACGGTGACTGTTCGGATGGTGGATCGGGAATCGGTTTTGGTCTCAGGAAAACCATTCGGGATCAAGATGTTTACCGACGGTCTTATGGTGGTTGGAATGAGCGACATCACCGTGAACGGACGGCGGGTGAACCCCGGCAAGGAGGCGGGACTCAAGGTAGGGGATATCTTAGTCAGCGTGGACGGCGTTCCGCTTACCACCAATGAGCAGATCGGAAGACTGGTTGCAGGAAGTCAGGGGAGACGGATGCTTCTCCGCTACAAAAGGGATGAACAACTGCAAAAGACCTGGCTTGACCCGATCATAAGCCCCGCGGACGGCAAATATCATATTGGGATATGGGTTCGGGACAGCTCCGCCGGCATCGGCACCATCACCTATTTTGATCTGGAGAACCGGACCTTTACCGGGCTCGGTCACCCGGTCTGCGATGTGGACACGGGGGAGATCCTCTCGCTTTCCAGCGGGGAGGCAGTGGAGGCCTCTATTGTGGGATGCAGTCCCAGCCGCAGCGGTACGCCCGGAGAGCTGAAAGGCAGATTTGTCTGCTGCCGGGAATTCGCCACACTCATCAGCAATACCGAGCGGGGAGTTTTCGGACGACTCACAGAAGACTGTTACCCGGAGGGAATTATCATGCCGGTGGCGCTTTCCCATGAGGTAAAAACAGGACGGGCGACCATTCTCACCACGGTGGATGGGACCGAACCCAAGGAGTATGATGTTAAAATCGAAAAGGTTCTCCGTGGCAGCACGAAAGGACAGAATATGATCATTAAGATCACAGATCCCGAGCTTCTCGGCAAGACGGGAGGTATATGTCAGGGAATGTCTGGGAGTCCCGTGCTCCAAAATGGCCGAATTGTAGGCGCTGTGACCCACGTTTTTGTAAATGATCCGACAAGAGGATATGGTATCTTTATTGAGAATATGCTGGACGCGGCGGCGTAAACGATTCCCGGGCAGGATTTTCTGCCCGGGAATTTTTATGGATTTGAGGCTGGAGATATGGTATGATGAGAAAAATTGGAGATACAAATCGAACGGATGCGGTGAAAATAAACCCAATTATCTCATTATGAAATGCTCCACCGCTGGAAAAATCAAATAACGAAGATGTCTTACCGTACAATAATGATAGGAAACGCTTAAAAACTTATATGCAAAGTGGTAACATCATAGATACAGAAATGAATGATCCGATCAGTAAAGATCAATGATAAAAATTGATGAATCGAGATCCGGAAGAAGTAGTATTCCGAGCTGTCAGCGAGTGCCTATCCATGTGTTTGCCACGCAAGGCAAAAAGAAACGCTTAAACACGAACTAATTAGAATTCGATAAAGTCGTTTCTGTTTTTTATCGGTTTTCTCTCATCGGAATCATTCGTAAGCGAGGCTCTGATCCTACAAAATAGTCTTTTGGTTGGGACGGTTACCCACACTTTGGCAAACGTCTCCGCACAGGAAATGGAAAAACAAGGAAAAATTAAAGGGGAACCCGGAACAATCTGTCGATAGAAGTGGAAAAGGAGATGTAAATAGCGAAAACACTCTAACGATTTTATGGATAATAATTGGTATTTTAGTTGAAATCTTTGGAAATACATGGTAAAATCAAAACAATAAGTATTTCATGATATTTTAGGGGGGAATTGAGAATGAACAATCGGAACATTGTATTAATTGCGGATGACAGCGGCGAATTTTGCAGCGGCTGCAAGAGAGCACTGGATGGGAGAGGCTTTGAAACCATCCTCTGCCGAAAAGACGGGCACGTTCTCATGGAGATGATTGAGAAGTATCAGCCTAAAGTGGTTCTGATGGAAGCGTTTATGAGCGGAATCGACGCTTTAGGAGTGCTCAAGGCAGTCGCTGCGGGAGAATGCCATGTTCATCCGACTATGATTACCATGTCCAATGTGGATGGCCCCGGCATCTCAAGCCAACTCATTATGTACGGTTCGGCGTATCATTTTGTGAAGCCGTTTGACCCTCAGATTCTGGCAGAGCGGGTGGAAATGGTGATTGGCGCGCGTCCGATCGTCGACCATTCCGAGGAGGCGGCAAGAGAGACGTCCATCAGCCTTGAATCGGTCGTCACCGACATCATTCTGGAGATCGGTGTTCCGGCGCACATCAAGGGGTATCAGTATATCCGAGACGGAATTATGCTGGCGGTGCGGAATCCCGAGGTCATCAACGGGGTGACCAAGGTGCTGTACCCCACCGTTGCCAAGATGAACGGTACCACGGCTTCCCGGGTGGAGCGGGCGATCCGTCATGCCATTGAGGTTGCCTGGGATCGCGGCGACGTCGATGTTCTTAATTCTTACTTCGGCTACACCATTCACAATCTCCGCGGTAAGCCCACCAATAGTGAGTTCATTGCGATGATCGCTGATAAGATCCAGCTGAAATATAAAAACAGCAATATCAAAATTGCTTAACGGCGAAGCTGAAAAAGGAGCTCTCATCCCTCACGGGGTGAGGGCTTTTTGTCGTTTGGAAAGGAATCGGAGCCCCAAAGCGTCGGAACAGTGGGAAAGTACTGTTCATGGGACAGTGGTTATGATAAAATAAAAATAACTGTGAGAGGAGGGAATGCGCTTGCTGCATCTCATTTTGGGACAGAGCGGGACCGGAAAAACCGAGGAGATCATAAAACAGGTGACCCAAACGGTAAAAAGTGGCCGGGAGGCGCTCCTTTTGGTACCGGAGCACGTTTCTTTTGAGATGGAGCGCCGTCTTTACGGGGCGCTTCTTCCCGAGGAAGCTATGCGCCTCAGACTTCTCAGCTTCCCCCGCCTTTCCGAAAATATTTTCCGGGAGTGCGGAGGGCTTACCCACCGGGCGCTGGATGACATGTCCCGCATTGTTATCATGAGAACGGCGGTCTCGGAGGTGAGGGACTCCCTTAAGGTCTATAAGCGACAGGCGTCTCATGAGAGTTTTCTTTCCGAAATGCTGGACACCATTGGAGAATGGAAACGAGCCGGAATGACTCCCGATTCGATGCAGGAGCTTGCGGCCCGGCGTCCCGATGACGCTCTCAACCGCAAAATTGAAGATATCGCGCTCATTTTCGGGACGTATCAGACCATTCTGGAGCGCTCCTTCCACGATCCCCTAGACGATCTCACTCGCGCGGCGGAAATGGCCGAACGGGTGCGCTGGTTTGAGGGAAGGGAGATCTGGCTGGACGGCTTCGACTATTTCAGCATCGCGGAGCGGGAAATGATCAATGTCATGCTGGGGCAGTCGACCCGGATGACCGTCGCCATGACGGCGGACGGCCTGAGCGGGGAAAGCGACCTCTTCGTTTTCCAGAAAAAATATCTTCGGCGGCTCATTCTGTTGGCAAGAGAGCGGGATATCAAGGTGGAAACGCCGCTTCTCCTCACCGAAAAATGCCGCTTTAAGAGCCCGGAGCTGGGGCTTTTGCAGGACGCCTTCCTTGGGGAGGAGACCGGACCGCTCCCCAAAACAGGGAACATCCGTCTCTTCCGGGCGGGGAACGCCTATGAGGAGATGCACGCCGCCGCCGCCCTCATCATGAAGCTGGTGCGCGAGGAGGGCTATCGCTTCAGCGACATCGCGGTGCTCTGCCGGGATCTTGACCGCTACCGCTCGGCTTATCATGTCTTGGATCAGTATGGCGTCGCCTATTATTTGAGCGAAAAGGATCGTCTCATTTTCCATGCGCTGCCGTCGTTCCTCATTGGGGCCCTGGAGGCGGTCTCGCAGGATCTCCCCTCGGAGCTTCTCCTCAAGCTCGCGCGTTCCCCCGCCAGCGGACTGAGCGAACAGGAGGCGGGTGAGCTTGAAAACTACTGCTACATCTGGTCGATTCAGGGGCGGGACTGGCTTTCGCCCTTTACCAATAATCCCGAGGGCATGTCCGACCTGCCCGAGGAAAGCTACCGGGCGGCGGCGATGGCCGTGGACGCCTCCCGAAAAAAGATCGTGGAGCCGCTGCTCTCGCTTCGGCGGGCGGCGGGGCGCTGTACCGGCGCGGAATTCGCGAAGCTTCTTTACCGCTATCTCACCGAGACGGACGCCCTCCAAAATCTTTCCGAGGGGCTGGACGAAGCGGGCAGGGAGCGGCTGGACCGGGAATGGAACTGCATTGTCGATGTCCTTGACCTCCTCACCGATTTCTTCGGGAATCCACAGCAGGACGGGAAGGAGCTGGCCGGCGTCTTTCGGCTTGCCCTTTCTCAAATCGACCTCGGTGACGTCCCCAATACCATCGACCATGTGACCTTTGCCGAGGCAGACCGCGTGCGGCTCTCCTCTCCCAGAGCGGTTTTTGTTTTGGGCGTGAACGAGGGTCTTTTCCCCGCGCCGGGAACGGTCACCGGCCTCTTTACCGGACGGGAACGGGAGACCCTGAACGAAGCAGGAGTGGAGCTCCCGATGGCGGGAACGGACAATGCGCTGAGGGAGCAGTTTATCTTATATTCCGCGCTTTCCGCGCCGGCCGAACGCCTTTTTATCTCCTACACCACCGGTACGCTCAAGGGAGAGGGAAATATGGAGCTTTCGGTGCTGGTTTCGGAGCTGGCCGGCCGGCTGAACCTTGAAGCCGAGGGTGTGGAGACACTTTCGCCCACCGACTTTGTGGTGAATCTGGAGACCGCGAAGCTGGAGACGGCCGCCCGCTGGGGGAAAAACGACGCCGTGAGCGCCTCGCTCCAAAGCCTGCTTTGGGAAGCGGGCGAGGGAGACTACCTTGCGGCGCTGGATGCCATTTCCAAGGATCTTCCCGCGGGGAGCATTACCCCGCGGCACGCGAAGGCGCTTTTGGGGGACGAGATCCGCCTTTCACCGACCTCTATCGAGCGGTTCTATCAGTGCCCCTATTTTTATCTCTGCGATCATCTTCTTCGTCTGCGCCCCCGTCAGCGGGTGGAGCTTTCGCCCTTTGAGTCCGGCTCTGCCATCCACTATGTTTTGGAGCAGATGCTGAACCACCACAGGAGTGATGAACTGGCCGCCATGACTCCCGCCGAGCAGGGCGAGGAGATCGAGCAGTACTTGAAGGAATACATCAGCCGCATGGTGCCGGATGAGGACGCCGTTTCGGCACGGTTTCATTACCAGTTTGCCCGGCTCAGGCTGATGCTCGGCATCATTCTGCGTCATCTTTCTGAAGAGCTTGCCCAGAGTGAATTTATCACCGCGGCGACGGAGGTCTCCGTGGGAGAGGGAAAAACGGTGCTTCCGCCCCTTCTGGAAACCGAAAACGAGACGCCCATCCGACTGGTGGGCTCCATCGACCGGGTCGATCTCTTTAAGACCGGGGAGGAAAACTACATCCGGGTGGTGGACTATAAATCCGGCGAAAAGAACTTTAAGCTGGAAGAAGTTTTTGACGGCATCAATATGCAGATGCTCATCTACCTCTATGCGGTCTGTGATGACCGGAGCCGCCACTTCGGGACGGTTTTGCCGGCGGGGATCCTCTATGCCCCCACCAAGCTGCAGGCGGTGGACGCCGCCCCCGACGCGGACGAGGAAACCATCCGAAATGAGGTTAATTCCGCCCTTAAGAGGAAGGGTCTTCTTCTGGATGACCCCACGGTGCTCCGCGCAATGGAACGGGATCTTGCGGGGGTCTACATTCCTGCCGAAATGGGCAAAAAGGAAGAACTCAGCAAGCGCTCTCAGGTCTATACGAGGGAGCAGTTCGCCGAGCTTAAGAAGCTGGTTTATCAGAACATCACCGAGATGGGAGAAATGCTGGAACGCGGCGAGGTGAGCCCAATGCCGGCGGAAAGCGGGGGAAAGCGCCCCTGCGCCTACTGCGAGTTTGCCTCTCTCTGCAACCATAGAGGGGAAAACGGCGCCGTCCGTATAGTCGGCCAAAAGGAGAAAGGAGGGGATGAGGAATGATTCATTGGACCTGTGCCCAGGAGGAGGCCATCACCGCCCGCGGTGGGGATCTTCTGGTTTCTGCGGCGGCAGGGAGCGGAAAGACCGCCGTTCTCACTGAACGCATCGTCTCTCTGGTGACCGAGGGAGACGCCCCGGTCGATATTGACCGCCTTCTGGTGGTGACCTTTTCCCGTGCGGCGGCGGAGGAGATGAAACGCCGGGTCGCGAAGCGCCTGCATGAGCTGCTTCGGGAGGAGCCGGGCAATGCCCGCGTAAGGCGTCAGCTTCTGCTCCTCGATCACGCCGACATCAGCACCATCCATTCCTTCTGCTTTCGGCTCATCCGGGAAAATGCCCCCGCTTTGGGGCTGCCGGGGGATCTGCGGCTGGGGGATGAGCAGGAGATGAAGATCCTGCGGCAGCGGGTGGCGGCGGCGCTTCTGGATGAAGAATACAAGGCGGGGGATCCCCTCTTTTTTCGGCTGGTGGAACTGCTTTCCGGCGCCAAGACGGACCGTAATATGCAGGAAAACATCCTCAAGCTCTATGATTTTATCCGCAATCATCCGCACTATGAGGAGTGGGTCGAAACGCTCCTTCAGGATAACACCATGGGCCATTTTGAGGAAAGCCCCTGGTGCGCCATTCTGAAAAACTACGCCAAGGAAGTCTTGGAGGGCGCGCTGGCGCAGCTTCGCCGCGCCCAAATACTTTCACAGGGCGCCGAACCTCTGGCGGAGAAGCTGTCGACTCTCCTTGGCGGGGATATCCTCATGCTGGAGGACCTTTACGACGCCCTTTCACAGGAAAGCTGGGACGTTATTGTCTGTAAAGCATTAAACCTTTCCTTTCCGCGTTTCCCAACGATCCGCGATCCGGAGGTGCTGGTGCTGAAAGAGGAGATCCATGACATCCGCAAGGAGGTCTCCGCTTCGGTGTCCGCCCTTAAGGACAAGGTATTCCTGATGACGGCGGAGAAAGCGGAGCGGGATGAACGGGAGCTTAGGCCCCTGATTCAGAAGCTCTTTGCGCTGGTGCTTCGGTTTGACCGGAAATTCACCGAGGAAAAGCTGCTCCGCGGCAAGATCGATTTCAGCGATCAGGAGCACTACGCCTTGCGCCTTCTCGGCGGGCGGGAGCACCCGACGGAGCTGGCCCGCGAGCTTTCCCGGCAGTATGCCGAGATCCTCATGGATGAGTATCAGGACACCAACGCCCTGCAGGAGGAGATCTTTGCCTCCATCGCGGCGGGGAAGACGCCCCGCTTTATGGTGGGAGACGTAAAGCAGAGCATCTATCGCTTCCGGGAAGCCTGTCCGGAAATCTTTCTGGAAAAGAAACAAAGCTACGCGCCCTATGACGGGTGCCATTATCCCGCGGTGCTTGCCCTTTCGGAAAACTTCAGGACGCGCCGGGAAATCACTGACTTTGCGAACGCTCTCTTTGCCGACCTCATGAGCCCTGCCATCGGGGAGATGACCTATGGGCAGGAGGACGCTCTCCGTGCCTGCTTCCCCTATGATTACGAAAGCCCGGTCCCGGTTACCATGCTGGAGCTGGATACTGCCGGGCAAAAGCGGGCCGACGCCGTGGAGGCGGAAGCCGATATGGTGGCGCAGAAGATCGCCGCCCTTCTGCGTGAGGGCTTTTTGGTGACGGAGGCGGGGAAGAAGCGCCCCGCGGAGCCCCGGGACTTCTGCATCCTGATGCGTACCGCCAAGAATCGCTCCAATGTCTATCTTAAGGCTTTGGAGCGGAGGGGCCTCACCGGACGCATTGAGCAGCGGGAGGGCTTTTTGGGAGCGCGGGAGATCGTCCCGGTTTTTTCCATGCTGAAGGTCCTTGAAAACCCGGTCCTCGATTTGGAGCTGGCCCGTGTTCTTGTATCGCCCCTCTATGGCTGTACGGCCGATGACCTTGCGGAGGTACGGGCCGTCTGCCGGCGGAACCTCTATGAGACGATGCAGCAGGAGAAATTTTCGGGCAATGAGCGCTTCCGGGCTTTTTTGGAGGACTACCACGCGCTTCGCGCTCTGATGCAGTCGGCGCCCTGCTCCGAGGTGCTGCGGGAGCTTTACCGCCGTACCGATTACCCAAAGAAGCTGAGCGCCATGCGGGAGGGAGAACGGATGACCGCAAACCTCCGGCTCCTCACCGAGTATGCCGCGGACTTTGAGGAAAACCGCCGCGCGGGGGAGGACTTCACGGAATATCTCACCCATCTGGAAGAATACGAGTACGACCTTCCGGCGGCGTCCCCTCCGGGCGAAAACGCGGTTTCTATCATGACAGTGCACCGTTCCAAGGGACTGGAATTTCCGGTTGTTTTTCTGGTCGATCTTGCCGCCAAATTTAATCTGGACGACAGCCGATCGGATGTCGCCCTCAACCGGGAGCTGGGCTTTGCCTGCAAGCTGCGGGACAACCGCGCCATGCGGCAGCATAAGACGCTGGCCTTTGTTGCAATGCTTTTGGAAAATCAGCGCGCCATGCTATCGGAGGAAATGCGTATCCTCTATGTAGCGGTGACAAGGGCACGGGAAAAGCTTTTCCTTACAGCGGCGGGCAATCTTGGCAGCATGAGAGCGCGTGCGGAGCGTCACAAGGAGCTGTTCCCGACGGCGGCGGTTCGGGGGTCTGGATGCTTTTACGACTGGCTGGCCCCGACGGTGCTGCGCCTTTCCGAGGACCGGCACAGCCATGTGGAGCGCATTTCCCGGCTTGCCGGCCCGGAAAACGACGCGCAGGAGGAAAGGGAAGCGGCCCCGGCACCGGCCGAGGCGGATGAAGCGATCCTCAAGACCCTCCGGGAGAATATGGCCTACTGCTATCCCTACCGGAAGGAGACCCGGACGCCCCGGCGTATTTCCGTCTCGGATCTCGCGGAACAGGATGCGAACCGGGAATTTCTGCTGCGGCGCCGTCCCAAGGCGCTCACGACGGAAGGACTTTCCGCCGCCGAACGGGGGACCGCCGCGCACAAGGTCATGCAGTTTGCCGATTTTACGGCGCTGAAACAGGATGCGGAGGCGGAGGTGCGCCGGCTGGTGCAGGAGGGCTTCCTCTATGAGGAGGAGGGCCGGAATCTGGAGACGGGGATGATCACTCGCTTTCTGGAGACCGATCTCGGACGGCGGCTTACCTCGGCCGAAAAGGTCTACCGGGAGATCCGCTTTATGCAGGAATTCAGCCCGGAGGAGCTGGCGGCGATTGATCCCTCGCTTCGCATTGAGAGCCGGACGGTGCTGATGGGCGCGGTGGACTGTGTCTTTATCGAACAGGGAAGCGCGGTGCTGCTGGATTACAAGACCGACCGGACCCGGGACCCTGAGGAGCTGCGCCGCCGGTATTCCGCGCAGGTGCGCCTCTACCGGGAAATCGTGAACCGCCAGCTGGGGATTCCTGTTCGGGAAATCTATCTCTATTCCTTCTACTCCGGGGAGGCGGTCCCCGTTCTGTGAGGACCGCTTTCCCTTTTGCTCCCGCTTTGCAGGAAGTTTACCGATCCCTCTTGACACGGGGGGAAGCTTCTGGTATTATATATCAGTAAAACAAAGCAGAACAGATTGTTCTCACCTGCCGCACCCGATGCAGGCACGGTCCATAGGATGAAATCCCTCCGGGGGATTTTATGCTGTTTGGCGTGAGCGATCTTTGTTCGTTCACGCTTTTGTTTTTGAATCATTTCAGTCAGGAGGTGCTTTGCAATCGCAAACAAAGAACTGCAAATTAACGAGGAGATCCGCGACAAGGAAATCCGGGTCATTGGTGCAAACGGAGATCAGCTCGGCATCATGAGCTCCCGTGACGCGTTCCATCTCGCCGTGGAAGCCAATCTGGATCTCGTTAAGATCGCTCCCCAGGCCAACCCTCCGGTATGCCGCATCATGGATTACGGCAAATACCGTTTTGAGCAGGCCAAGCGCGAGAAGGAAAACAAGAAGAATCAGAAGGTCATTGAGGTCAAGGAGACCCGTCTTTCCCTCAATATTGATACCCACGATTTTGAGACAAAGGTGAACCAGACCAGAAAGTTCCTGATGGCCGGCAACCGTGTCAAGGTTTCCATCCGCTTCCGCGGGCGCGAAATGGCTCATTCTCAGCTGGGCCTCGGCATTATGGAGCGCTTTGCCCAGAGCTGTGCGGATATCGCAACAGTGGAAAAGCCTTCCAAAATGGAAGGACGCAGTATGATTATGTTTATGAGCGCGAAGCCCGCCCCCGCAACGAAACAGTAAAAATTCTTAGGAGGAATATAAAATGCCCAAGCTTAAGACTCATACCGGTGCCAAGAAACGCTTTAAGTTCAACAAGAACGGAAAGATCAAGAGAGCAAAAGCTTACAAGAGCCACCTGCTGAACGGCCACGGCAAGACCACCAAGCGTAAGAGAAATCTGCGCCACGGCACCTATGCCGACAAGACCAATACCGGCGCGCTGAAGCTTCTCATGCCCGGCAAATAATCAGCAGTACGAAAACAAGATAACATCCAAGCAATACGGAGGTAAATAGATATGGCTCGTGTAAAAAGAGCAATGATGACTCGTAAAAGAAGAAAAAAGACCCTGCAGATGGCCAAGGGTTATTTCGGCGCAAAGAGCAAGCGCTTTAAGATGGCAAAACAGGCCGTACTGAAGTCCGGCAACTATGCTTACATCGGCCGCAAGCAGAAGAAGCGTGATTTCCGCCGCCTGTGGATCACCCGTATTTCTGCCGCCTGCCGCATGAACGACATCAGCTACAGCCAGTTCATGAACGGTCTTAAGAAGGCCGGCATCACCCTGAACCGCAAGATGCTCTCCGAGCTCGCGATCCATGATGCTCCCGCTTTCACCGCTCTGGTGGCAAAGGCGAAGGCTGCTCTTTAATTTTTTAAGCAGTATAAAGCACTCACTTTCTTAGGAACAGTGGGTGCTTTTCTTTCGGCCAAAGCGGCCGGTTTCCAAAGTACGGCTTGCATTTATGACGAATGTATAGTATAAAAGAAAATGATACCATGACGATTCGGACACTATATAATAGGAGGGAGTCACTTGCGGGAGCTTCTGACCTCAAAAGAAAATGCTGTTATCAAAAAATACCGCAAGCTTTCCGAAAGCCGTAAAGCGCGTGAGGAAGCCGGTCTTTTTGTGATGGAGGGGCTGCGGCTTTGCCGGGACGCGGCGGAGAGCGGCGTCCAGCTGGAGACGCTGTTTCTCTCTCCAAACGCCCTGCGCTATGAAGATAAGCTGGAGTCCCTCCTGCGCTCTGCCGATCGGATCTATGAGATCAGTGCGGCGCTGGAAAAACACCTGGGAGACACCGAACACCCGCAGGGAATTTTTGCCATCGGGAGGCTTCCCGAAGACCGAGCGGAAAAACCGAAGGGCGGCCGGCTCCTGCTGCTGGATCATATTCAGGATCCCGGCAATCTCGGCACCCTCATCCGCACGGCGGAAAGCATGGGCGTCGATACGCTGGTGCTTTCCGAAGGCTCGGCCGATCCCTTTTCTCCCAAGGTAATCCGCTCCACGATGGGCAGCGCCTTCCGGCAGAAGCTTTATCATGCCGGGGATCTCGCTGGGTTTGTTGAGGAGCTGGAGCGGGGCGGTATGCCGGTCTATGCCGCAACGCTGACCCCCGACGCTGTCCCGCTGCAAAAGCTCCCCGAACGGGAGGACATAGCGGTGGTTATCGGGAATGAGGGCAGCGGCGTCACCCCGGAGGTGATCGCACGGTGCGGGGGGCAGGTCTATATCCCCATGGCAGGAAAGGCCGAATCACTCAACGCGGCCGTTGCCGGAGCGCTCTGTATGTGGCAGATCGCCGGCCGGTATCTCGTGTAAGATATAATATAAAGAAAAGGGGAGGAACAGGATGGCGTCTCAGTCTGACTGGATCCGGTTTCAGCGGGTCTTTGGCAGAGGGTCGGTCCGCGCCGCCAAGGCGCTGGAGCAGTGGCATACGCCCGACCGCCTCTTTAGGACCTCCCGGGAAGACCTTCGGGCCGCCGGCGCGAAGGAGGAGGAGCTTCAAAAAATCGAGGAGGCGAAGCGGTACGACACCGATAAGATCCTCGAATTCTGCCTTAAAAACAATATCAAGATCCTGACCCGTGAGGACGAGGACTATCCTCGCCGGCTCCGTGAGATTTACAGCCCGCCCGCGCTCCTTTATGTCGCGGGGACGTGGAAAAATCTGGACGATTACCTCTGTGTGGCGGTGGTCGGTTCGCGGAATATTACCCCTTACGGAGAACGGGCGGCGCGGAAGATCTCCGGGGAGCTTGCGCGCCGCGGTGTAGTGACGGTGAGCGGCCTTGCCATGGGCATCGACACCTGCTGCCACGAGGAAACGCTGGAGAACGGCGGCAAGACGATAGCGGTGCAGGGCTGCGGCATTGACGTTTGCTATCCCGCCCAGAACAAAAAGCTCAAGGAGCGCATCCTTGCGGAGGGCGGTGCGATCGTCACCGAATTTGAACCGGGTAGTCAGCCCATCTCCTATCATTTTCCCATTCGAAATCGCATTATTGCAGGGCTTTGTCAGGGAACCTTGGTGGTGGAGGGAAGGCAGAAAAGCGGTTCGCTTATCACGGCGGGCTTTGCCCTTGCCGAGGGAAGAGACGTTTTCGCGGTGCCGGGGAATATCGACCAGCCGATGTCCGAGGCGCCCAACTGGCTCATCCGAGAGGGCGCTTCCATGATTCGCGGCGCGGAGGATATTCTGGATGAATATGAATATCTGACTTATAAGGAATACGAGCGGAGCAGCCCTCTTAAATTATCACCTTGCAGGATTGAGACCTATGAGCCGCCGGAGGAGAAGGAAACGGCGAAAATGCATCAGCCCAAGCCTGCGTCCCCGCCGGTGGAGACCGAGCATCTCAATGAGAGGCAGAGAGCGGTCTTCGGGGTGCTTTCCTCCGAACCCATGACAGCGGATGACGTTGTGAGAGCATCGGGGCTGCCCGTCGCTCAGGTGCTGGCCGTGTTGACTCAGCTTGAAATCTTTGGTATTATCAAGGTTCACGCGGGTCATCGGTTCAGCCGTTAACCCCTTATGAAATCAAATTTTATTTTATATATAGGTGATCAAATTGTCTAAACTTGTTATTGTGGAGTCCCCTGCAAAAGCGAATACCATACAGAAATATCTGGGCTCGGAATATGAGGTCATGGCTTCAATGGGACACATCCGCGACCTGCCGGTCTCCCGGCTCGGCGTGGATGTCGAGCATGATTTTTCCCCGAGCTATGAAAACATCAAGGGCAAGGGAGAGCTGATTAAAAAGCTCCGTGCCGAGGCCAAGACGAGTGACTATGTTTATCTTGCGACCGACCCCGATCGCGAGGGAGAGGCCATCAGCTGGCATTTGGCAGAGCTTCTCAAGCTGGACCAGAACGAGCCGAACCGTGTGACCTTTACTGAGATCACCCGCTCCGGCGTGGAAAACGGGATGGCGCATCCCCGCCAGATCGACCGCCAGCTGGTCAATGCGCAGCAGGCGCGGCGTGTTCTGGACCGCATCGTCGGTTATGAGATCAGCCCTTTCCTCTGGAAGAAGATCCGAAAGGGTCTTTCCGCGGGACGTGTGCAGTCGGTCGCGGTGCGCCTTGTGGTGGACCGTGAGGAGGAGATCCGCTCCTTCCAGCCGGAGGAATACTGGACGCTGGAGGTGCTGCTGGCCAAGGAGAACGCCAAGTACAAGCCGTTCCTTGCGAAGCATTACGGAAAGAACGGCAAAAAGCAGGAGATCCATAACGAAGAGGAAGCGAGACAGATCGTTTCCGAGGTGGACGGCAAGCCGTTTCGGATCACCAATCTGAAAAAAGGCACCCGCCAGAAAATGCCGACGCCGCCCTTCATCACCTCCACCCTGCAGCAGGACGCCTCCCGCCGCTTCGGTTTTCAGGCAAAGCGCACCATGAAGGTGGCGCAGGAGCTTTACGAAGGCATCAATTTGGAGGATATGGGCGCGGTCGGTCTCATCACCTATATGAGAACCGACTCTCTGCGTATCTCCAATGAAGCGCTTGAGGCGGCCCACAATTATATCATCAGCACCTACGGCAAGGAATACGGACTGGAAAAGCCGCGGGTGTTCCGCTCCAAGGCGAACGCACAGGACGGTCATGAGGCGATCCGTCCCACCATGATCGATCTCACGCCCGCTAAAATCAAGGACAGTTTGACCCCCGACCAGTATAAGCTCTACAAGCTCATCTGGGAGCGCTTTATCGCGAGCCAGATGGCGCCCTGTATTCAGGATACCGTTTCGGTGGAGCTGACCGCCGGGGAGCATACCTTCAAATCCTCCGGCTTCTCCATCCGGTTTGAGGGCTTCACCCGCCTTTATATCGATGCCTCGGAAGGGGAGGAGGAGAGCAGCACCAATCTGCCGCCGCTGGAGATGGGAGAATCCCTCCGTCAGAAGGAACTTCGTCCCGCCCAGCACTTCACCCAGCCCCCTGCGCGTTACACAGAAGCATCCCTTATCAAGGAGCTGGAGGAGAACGGCATCGGCCGACCCAGCACCTACGCCCCGACCCTCTCCACCATTCAGCAGAGAGGCTATGTGGAACGGGAACAGAAGGCACTGAAGCCCACCATTGTGGGAGAGATTACCACCAAGCTCATGAAGGAGCAGTTCGGCAAGATCGTGGACGTTCAGTTCACCGCCGGCATGGAGAGGAATCTCGACCAGGTGGAAGCGGGCAAGCTGGACTGGGTCCGGATGATGCGCAGCTTCTATGATGATTTTTCCGCGATGCTCAAGCAGGCGGATGAAAATATGGCAGGCACCAAGATGAAAATCCCCGATGAGGAGACCGACATCCCCTGCGAGCTCTGCGGTCGGATGATGGTTATTCGTCATGGTAAGTACGGTAAATTCCTTGCCTGCCCCGGCTTCCCGGAATGCAAGAACACAAAGCCCCTGCAGCAGGAGACGGACGGACTCTGTCCCCTCTGCGGCAAAAAGGTGCTTTCCAAGAAATCCAAGACCGGGCGCACCTATTACGGCTGCGCCGACAATCCGAAGTGCGGCTTTATGACTTGGGATATTCCGCTGGCGGATCGCTGTCCCCAGTGCGGAAGCACCCTCTTTAAGACCACCGGCCGTATCAAAAAGATCCATTGCCTGAAAGAGGGCTGTGGCTACGAAATGAGTATCAAGAAATGAAACATGTATCTGTGATTGGCGCGGGTCTTGCTGGCTGCGAAGCGGTTTGGACGCTCAGCCGCCGGGGGATCCCCGTGACCCTTTATGAAATGAAACCGGAGAAATACTCTCCGGCACACAGCTATGAGGGCTTTGCGGAGCTGGTGTGCTCCAACTCCCTCAAGGCCTCTCGCATCAACTCCGCGGCAGGATTGCTCAAGGCGGAGATGGAGGCGATGGGCTCCCTTGTGGTGGAGGCGGCAAAGGCCTCCGCCGTTTCGGCGGGCGGCGCTCTGGCGGTGGACCGAAAGCAGTTTTCCGACTACATCACAAAGGCCGTCACCGCGCTCCCCAATGTGGAGGTCGTCCACGGCGAGGTGACCGAGATCCCGGAGGGAGAGGTCATCATCGCGACCGGGCCCCTCACCTCCAAGGCATTTTCCGAGACCATCGGGACTCTTCTCGGGGAGAGCTATCTCAGCTTTTTTGATGCCTCCGCTCCCATTGTGTCATATGATTCCATTGACCTTGACCGGGTCTATTTTGCCACCCGCTACGGCAGGGGAGAGGCGGACTATATCAACTGCTCTTTCAACAAAGAGGAGTATGAGCGCTTTCAGGAGGCGCTGGCCACCGCCGAATCGGTGGAGCTTCATGACTTTGAGAAGCAGTACTTCAAGGTCTATGAGGGCTGTATGCCCATTGAGGTGCTGGCACGCCGGGGCCTCGATACTATGCGTTACGGCCCCCTGCGCCCGGTGGGACTCATTAACCCCAAGACAGGCCACCGCCCTTGGGCAAACATTCAGCTCAGGCGGGATAATGCCGACGGCTCGCTCTATAATATCGTCGGCTTTCAGACGAATCTCCGTTTTCCGGAGCAGAAGCGGGTCTTTTCCATGATCCCCGGTCTGGAACACGCAGAGTTTGTGCGCTACGGCGTCATGCACCGCAATACCTTTATTGATTCTCCGCGCCTTCTGGACGGGAACTTTACCCTGAAGAAGGAGCCACGCATCCACTTTGCCGGACAAATTACCGGCGTGGAGGGCTATATCGAATCGGCCGTAAGCGGCATCATTGCGGGCCGCGCTGCGGCAGACCGCCTTATGGGCCGCGAGACCCCCGTCCTGCCGCCCGAGACCATGACCGGTGCGCTCTGCCGTTATGTGAGTGACGAAACAGTCAAGGACTTCCAGCCGATGGGCTCCAACATGGGCATCTTGCCGCCCCTGCCGGAGCTTATTAAATCCAAAGAACTGCGTTACCAGGCAATGGCGGATCGTGCTATGGAGGCGCTCAAGGACTATCTGGAAAGAGAGGGAAAGACAGAATGAAGATTATTGTAGACGGTTTCGGCGGCGACAACGCACCGGCGGAGGTGCTGAAGGGCTGTGAACGCGCCGTAAAGGAGTGGGGCCTGGAGATTCTCCTCACCGGTG
The DNA here is from genome assembly GCA_020025195.1 of Angelakisella sp. Taxonomy (GTDB): domain Bacteria; phylum Bacillota; class Clostridia; order Oscillospirales; family Ruminococcaceae; genus Angelakisella. The sequence goes on from JAHHSN010000001.1 coordinate 67,764, forward strand.
ACGAGAAAAAGCTCCGCGCCGAGGCGGAAAAGCTCGGAGTTTCCCTCGACAACATGACCATTGCGGACGCTCCCGACGTCATCCCCATGGAAGCGGAGCCGACCTCTATCCTGAAGCAGTATAAGAACTGCTCGATGGCGGTGGGTCTTGACCTCCTTGCCAAGGGAGAGGGCGACGCCTTTGTTTCCGGAGGCAGCACCGGAGCGCTCACCGTGGGCGGCACCCTGATCGTGAAGCGCCTCAGCGGCATTAAACGCCCTGCAATCGGAACGATCATTCCCTGCAAGGGCGGCTGCTATCTCCTAATGGATTCTGGCGCGAACCACGACTGCCGCCCCGAGATGCTCCGCCAGTTTGGACTGATGGGCTCGGTCTATATGAAGCGCATCGAAGGGGTGGAAAACCCCCGCGTCGGCCTTATCAATATCGGCACGGAGGAGACTAAGGGACGGGAGCTGGAGATTGAGGCGTACCGTCTCATGAAGGATTCCGACTATAACTTTATCGGGAATGTCGAGGCTCGGGACGTCCCCCTCGGCGGCTGTGATGTCGCGGTCTGCGACGGCTTTACCGGCAATGTGTTCCTGAAGGGTCTTGAGGGCGCGGTCGCTCTCTTTATGGGCGAACTTAAGGGGATCTTTTTCTCCTCCCTCAAAAATAAACTTGCCGCGCTTGCCGTTAAAAAGGATATCGGCAAGCTCAAAAAGCAGTTCTCCTCCTCAGAATACGGCGGAGCCCTCCTGATGGGTGTGCGGCGTCCTGTAATCAAAGCGCACGGCAGCAGCAATGCCAAGGCATTCTATAATGCCATTCGGCAGGCAAAGAGCTGCTGTGAGAATAATATCGTCGGGGAGATCGAGGAGCAGCTGGCGAATGAAATCTCGGATGAGGAATGAGAGAGGGGAAGTAAGATGGCAGCAGCCGATCTGGAAAAACGAATCGGTTATCGGTTTAAGGATAAACAGCTTTTGGAGCGGGCGCTGACCCACTCCTCCTATGCCAATGAGAGCAAAAAGAAGATAGAGTGCAATGAGCGCATGGAGTTTTTAGGGGATGCCGTCCTATCCATCATCGTGGCGGATCACATCTTCCACAAATTCCATCTGGCGGAGGGTGACCTCACCAAGATCCGCGCGGCGCTGGTTTGTGAAAAGAGTCTTTTCGAGTTCGCCAAGCAGATTGACTTGGGTAGCGAGCTGCTCCTCGGCCACGGGGAGGAGCAGACCGGCGGGCGGGAGCGCCCCTCGGTGGTGTCGGACGCCTTTGAAGCGCTGATCGCCGGCATCTATCTGGACGGCGGCATGGAGGAAGCGAAGCGCTTTGTTCTGCCCTTCGTGGAAAAGGAAATCCGCAGTAAGGAATCTCCCTTTGTGGACTATAAGACCTTGCTTCAGGAGATCATCCAGAAGAATCCGGAGGAGTGCGTCGAGTATGTGCTCGTTTCGGAGGAGGGCCCGGACCACGATAAAAAATTCGTGGTGGAGGTTCACCTCAATTCCAACGTGATCGGACGAGGAACGGACCGCAGCAAAAAGGGCGCCGAGCAGGCGGCCGCGCGGGAAGCGCTCTCGCTGATGGGCGAAATCGAATAAAAGGAAGAGGGCTCCTGTTGGGCTCTCTTTTTTCTTTGGGAAGCGTCGGAAAGATTCCCGGGAAAAGGGCGGTTTTAGTTGTCTCAAAGGAGAAATCGTAGTATAATAAATAATTAGCTATAACGTTTTTTAAGTTTTTCCCCGGGAAATGAGCGGGGAGTGGACAATCTGCTTGAAGGAGGTGCGCCAATGAAGCTCAAAGCGGTGGAACTGCAGGGATTCAAATCCTTTCCCGACCGTACCAAGCTGACCTTTGACGACGGCATCACGGTGATCGTCGGCCCCAACGGCAGCGGAAAGAGCAACATCAGCGACGCAATCAAATGGGTGTTCGGTGAGCAGTCGGTCAAGAGTCTGCGCGGCACCAAAATGGAGGATGTCATTTTTACAGGCTCGGTCTCCCGTAAGCCAACCGGTTTTGCGTGGGTCAGCCTTTTTATTGATAATACCGATCGCAGCATCGACGTGGATTCCGATGAGGTCATCCTTACCCGTCGGCTCTATCGCAGCGGGGAAAGCGAATACCGAATCAACAATAACCCGGTGCGGCTGAGAGACCTGAATGAGCTCTTTATGGACACCGGTCTCGGACGGGACGGCTATTCCGTTATTGAGCAGGGGAAAATCGCCGAGATTGTGAGTACCAAAAGCACCCAGCGGCGTGAGATTTTTGAGGAGGCCGCGGGAATTTCCAAGTTCCGCCACCGCAAAACCGAAGCGGAGCGCAAGCTCCTGCAGGCGGAGGACAATCTGGTCCGCCTTCGTGACATCATGGGGGAACTGGAAGGCCGAGTCGGCCCCCTCAGGGTGCAGGCGGAAAAGGCGAAGCAGTATCTTGTCCTTGCGGAGGAGCGCAAGACCCTGGAGGTCAGTCTCTGGCTCTTGAATCTTGAAAAACTGCGCGTTCTCATTAGGGAGCAGGAGGATAAGCTGCTCCTTGCCGAAAACGACCGCAACACCTCCGCCAGAAAGATGGAGGAGATCGAGGCTTCGCTCAGAGAAATCTCCGAAAAGATGCAGGACGCGGCGGCGTTTATCGAGCGAAAGCGCGGCGCCATTCGGGAAATCGAGGAGCGGGTCGGACAGGATAAGGTCGATTCCGCGGTCAGGAAAAACAATCTGGAGCATAATAAGGAAAAGATCGCCGGCATCGATCGGGAGCTTGAGGAGAGCAGCATCTCCGGCAGTGCTCTGGAGGAACGCCTTGCGGAGCTTGGAAAAGCGCTTTCCGAAAAGGAAACCGAACTTCATGAAAGCCAGGCGGTGATCACCGCCGAACAGGAGGCATTGGAGGAAAAACGGCGGGAGGAAAACCGCGTTAAGACCGAGCGCCAGTCTCTCCTCCTGCAAAGGGAGGAGCTGAGGCAGAAGCTCCACCGGGAGGAAATCTCCGGTGAGACGGCCGGCTCTCTGGCGGAGGACCTTGCCGAACGGCTCAAATCCCTTAGGGAGCAGGCCAAGGACAAGGACGAGAACCTTGCGAGACAAAAGGAAGAGCTTGCGGAGCATGAGGCCTTTGCCGCGGAGCTTGACGAAAAGCTGGAAGGGCTCAAAAACAGCAAGAACGGCTACGCCTTTAAGTATAATTCCCGTGTTGCCAAGCTGAGCGAGATGGAGGAGCGCCGCTCTGCGCTGGACCGTCAGGCAGGGGAGAAGCTGCAGAGGGCGAAGGTTTTGGGCGATCTTGAGCGCAATCTGGAAAACTTTAACCAGAGCGTCCGCCTCATCATGAAGCAGGCGGAAGCCGGTGCCCTCAGGGGGATCATCGGACCGGTTTCCTCTCTCATCAAAACCGACAACAGGTACGCCTCCGCGGTGGAAATTTCCCTCGGCGGCGCCATTCAGAATATTGTCACCAGCGACGAAGGCGCCGCAAAACGCGCCATCGCCTTCCTCCGGGAAAGAAAGGGCGGCCGCGCCACCTTCCTGCCCCTCACCAATATGAAACCTAACCCCATCAGGGAGGCGTCACTGGCCTCCATGGGCGGGTATGTGGGGCTGGCGAGCGAGCTTGTCACCTGTGACAGCAAATACCGCGGCGTCATTGATTATCTTTTGGCCCGTACCATCGTGGCGGAGGATCTCGACGCCGCCACCGCCATTGCGAAGTCCTTCCAGCACCGCTACCGTGTGGTCACGCTGGATGGGCAGGTCGTCAACGCGGGCGGTTCCATGACCGGCGGTTCCGTCAATAAGAACGCATCTATCTTGAGCCGCCGCGGCGAGATTGAGACCCTGAGCCGTGAGGCCAAGGCGCTGGTGGAAAAGTCGGACGCTCTGGAGGAGGAAATGAAAACCCTTCGACAGGAAGCAGAGACCATCAAAGCCACCATGGACGGCATCGAGGCGGAGGAAAAAACGGCGGGAGAGGATCTCCTCAGGGTCAATACTCTCCTGGGACAGCTTCGCAGCAATGTGGCGGAAAGTGAGCGCATCAGCGAGGAGGCCCTGGCGGAATTTGACCGTCTGACCGCCCGGGTGGAGGAGCTTAAAAATCAGAAACTTTCCGCTGCCCAGACTATGAAGACTCTGGAACAGGAAACGGAACAGCTGTCCATTACGATCGAAAGCCTTTTGGAACAGGCGTCTCTCCTCACCGGAGAAATCGCCGACTCCTCTGAGGCGCTTACCCAGAAGCAGCTTGCCTTTATTGCTCTCCAGAAGGACAGAGACAGCCTTACCGATCAGAAAGAACGCATGAACGAGCAGAAGAACGATTCCGCCGGCCATACTGCGGCACTCCGGGCGCAGCGTGAGGCGCTCCTTAGGGAAAATGAGGAGACCGAACGGGTGATCGAGGAGCTGGAGCGGAGGACCTCCGATTCCGGCGACGAGACCCGGCGCCTTCAGGAGGAGATCGCCGAGACCCAGAACGCCGTTCTTTCCCTTGAGGCGCGGGAGACCGCTCTTAGGACGGAGGACCGTGAGACGATCGCTCTGCACGAGGCTTCCACCGCGGAGATCACCCGTCTTAAGGATAAGATGAACGGTTACACGGAGCAGCAGAACTCCATTTTCAGCAAGATGTGGGATGAATACGAGCTGACCCGTACCGACGCGGCGGCGGTCGCCATTCCTTTGGAGCATCCGGAGGCCAGCCAAAAGCGCCTCGCGGAACTTAAAAGCAAGATCCGATCCCTCGGCAGCGTGAATGTCGCCGCCATTGATGAATTCAAAGAGGTATCGGAGCGCTACTATTTCCTCAAGGAGCAAATCGACGACGCGGAGACCTCCAAGAAGGAGCTTACCAAGCTCATTGCCGATCTCACGGCGGAAATGAGCATCATATTTAAGGACCGCTTCGAGAGCATCAACCGGCACTTTGCCGAGATCTTTAAGGAGCTGTTCGGCGGCGGACACGCGGCGCTCACGCTGTCCGACCCGACCGACCCTCTGGAGACCGGCATCGACATCACCGTTCAGCCTCCCGGAAAGATCATCAAGAGCCTCAGCTCCCTTTCGGGCGGCGAGCAGGCGTTTGTTGCAATCTGCATCTATTTTGCCATCCTCAAGGTCAATCCCGCGCCCTTTGTCCTCATCGATGAGATCGAGGCGGCGCTGGATGACGTCAATGTCAGCAAGTTCGCGGCGTATCTCCACCGAATGACCGATCACACCCAGTTCATCTCCATTACGCACCGCCGCGGTACGATGGAGGAAGGGGATGTGCTGTACGGTGTGACGATGGAGGAGGAGGGCGTCTCCAAGCTGCTGCGGCTCAATGTCGCGGAGATGGAGAAGAAATTCCTCGGAAGTTTAAGTTAAGGAGTAACTATGGGATTTTTCGATATTTTTAAGAGAAGCGTCAAAAAGACCAAGCAGAATTTAAGTCTGGAGCTGGATGGCTTTTCCGGCAAGGTGACAGCGGATACCCTCGAGGAGCTGGAGGAAATCCTGATCCTCGCGGATGTCGGCGTTTCAACCGCCAGCAAGATCTCCTCCCGTCTCGGGGAGCGGATCAAGCGGAAAAGCATCGACTCCTCGGAGCTGAGGGAAAAGCTCGCCGAGATCATCACCGAGTTCATGGAACCGGACGAACCGCTTCAGCTGGGAACCAAGCCCTCCGTCATCATGATGGTCGGCGTCAATGGCGTCGGCAAGACCACCACCATCGGTAAGCTCGCGTATTCCCTCCAGAGCGAAGGGAAAAAAGTACTTCTCGGCGCGGCGGATACCTTCCGTGCGGCGGCCTCCGAGCAGCTCGATGTCTGGGCAAAGCGGGTCGGCTGTCAGATTGTAAAGCATACCGAGGGCGCGGACCCCGCGGCGGTGGTATTTGATACCATCACGGCAGCAAAGGCACGCGGCATGGATGTGGTCATCTGTGATACGGCGGGACGGCTCCACACCAAGAAGAACCTGATGGAGGAGCTTTCCAAAATGAACCGTGTGCTGGAACGGGAGGCTCCCGGCTGTGATCGGGAAACACTCCTTGTTCTGGACGCCACCACCGGCCAGAACGGACTCAATCAGGCGCGGGAATTTGCCGAGGCCTGCGGCGTCACCGGTATCGTTCTCACCAAGCTCGACGGTACCGCCAAGGGCGGCGTCGCCATCGCCATCCGTGACCAGTTGGGGCTTCCCATCAAGTATGTCGGAACCGGTGAGAGCATTGAGGACCTGACTCCCTTTTCCGCACGGGATTTTGCGCGGGCATTACTGTTTGACGAGGAAGAATAATCATGTATTTTATTTTAGCGACCGGCAACCCGCATAAGGTGGAGGAAGTCCGGCGAATCCTGGAGCCGCTCTATATTGATATCGTGCCCCAGAGCGAGATCTGCCCGGACCTGGAGCCGGAGGAGACCGGTTCCACCTTTGCGGAAAACGCCGAGATCAAGGCGCGTGCCATCTATGAGGCGACGGGCATTCCCACCATCGCGGATGATTCCGGCCTTGCGGTGGATGCCCTCGCGGGGGCACCCGGCATCTACTCCGCCCGTTACGCGGGGGAGCAGGGCAACTCAAGAAAAAACAACGAAAAGCTTCTCCGGGAGCTTTCCGAGGTTCCCGAAGAAAAGAGAACGGCGCGCTTTATCTGTTCGGTCTGCGTCTGCTTCTCTGAGGATGACATCCTGCACTGCGAGGGCTGCTGTGAGGGTGCTATCGCGCGAGAATACCACGGCGACAACGGCTTCGGCTATGACCCGCTTTTCATGGTGGGGGAGAGGAGCTTCGCTGAGCTTTCCGGAGAGGAAAAAGATAAAGTAAGCCACAGAGGAAACGCCCTGCGGAAGCTGGCGGCGCTTCTCAAAGAAAGAAAGGAAAACGAGCAGAATGTTGGATTCTAAAACCAGAGCAAAATTACGTTCCCTTGCCAATCAGATGGAAACGATCCTGCAGGTGGGAAAAAACGGAATCGGTGAGGCACTTATTAAACAGGTAGATGATGCTCTCACTGCACGGGAAATGATCAAGCTTTCCGTTCTGGAGACCGCGCCCGACGCCCCCAAGGATACGGCGGCAGCGTTGGCAGAAGCGGTCGGCTGCGAAGTCGTACAGGTGGTCGGCAGAAAGATGACCCTCTATCGGAAGAACCCCGAAAAAACGATTATTGAACTTTAAGCACCCGGAGGGATCACGTTGAAACACATCGGCTTTTATGGAGGGACCTTCAATCCCATCCATCTCGGTCATGTCGGCGTCTGCCGCACGGCGGTGGAACAGTTGCGCCTGGATCGGCTCTATCTGACGCCCACCTTTGTGCCCCCGCACAAGGCAGCGCCGGATCTTGCCCCGGGGGAGGATCGGCTGGAGATGTGTCGTCTCGCCGTCCGGGAGATCCCGGAGGTCGTGGTGGATGACTATGAACTCCGCCGGGAAGGGATCAGCTATACCATCCTGACCCTGCGGCGCTTGCGGGAGGTCTTCCCGGAGGATGAGATCTACCTCATCATGGGAACCGATAACTTCCTTACCTTTGAACTTTGGCGGGATTGGCGGGAAATCGGTAAAATCGCAACGCTGGCCGTCGCCTCCCGGGAGGAGGATGACAGCGAGGCACTCTGCCGCAAGGCACAGCTCCTCCTTGACGAGGATATTCACACGGTGTTCCTGAAAAATGAGGTGAGGGTCATCTCCTCCACCGAGATCCGTAAGAAGCTGAAGGCCGGGGAGGAGAGCAATCTGCTTCCGTCCGCGGTCATGGAATACATTAAAGGGAATGAGCTTTACAGGGGAGGCAGCAAGAAATGACACCGGAAGAAATGAGAACAAGGCTCCGCACCCATCTGGGAGACCGCCGTTTTGAGCATTCGCTCGCGGTGGAGCGGGAAGCGGTTCGTCTGGCGGAGCATTACGGGGAGGACCCCGAAAAAGCGGCGGTTGCGGGACTTCTCCATGATTGCCGAAAGGAGCTTTCCCTGGAGGATGCGTTGCAAATCATCCGTCAAAGTGATATAATGACTGACATCGTTTTTGAGACACAGCCGGGGCTGATCCACGGCTTTGCGGCATCGGTCACCCTTTCGGAATTCGGTGTTTCCGATCCCGATATTATCAATGCCGTGCGGTACCACACAGTGGCCCGCGCCCATATGTCCCGTCTGGAGATGATCGTCTTTCTGGCGGATCTCACCGCCGAGGGGCGGGATTACCCCGATGTGGAGGAGATGCGCGAGGCCGCGATGTGCTCTTTGGAGGAGGGAATGCGCTACGCGCTCCGCTATACCATGGGGATGCTCATCGGCAAGGGCCGGCCGATCTGCCGGGAAACCTGGGAAGCTTATAATTATTATTTTGGCTTAAAAAAGTAGGAGGATATTATGGAATCGAAAGAACTGGCTCTTGAGATCGCAAAGTTTCTCGACAGCAAAAAGGCGACCGATCTGGAGGTCATTCAGATCGGGGAGCTTACCACGATCGGCGATTATTTCGTGATCGCCACCGCTTCCAATACCGTTATGGTGAAGGCCCTCTGCGATGATCTGGATGAGTATCTGGGCAAGACCCGTGGAATTTCTCCCAAGAGGATCGAGGGACGCTCCACCGGTCAATGGATCCTCCTTGACTATCGGGATGTCATCGTGCACATTTTCTATACTGATACCCGAGACTATTACGGCATCGACCGTGTTTGGGCGGACGCGCCGCGTCTTGACCTTACCGATATCCTGATGCCCGGCTAATGTGTGAATTAAACTGTTGGAGGTTTTTAAGGTGAAATATAATTTTAAGGAGATCGAGGCCAAGTGGCAGAAGAAGTGGGACGACGCCCACGTCTTCGAAGCCACCACCGATTACTCTAAGCCCAAGTATTACCCTCTCGTTGAGTTTCCGTATCCCTCCGGCCAGGGCCTGCATGTCGGCCATCCCCGCTCCTATACCGCGCTTGATATCGTTGCAAGAAAGCGCCGGATGCAGGGCTATAATGTGCTGTATCCCATGGGCTGGGATGCGTTCGGTCTGCCGACTGAAAACTTCGCGATGAAGAACCACATCCACCCCGAGATCGTGACGCGCAACAACGTGGCCCATTTTAAGCAGCAGCTCAAAGCGCTCGGTCTTTCCTTTGACTGGAGCCGCGAGGTCAACACTACCGACCCCAGCTACTACAAGTGGACCCAGTGGATCTTCCTGCAGCTCTTCAAGAAGGGGCTGGCCTATAAGAAGGAGATGTCCGTCAACTGGTGCACCTCCTGCAAGTGCGTCCTCGCCAATGAGGAGGTCGTGAACGGTGTCTGCGAGCGCTGCGGCAGCGAGGTCGTTCGTAAGGTCAAGAGCCAGTGGATGCTGAAGATCACCGAATACGCCCAGCGTCTCATTGATGATTTGGATGACGTCAATTATCTGGAGCGCGTCAAGTCCTCCCAGATCAACTGGATTGGGCGCTCCACCGGCGCCGAGGTCTCCTTTGATACCACCGCCGGCGATGAGATGCTCATTTATACCACCCGCCCGGATACCCTTTACGGCGTGACTTACATGGTAATGAGCCCGGAGCATCCCTATCTGGAAAAATGGGCGGACAAAATCACCAATATGGACGAGATCCACGCTTATCAGGACGAGGCGGCGCATAAGTCCGACTTCGAGCGCACCGAGCTTGCCAAGGACAAGACCGGCGTCCGCATTGAGGGCGTTCATGCCATCAACCCCGTCAATGAGAAGGAAATCCCGATCTTTGTTTCCGATTACGTCCTCATGTCCTACGGCACCGGCGCCATTATGGCGGTTCCCGGACATGATACCCGTGACTGGGAGTTCGCGAAGAAATTCGGCCTTCCCATCATCGAGGTCGTCAAGGGCGGCGATGTGGAAAAGGAAGCCTATACCGCCTGCGAGACCGGTGTGATGGTCAATTCCGGGATGCTGGACGGCCTCTCGGTCGAGGAAGCCAAGAAGAAAATTATCGACTGGCTGCACGAGACGGGGAAGGGCACTCCAAAGGTGAACTACAAGCTCCGTGACTGGGTGTTCAGCCGTCAGAGATATTGGGGCGAGCCGATCCCGCTCGTCAAATGCCCCAAGTGCGGCTGGGTGCCGATCCCCGAGGAGGAGCTGCCGCTCGTCCTGCCGGAGATTGAATCCTATGAGCCTACCGATAACGGCGAGTCTCCGCTTGCAAAGCTGACCGACTGGGTCAAGACCACCTGCCCCTGCTGCGGCGGTCCTGCCGAGCGGGAGACCGACACCATGCCGCAGTGGGCCGGCTCCTCCTGGTACTTCATGCGCTACTGCGACCCCAAGAACGACAGCGTTCTCGCGGCCAAGGAAGCGCTGGATTACTGGCTCCCCGTCGACTGGTACAACGGCGGGATGGAGCATACCACCCTCCATATGCTGTACTCCCGCTTCTGGCATAAGTTCCTCTATGATATCGGCGTGGTCTCCTGCAAGGAGCCCTATGCCAAGCGGACCAGCCACGGCATGATTCTCGGCGAAAACGGCGAGAAGATGAGTAAGTCCCGCGGCAACGTTGTCAACCCGGATGATGTCGTGGACAACTATGGCGCGGATACCCTGCGCCTTTACGAGATGTTCATCGGCGACTTTGAAAAGACCGCTCCCTGGAACACGAATTCCATCCGCGGCGTCAAGCGCTTCCTGGAGCGTGTCGCGGGTCTCACCGAGATCATGACCCCCGAGGAGGGCTATTCCAAGGAGCTGGAGAGCAGCTTCCACAAGATGATCAAAAAGGTTTCCGAGGATATCGAGGTCCTCAAGTTCAATACCGCCATCGCCACGATGATGTCCGTTCTCAATGAGATCACGGACAAGGGCCATGTGACCCGTGGCGAGCTTATGACCTTCATCACTCTGCTCAATCCCTTTGCGCCGCACCTCACCGAGGAAATGAACGAGCAGCTGGGCAACAAGACCATGCTCTGCAAGACACCTTGGCCGCAGTATGATCCCGCCAAGTGCGTGGATGAGTCGGTGGAGATCGCGGTGCAGGTCAACGGTAAGATCAAGGCCCGCATCACCGTTCCCTCCGGCATCGATCAGGACGCCGCGAAGGAGCTGGTCATGGCGAACTCCACCGTTGCCGCCGCAGTCGAGGGCAAAACTGTTGTCAAGGAAATTTACGTCAAAGACAAGCTCTTTAATATCGTGGTGCGCTAAAAAAGGTGAAATATCACAAGATATCCGCAGAAAAAGACTTGACATAACAAAATAGCCTATTGTATAATCTTAGTGTTATCCTATATTTGGGATATGACTCCAGCCGCATGGCGTAGGGAGGGAATAGTAAATGGCAGAAATCAGAGTAAAAGATAACGAGTCGCTTGACAGTGCTCTCAGACGTTTTAAGCGTTCCTGCGCGAGATCTGGTGTCTTGGCGGAGGTTCGTAAGCGTGAGCATTATGAGAAGCCTTCTGTTCGTCGCAAGAAGAAGTCCGAGGCTGCTCGTAAGCGCAAGTTCAAGTAATTCTTTTATGGCTCTAAGGCAGGCAGTACGTTTTGTGCTGTCTGCCTTTTCCATTTGCGTAGGGGGATTCGCTCCTTTTCTTTTGGCGCGCTCTCTGGTATAATGGGAAATAGAAAAGCGACTCTGTAAGTAAGGATTGTGAAAATTTTTGAGCTTATTTTTACCGGACTTCGATTTTAGAAGGATCCATGAGATTCCGACGGAATTTTTCAAAGAACGGGGCATCCATGTGCTGCTCCTGGATGTGGACAACACCCTTACCAAAGACAATAGCCAGGAGGTGAGCGAGGAGGTCGTCCTGTGGCTTGAGAAACAGAAGGCCGCGGGATTGCATCTATTCGTCCTTTCCAATAATGAGGAGGCGCGGGTGGCGCCCTTTGCCCACAAGCTGGGCCTTGACTATATCGCAAAGGCGGGCAAGCCCAAGACCTCCCACCTCAAGGCCCGAATGGAGGCGCTTTCTGTGACCCCGGAGGAGACGGCGCTCATCGGAGACCAGCTTTTTACCGATATCCTCTGCGGCAATCTCGGCGGCTGCACCACCATCCGGGTGGAGCCGTTCGCGCTGGAGGAGAGCCGGTTTTTCCGCATGAAGCGCTCCTTGGAGCGTCCTTTCCTGCGGCGGTATTTTAAGAGAAAAGAAAGGAAAGCGGGGGATCTCTGATGATTTGGTTCGGCCCGGCCGGAAACTCCCAGAGCTTTGCTGCGATGGGCTACAAAAAGACCCCGCAGATCCCGGAATATCTGGAGATAATGGGGCTTAACGCCTATGAGTACCAATGCGGACGGGGCGTTCGCTATAACCGGGAGAGCGTTCTTATGCTGCGGGAGGAAAGCGAAAAAAGAAAGATTCGGCTTTCCCTGCACGCTCCCTATTATATCTCTCTTTCCAGCGTAGAGGAGGAAAAACGGCAGAACAGCATTCGATATATTCTGGAGGCGGCGGAAGCGGCCAACCTCATGGGGGCGGGACGGATCGTGGTCCATTCCGGCTCCTGCTCCAAGATAAGCCGGGAGGAGGCACTTGCTCTCGCAAAAGAGACACTGAGACAGGCGATGCACGCCTTGGACGAGGCACACCTCGGGCACATCACCGTCTGCCCCGAGACGATGGGTAAATTCAATCAGCTGGGCGACCTGAACGAGGTGATGGAGCTTTGCCTTGTGGATGAGCGGCTCATCCCCTGCATCGATTTCGGACACCTCAATGCCCGTACGCTGGGCGGCATAAAGACAGCGGAGGATTACGAAGCCGTTCTCCTCACTCTGCGTGACAGGCTGGGGGAGGAGCGCATGAAGCGTTTTCATTCTCATTTTTCCCATATAGAATACACCGAAAACGGCGGGGAGAAGAAGCATCTGACCTTTGCCGATACCGAATACGGACCCGACTTCCGTCCGCTTGCGGAAATGCTGATCCGGTATGACTGTGAGCCGACCATCATTTGTGAATCGGCAGGCACACAGGCAGAGGACGCGGGCATCATGCGGGAGATCTATCTGGAACAAAAGGACAAAAGCGGTGAGCCGCGGTAAAGATTCGGCGAAACGGCTTTCTTAAGGGCAGGGACGCCGTCAGCCTTTTGGATTTTTGATACCGGCGGCACGGACTGCGGGAACGGACACGCCGTGACGGCGGGATCGGCCGAAAGGGAAAATCGGGACGCGGAATGGAGGACGGGATCACTTTCCGGAATAATTGCGCGATAAATCCTACAAATAGCGCGAAAGAACGGATAATCCTGTGAAAAGTCCTTGCTTTTTGGTGGAACTCTATGATAAAATCAAGTAGTTAAATATGTAATTTATTAATCCGGAGGTTATAGTATTATGGTTAGTGCAGGCGATTTTAGAAACGGTGTGACCTTTGATATGGACGGCAACGTCTATCAGATCATTGAGTTCCAGCACGTTAAACCCGGTAAGGGCGCCGCTTTTGTCAGAACCAAGATCCGCAACGTCATCACCGGTGCTGTTACTGAGCGCACCTTCAACCCGTCGGACAAATATCCTACCGCTTATATCGAGAGAAAGGATATGGAATATCTCTACGAGGACGGAAACCTTTATTATTTCATGGACCAGGAGACCTATGAGAATATCCCGATCAGCAAGGACATCGTGAGCGACAACTTCAAGTTTGTCAAGGAGAACACGGTCTGCAAGATCCTGTCCTACAAGGGCAGCGTGTTCGGCGTGGAGCCTCCCTTCTTCATGGAGCTCAAGGTCACCAAGACCGACCCCGGCTTTGCCGGCAACACCGCCACCAACACCACCAAGCCCGCTATTCTGGAAACCGGCTGTGAGATTAAGGTTCCGCTTTTCATCAACGAAGGAGAGATGATCCGCGTCGACACCAGAACCGGCGAGTATATGGAAAGAGCGTAACCTGGTAAACTTTTGTATACTTCTTGAAAAATTAGGGAGGGATTCAGAGTGACTGTAATCGAAAAAGTAGCGTATCTTAAAGGATTAGCGGACGGTCTCAGCCTCAGCGACACCACCGCGGAGGGCAAGGTGCTTCTCAACGTGGTAGACGTTCTGCAGGATATGGCCATGTCCATCACCGATCTGGAGGACGCCGTAGAGGAGCTCGGCGAAACCGTCGATGCCATTGACGAGGATCTTGAGGATGTCGAGGACATCGTTTATGAGGAAGACGACGAAGACGAGTACTACGACGATGATGACGACTACGATGAGTTCGACGACGAGGACGAGGCGCTCTATGAAGTAGTCTGTCCGACCTGCGGCGACACCATCTGCTTGGATGAGAGCATGCTGTGCGAGGGCGAGATTAATTGCCCGAATTGCCACGAGAAGTTGGAGTTCGATCTGGACGACCTGGACTGCAAAGATGATTGCGAAGGCTGTTCCGGTTGCGATTTCGACTGACAGTAAGGTATAATATTTTGTAGCGGCAACTGGTGAAGTATCGTTTATATACTTCACCAGTTTGTTGCAACGTGAGATCGGGGGGAGAACGGGCACCGTGCAGAATCGTAACCGAAAAGTGAAAAGTCTCGCGCTGATGGGCCTTTTGTTCGCAGTGGCAATGGCTCTCAGCTTTTTGGAATCGCTCCTGCCTGCGCTGCCAATGCTGCCGCCGGGCATCCGTCTGGGACTGTCCAACATCGTCACAATGTACGTTCTCTTTGTTCTTGGGCCGGGGAAGGGCTATGTGATCGCGATGCTGAAATCGCTTTTTGTGCTGCTGACCCGCGGCGCTGTGGCGTTCGCGATGAGCTTTGCCGGCGGAATGGCTTCCGTTACGGTTATGATGCTCCTTTCGCTTTTGCCCCAGATGAAAAAGCAATACCTCCTGCTCAGCATTTTCGGCGGCGTCCTGCATAACTGCGGACAGCTGGTCGTGGCGCGTTTCATCATCGGCAATCATTATGTCTGGGGTTATCTCCCTATACTTCTTATAGCCGGCGTTTTGATGGGAACGATCACGGGCCTTGTGCTTCGGGTGGTCTTGCCCCATATCAATCGTTTGCAGATAAACTGACCCTTTATTATTTTTGATTCTTATTCTAGGAGGGATATGTGTGCCTATCTCGAAACACCTTCCGGGCGTTCATATGAACCAGCAGAAAAACACGGCGAACTGTGAGGTCGTCCGTATGCCGATCCCGGATGAGGTCGTTATTCCCATGCAGCAGCACGTTGGCGCCCCCTGCAAGCCTCTTGTTAAGGTTGGGGATCTCGTCAAGGTGGGGCAGAAGATCGGCGACAGCGAGGAATTCCTGTCCGCGCCGATCCATTCCAGCGTTTCCGGTAAAGTCAAGGCCATCGAGCATATCGTGACCGCGAGAAGTACAGTATCGGAAGCCATTGTCATCACGACAGACCATGAACAGACCCTTTCCGAGGAAGTTAAGGTTCCGGTAATCAACAGCCGTGAGGATCTCATCGCCGCAGCGAGAAACTGCGGACTGGTCGGTCTTGGCGGCGCAGGCTTCCCGACCCATGTGAAGCTAAACCCCAAGAATCTGGAGGAGATCGACACTCTCATCGTAAACGGCGCGGAGTGCGAGCCGTATATTACCAGCGACTATCGCCTGATGCTGGAAAAGCCGCAGGAGCTGATTCAGGGAATCGAGCTTGTGCTGAAGCATCTCGGTATCCCGAAGGCGATCATCGGCATCAAAGAGGATAAAAAGCCCGCCATTCAGGCGGTTTCCGAGCTTGCAAAGCGTTCGGAGTATGATATCACCGTGACTCCGGTGAAATCTATTTTCCCCATGGGCGCCGAAAAAGTGCTGATTTATGAGCTGACCGGCCGCGTCATGAAGGAAAAGACTATTCCCGCCGACTGCGGCGTTATTGCGATTAACGTTTCCACCGTCGCGAAGCTGGCGAATTATGTGAATACCGGTATGCCGCTTGTTGAGCGCGTTGTAACGGTGGATGGTTCCTGCGTCAAGGAGCCGAAGAACGTGTTTCTTCCTCTTGGCACTAAGCTGGAGGATCTCATCAATTTCTGCGGTGGCTACACCAAAGACCCCGCGGAGATCGTGATCGGCGGTCCCAATATGGGCGTTTCCTGCCGGGATGATCATGTACCGATGGTCAAGATGATAAACGCGGTTCTTATCCTTTCGGATAAAGACATCGACGTGAAGCCGGAGACCGCCTGCATCCGCTGCGGCAAGTGCCTGCGGGTTTGCCCGCTCAGTCTGCAGCCTGCGGCGCTGGATCGTGCTTATCACGCCGGCGACAAAGAGGCACTCAAAAAGCTCAAGGTCAATCTCTGCATGGAGTGCGGCTGCTGTGCTTATGTCTGCCCCGCAAAGCGCCATCTGGTCGTTTACAACCAGCTTGGCAAAAAAATGATCGGTTAAGGGGGAGGGAAGAATCATGAATAATAATCTGCTCGTTTCTTCCGGCCCGCATATCCGCTCCAAGACCTCCACGGCCACCATTATGCGGGATGTGCTGATTGCACTCCTGCCTGCCGTTGTGGCATCCGTCCTTGTATTTGGGGTACGGGCATTGGTTCTGGAAGCGGTCTGTGTGGCTTCCTGCGTGTTTTTCGAGTATATTTTCCGCAAGCTGATGCACCGCTCCAACACGGTGGGCGACCTCAGTGCTGCGGTTACTGGACTGCTTCTGGCGTTTAACTTGCCCTCCGGCTTTCCCATCTGGATGGCGGTGCTGGGCTCTTTTGTCGCGATCATCATCGTGAAGCAGCTCTTCGGCGGCATTGGACAGAACTTTGCGAACCCCGCCATCACGGCGCGCATCTTCCTGCTCATTGCCTTTACCAGCCAGATGACCACCTGGCCGGCGGCTAAATCCTACATTCCCGGCGTTGACGCCGTTTCCGGCGCCACCCCCCTCGCTATCATCAAGACCGGCGCGGAGGGTCTGCCTTCCGTCAAGAATCTGCTCTTCGGTATTCACGGCGGCTGCCTCGGTGAGACCTGCGCCATTGCGCTGATTATCGGCTTTATCTATCTTCTGGTTCGCCGTGTGATCACCGCGACCATCCCGCTTGTCTATGTGGGCACCATTGCGGTCATGTCTCTCATTCTCGGCTATGATCCGCTCGTTATGATCCTTACCGGCGGCGTTCTGCTGGGCGGTATCTTCATGCTGACGGATTACGCCACCTCTCCCAGTACCGAGTGGGGCAAGGTGATCTTCGCGGTGGGCGCTGCCATCATCACCATGCTCATCCGTAATTCCGTCGGCGGTTATCCCGAGGGCGTGTCCTTCGCGATCCTGCTGATGAATATTCTGACTCCCCACATTGATAAAGTGGGTAGAAAAAAACCGTTTGGAGGTGTTGAGGCATGAAATGGGACACCTTAAAACCGATCGTTGTACTGGTGGCGGTTTGCCTTGTCGTTTCTGCGGCGCTTGCGGGGACGCATGCCCTCACCGAGCCGATCATTGAAGAAGCCAAGGCGGCGGAAGCCAACAAGGCGCTGCTCGTCGTTCTGCCGGAGGGCAAGGACTTCGAGGAAGTACCGGTCGAGACCGAGAACGTTCTCGCCGCATACAAGGAGTCGAACGGAGCGGGCTATGTCATCAAGTCCCAGGGTAAGGGCTTCGATGATATGGTCGTCGCAATGGTCGGCATCGGCGGAGACGGTCTGATGACCGGCGTCAAGGTTCTGGAACACAAGGAATCCATCAATCCGGACTTTGAAAATCCTGAGTTTATCGGTCAGTATGTCGGCAAGGATTATACCCTCGAAGGGGTGGAGGTCATTTCCGGCGCGACCTATTCCAGCAAGGGCCTCAACGCGGCGGTCACCGCGGCGTATGAAGCCTACGGCGAGATTGCCGGCGTGGATGTTTCCACCGAGCGTGAGATCGTCTATCCCGATGCGGAGCTGGTGGCTTCCCTGATCGGTGAGAATTCCGTTCTCATTGATGTGGCGGGCACCGACGGCGTCTATGTAAGCGATAAGGGCTATGCCTTCAATATGACCGGAAAGGGCTTCGGCGGCGACATCCATGTTCTTGTGGCCATTGATTCCAATAAGGCCATCCTCGGCACCAAGATGTTTAACCACTCCGAAACCCCGGATTACGGTGCCGATCTTGCCAAGGATTTCTGGGGCGAGAAGTTTATCGGCCTCACCGAATCGGATGAGATCCCGATGCGCTCCGGCTCCACCGTTACCAGCACCGGCTATAAGGAGTGCGTGATGAACGCCTTCGCGGCGTATGACGCGGTGGGCGAGAAGTGGGAAGCGATGCAGCAGCTCCTGCCCGGCACCTACACCGACCGCTCCGAGCTGGCGGCGGAAAATGAAGCGGTCCGGAGCATCTATGCTTCCGACAGCGGCTACCTCTTTGATACGGTAGGGGAGGGCTTCGGCGGCGAGATCCATGTTATGATCTCGATCGACAATAACGGGGCCATCCTCGGCGCAAAGATGTATGAGCACAACGAGTCCCCGGATTACGGTGCCGACCTTTCCAAGGATTTCTGGGGCGAGAAGTTTGTCGGTCTCACTGCTTCCGACGAGCTCCCGATGCGTTCCGGCTCCACCGTTTCCAGCAAGGGATACAAGGCCTGTGTGGAAGCCGCCTTTGAAGCATTTAATACGGTGAAAGGAGCGTGAGCGGAGTGGAAAAACAGAATAAGCTGAAAACCTTTACCAATGGTATCATTGCGGAAAACCCGGTCCTCGTTCTGGTTCTGGGCACCTGCCCCGCCATTGCGACCTCCACGTCGGTGCTCAATGCCCTCGGCATGGGCGTCGCCGCGACCTTCGTTCTGCTTGGTTCCAATATCGTTATCTCTCTCCTCAGAAACATCATTCCCAATAAGGTGAGAATCCCTTGCTTTATCGTGGTCATCGCCGGCTTTGTTACGGTGGTGCAGATGCTTCTGGAGGCGTATGTCAATTCCCTTTATCAGTCGCTTGGCATCTTCCTGCCGCTGATCGTGGTTAACTGCATCATCCTCGGCCGTGCCGAGATGTTTGCCTCCAAGCACAGCGTAGGGGATTCTATCCTGGATGGTCTTGGGATGGGCGTCGGCTTTACGCTTGCGCTCTTCTGCATGGCTACCATCCGTGAGATCCTCGGCAGCGGTACCTGGTGCGGGCTGCCCGTTACGGTCAATCTTTTTGAACCGATTTCCATCATGAAGCTGACTCCCGGCGGATTCCTCGTCTTTGGATTCCTCATCGCGGCGGTCAATAAGTTCGGGAAGCATAAGCCCAAGAAAAAGCTGGACTGCGCTTCCTGCGGCGCCTGCCTCGGCTGCCCCGGCGGCTGTCCTTCGGCAGAAGCCGATGACAAGAAGGGAGGCTGCTGAGTATGAAAGAACTGCTGATCATTGCACTGAGCGGCATTTTGACCCAGAACTTTGTTCTCAATAAGACGCTCGGCATCTGCCCGTTCCTCGGCGTTTCCAAAAAGCTGGATTCCGCTGTCGGCATGAGCTTGGCGGTCACCTTCGTTATGGTGATGGCGACCGCCGTCACCTGGCCCATTCAGACCCTGATCCTGGATCGCTACGGTCTCGGCTATATGCAGACCATTGTGTTCATTCTGGTGATCGCGGCGCTGGTACAGCTCGTTGAGATGGTGCTTAAAAAGTTCATCCCCGCGTTGTATCGCTCTCTCGGTGTTTATCTGCCCCTCATCACCACCAACTGCGCTGTTCTCGGCGTTGCGGTGCTCAATATCAAGGAGCAGTATGGCTTTGGAGAGTCTATTGTCAATGCCATCGGCGCCGGTCTCGGCTTCCTGCTCGCCATGGTTCTCTTCGCCGGCGTGCGCGGAAGAATGGAGAACACCGACGTTCCGGAGTCCTTTAAGGGACTTCCCATCACGCTCATCGCAGCGGCGATCGTCTCGATGTCCTTTATGGGCTTTGGCGGCGTGGTGGATGCACTACTGAAATAAGGAGGAGGTTAAGAAATCATGGAAATTTTAACCGGAATCATTGTCGTAGTTGCAATCGGACTTGTCTGCGGCGTTCTTTTGGTGGTCGCCTCTAAATTCCTTTCCGTCCCCGTGGATACCCGCGTGGAGGAGGTCCGTGATATACTGCCCGGCGCCAACTGCGGTGCCTGCGGCTATGCCGGCTGTGATGATTACGCCAAGGCAATCGTCAAGGACGGTGCAGCGACCAACCTCTGCATTCCCGGTGGCTCTTCCGCCAGTGCTAAAATAGCAGAATGTATGGGTGTTGCGGCGGAGGAAACCGTTCCCAAGAGAGCGGTGGTACGCTGCCTCGGTACCTGTGACAGCTGCAGCGATGTCGAGAATTACAACGGCCCCAAAACCTGTGCGGCGTGCGCCGCCATTTATGAGGGCAAAAAGGCCTGCGGCTATGGCTGCATTGGCTTTGGCGACTGCGTTGCCGCCTGTAAATTTGACGCGCTTTCCATTGTGAACGGCATTGCCACTGTGAATCAGGAACTTTGCACCGGGTGCGGCGTCTGTTCTACCGTTTGCCCCCATTCGGTCATCGATCTCCTGCCCTGGAGCAGCAGAGTGCATGTTCACTGCTCCTCCCATAATAAGGGCGCTGTTGTCCGCAAGGTCTGCTCTGCGGGCTGTATCGGCTGCATGATGTGCACCAAGGTCTGCCCGACCGGTGCCATCTCGGTCAATAACTTTCTCGCATCCATCGACCCAGACAAGTGCATCAACTGCGGTGCCTGCATGGAAAAATGCCCTGTTAAGGTCATTCGGTACGACTGACGATTTAATATTAATATGCCGCGCCGGAAGGCGCGCTGAAGCAGCACCAGCTGAAAGGTTGGCGCTGCTTTTTTATATAACGAAAAGAGCAGCTGTTTTGGTACTTAAAAATAGCTGCTTTCGGTTTTATGCGGTTTTGCATGCCAAGCTTTTCCGCTGCTTTTTTTGAGGATATTATCCAGCCTTATTTGAGCCGTTACTTCATTTGACTTGAGAACGCGAAGGGCGTAATCGGCACACGCTTCTGCGCTCTCAAAGGCATATCCGTTTCCCCAATATTTTTTATTGAAGATATAACCAATACCAATGTAGTTTTCCCCGTTTGCCTGTTCGGCAATTAAATCACAGCCCCCAAGAAAACCATTGGATGATTTCTCGATTACCGCCCAGTAGCTATAACCGTCTCGGCAATACCGCTTAATATTCTCATCTATCCGGTTGCTTACTTCATCGTCAGAAAATGCGCGTTCCCAGGCGTACAGGATATCAATATCCTGTAAAATTACCTTTAGGGCATCAATAGTCGTCTTTTTCGATTTGACGCAGAAGCAAACGAGGAGGGGTTTCCAATACAGATTCAGCCAATTTTATCATCTTTTCATTCTGTTGCTCAATGATTAAGAAAAAGTATAGCACATCAGGTGAATAAATCTAAATCAGCTAAGCCGGTCGGCCGTCGCCACTTCCGTTTTTTTACTTACCCAAAGTAAAACTTGTGGTATTTTTATAATGGCTTGCCATTTTGCCGGACGGTTGTTTTCTTTATAAAAACTTTTTGGATCGAACAAAATCATTTGCTTTTCTCTGCCCTAAAATGATATAATGAATTTAAATATTGGAATGAAGGAGAGCCTTATCATGCGGGAACAGAAAGAATTTTCTACTGTGCTGTTTGGCTTTGATAAAAAATCTGTCTTAGAGTACATCTATGAGCAGGATAAAGAGGCGCGCGCGGCCCTCACGGAGCTTGCGGAGCGCAATACTGCCCTGGAGGATTCCGCCAATCAGCTGAAAGCGGCGATGGACGCCATGAGCGGGCAGTATGACACCCTGCGGGAGGAAAGCAAAGCCAGTGCAGAGGCGGCGGAGAAGTCACAAAAGGATTGCGCAGCGCTTAAAGACCGTTTGGGTAAGCTGAGCGCGCAGTATCATGAAAAAGAAAACTCCTTGCAGCTTCAGATGGAGATCAATAAGAAGATGCAGCAGAGGATCAATGAGCAGGAAGCGACCATCGCTTCTCTTCGCAAGGAGCTAGAGACCGCGAAAAAGAGATGGAAGCTCTTTGGAGGGAAGAAAGAGGATTATACTGCTCTGCACGCTAAGCTGGACGGCTTCAAAACGGAGTTTGCCGAGAAGATGGCACGCTTTGAGAAGGAGATCGCCGCAATGGAGCAGGACGCCGAGCTCCTTTCCGCTCCCTTCCAAAAGAAGGAGGAACCCCAGGAAGAGAAGAAGCCAGCCGTTCACCGCGTATCACCCCGGATTCGGACGGATCGCGCAGGGGAGAGCGGTGGAAATTCGTTTGGTGCAGCAAGCCGCAATAAGTTAAAATCTATTCTCAACGACTGGAAGTGAAGAACGGGTGTTTAAGGCGCTGACTTCATTTGAAGTATTTCTGCAAATCATAAAAAGCATTCGCTTTCAGGATATCCTTGATATTCTGATCGTCGCGTACATTGTATATAAACTGATCGAGCTCCTGAAGGAAACCAGAGCCGGTCTCCTCATGAAGGGCATCTTGGGTATTGTTGTAATTTATATCTTTGCCAAGGTGATGCAGCTTCGCGCGGTCAGTACCATCATTCAGACGCTGCTCACATACGGCGTGTTCGCACTGCTCATTGTGTTTCAGCCGGAACTGCGAAAAATGCTGGAGCAGCTGGGACGAACGCACTTTAACCTTTCCCAGTTGAGAAAAACCATAGCCGGACTGGGAAACAATGTGAACTCCATGGAAGCGCGCAGCGCCGTGACCCGGCTCATCAACGCGCTTTGCGACGCCTGCGCCATCCTTTCCAAGGACCACATCGGCGCGCTGATTGTTATTGAACGCAAAACCCGACTCGGTGACATCATCTCCACCGGTACGCTGGTGGATGCCAGCCCGAGCGCGGAACTTATCAAGAATATCTTCTTTCCGAATTCCCCCCTTCATGACGGCGCGATGGTCGTCCGGGACGGGCGAGTTCACGCGGCGGGCTGTTTCCTGCCTCTCTCCAATAACTACGATATCAGCCGAACGCTGGGCACCCGGCACCGCGCGGCGCTCGGTATGTCTGAGGTCTCGGACGCGCTGATCGTCATCGTTTCGGAGGAGACGGGCGCCATCTCGGTGGCAAAGAACAGCAAGCTGAATCTTCGTCTCACGGTGAACAGCCTCAATTCCATTCTCTGTGATGAGCTTTTGGAGCCCGAAGGGGAATCCAAGCAGAACGATGTCAAGAGTATCTTCAGGAGAAACAAGACATGACAATGAAGGAGAAAAAAGAACAGGATATCAAAGTCCATTCCAAAACCATCCGAGTGATCATTTCGATCCTGATCGCGTTTTGTGTTTGGCTTGCCGCGATGCTGGCTGCTCCTGAGATCAATAAGGTGATCCGAGGCGTTCCCATCGAAGTCGATATCCCGACGTCAATGGCGTTGGAGGTCATCGACGGGAACCAAACCACCGTCGCCGTCTTTTTGGACGGTAAGCAGTATGAAATCGGCAACTATACCAACAAGGATATTGTGGTTCAGGCGGACCTTTCCGTGGTGAAGGGGGCCGGAATTTATGACGTGCCGCTCATTGTGCCGGAAAGCCCTAACCAGAAATACACCGTTTCGTCTATCAATCCCTCGTCGGTCACCATGACCTTCGATAATCAGATGACAAACGAATTCGAGATCGAGATCGATATCAGCGGCCTCAAGATCCCGAAAGACTATACCTCTCCGCATGATGAGGTCGTGCTGGAGCCTTCCACTGTGCGGGTGGTAGGCGCGCAGGGCGTGGTTTCCCGCATTGCGAAAGCGGTGGTGGAGGTCAGCTTCGATGAGGAGGTCCGCACCACTCAGAAGCTCAAGCAGGAAATCGTATTTTATGATGCGAACGGTCGTAAGGTCGAGGTAGCGGGCGCGCCCGGGGTCCATCCCGACGCGACCACCTGCAACATCACCATCCCGGTCAAAAAGATGATGCGGCTGCCGCTGACCCTCTCCTTCCTTAATACGCCGAATGCGTTCCCGCTGGAACAGCTTTCCTATACCCTCAGTCAGGAGACCCTTTGGGTCGCGGCGGAGGAGTCGGAGATTAAAAATTACAGCGAGCTGATCCTCGGCTTTGTGGACTTTAAGCAGCTCAACCTTGCGGAAAGTTCCAAAATGATATTTGACGTTACCCTGCCGGAGGGCTTCACCAACCTTGATAAGGTGGATTCGGTGGAGGTCGTATTCAAGAACCCCAATATTGCTTCCGCGCCCATCAGCCTCAAAAACTTTAAGCTCATCAACGTTCCCAGCGGCTTTGACGTGACGGTTAATCCGTCCGCGCTCCGTGCGGAGATCGTTGGCAGCCGCAGCATTGTGAACGGCATCGGTCCCGGAGACTTTGTGGTGGAGCTGGACTTTGCAGGCGTCGATCTTTCCCCCGGAAAGCATGAATTCCCGGTCTCCATTTACGCGCCGACCAAGGGATTTGTCTGGGCAGTTGGGGATTACAGCGTGATGATAACGGTGAAAACCAACTGATTTTCCGCGATCATAACAGCTCTGCTGTCCTTCGGCAGAGCTGATTTCTTTTTCAGAGAGAGGAGTCTCCATGACCTATCTTGTGAGTAACCTGTCCTATCCGCTTTCCGTAAGCTCACCGGACTTTAAGCCCGCGGTCCTTAAGCGCCTCGGCTGCCGTTCCTCCGACCTTCTGGGGACGTCGGTCTACCGCCGTTCGGTGGACGCCCGCAAAAAAGACCATATCAAGCTGACCTACACCGTCGCCGTGGAGGTAAAGGAGGGGGCAAGACTCCGCAAGGAGCCGGGCGTCCGGGAGCTTCAGGAGGAGATCCCGGCGCCGAGGCTCGGAAATAAGCCCTTCCGTTATCCGCCGGTGGTCGTTGGCTTTGGCCCTGCCGGGATGTTCTGCGGGCTGATGCTCGCGCGGGCGGGCTTCCGCCCTATTATTCTGGAGCAGGGCGCTCCCATGGAGGAGCGGACGCAGGATGTGGAGCGTTTCTGGCGGGAGGGAAGTCTGGACCCCGACTCCAACATTCAGTTTGGGGAAGGCGGCGCGGGCACCTTTTCGGACGGCAAGCTGATGACCCGCATCAGCGACGGCTATTGCCGCGTGGTGCTGGATGAATTTATAAAGGCGGGGGCGCCGGAGGAGATCCGGGTACTGGCCAAGCCTCATATCGGGACTGACCTGCTAAGAAAGGTCGTCGTGGCCCTCCGGAAGGAGATCCTTTCCCTGGGGGGAGAGGTGCGCTTCCATACCAAAGTGCAGGGCTTCAAGGTCAGCGGCGGACGTATTTCCGCCCTCAGGACCTCGGCGGGCGAAATTCCCGCTGAGGTGGTGGCGCTCGCCCTCGGCAACGGGGCGAGAGAGACCTTTTCCGCTTGTTTAGAGGACGGAATAGGTGTAAAGTCCAAACCCTTTTCAGTCGGAACTCGTATTGAACACAGGAGAAACCGCATTGAGGAAGCGCTTTATGGCGACTTCGCGGGGCATCCGCTCCTCGGCGCGGCGGAATATCAGCTTTCCGAGCGGGATAACGAGACGGGCCGCGCGGTCTATACCTTCTGTATGTGCCCGGGCGGTCTGGTCATCCCGGCGGCTTCGGAGAAGGACGGCATCGTTACCAACGGCATGAGCTACCACGCGAGAGACGGCGTCAATTCCAATTCGGCGCTGGTCGTTTCGGTGGATGAGCGGGACTTCGGGAGCGACCCCCTGGCGGGGCTTCGCTTCCAAAGGGAGCTGGAGCGAAGGGCGTTTATTCTCTCCGGAAGTTTCCGGGCGCCCTGCCAGACGGTGGGGGACTTTCTGGGACTCGGCACCCCCGCCGGCGCCGAAGCCGTTACCCCCAGCTATGCGCTGGGGACGGTTCCCGCCGATCTCCGTGAGCTTCTCCCGCGGGTGGTGAGCGAAAAGCTGGAGGAAGGGCTTTCGGTCTTTGGCAAGCGGCTTCCCGGCTTTGATGCGCCCGGCGCCTGCCTCACGGCCCCCGAGACCCGCACCTCCTCGCCGGTTCGTTTCCTGCGGGACGCGCGGCGGGAGAGTGAGACCGTCGGCGGCGTTTTTCCCTGCGGGGAGGGCAGCGGCTATGCCGGCGGCATCATGAGCGCCGCGGTGGACGGGATCCATGCCGCTTTAATGATGATGGAAGGGCGCTCCCCCGATTGATTGATTTATAAAAATGTGGTAAAATATAATAATATTTTTGAAAGGAGGCAGCAGAATGCGATTTAACCATTGGAACGCACTTTTCCCGGAGCCCGGCACGTTTCGTGTGGGGGACCGTCTGCTGCCTGATTTCATCTCCCGGATTCTGATTTCCCGCGGCATTAAGGATTCCGAGGCGGCGGCTCATTTTCTGGCCTGCGATGAGCCGCTCCATGATCCCATGCTCCTCAGAGACATGGAAAAGGCGGTCGATCTCATCCAGAACGGCATTGACACGGGCAAGCGTTTTCTGATCTTCGGCGATTATGACTGCGACGGGATCACCGCGACGGTTCTGCTCTATGATTATCTGGAAAACGCCGGCGCCGACGTCTGCTATTATATCCCGGAGCGTCTCTCCGAGGGTTACGGCCTCAATATGGAGGCGGTGGATACCATAAAGCAGGCGGGAATTGATATTGTCATCACGGTGGATAACGGCATTTCCTCTCTGGAGGAGATAAAATACGCCAATTCACTTGGCATAAAGACGGTCATCACCGACCATCACACGGTGCCGGAGGAGCTTCCTCCCGCGGAGGCGGTCATCAACCCCCACCGGGAGGACAGCGAGTACCCCTACCGGGAGCTTTGCGGTGCGGCGGTGGCGTTCAAGCTCATTGCGGCGCTGGAACAGGCCAATCAGGGCGGGGAAGACGTTCAGGAGCTGCTTCTGGATCAGTACGGCGATCTGCTTGTCATCGGTGTTCTGGCGGACGTGGTGCCGCTCACCGGGGAAAACCGGATTCTGGCGCGGCGGGGGCTTTCTGCCCTTTCCACAACCTACCGTCCCGGGCTGCTGGCGCTTGCCGAGGTCGGCAAGATCGACCTTTCCGGCCGCAGCTCGGACGTTGTGTCCTATGGGATCGCGCCGCGCATTAATGTCACCGGACGGATCGGCAGTGTGGATGACGCGGTGGAGCTGCTTCTTTCCGGCGACGGAGAAAAAGCCATGAGCCTTGCCCGGAAGCTTAACGAGCTGAACCAGAAGCGCCGTGTGATCGAGGAGGGCATTACGGATGATATCCTATCCATGATCTCCAAGCATCCGAAGCTCCTGCGCGGCCGACTCCTCGCTGTTGTCGGGGAGGACTGGCATATTGGAATTATCGGCATTACGGCCTCCCGCATGGTGGAGCGCTTCCAGAAGCCTGCCGTAATCATTTCCTGCAAGGACGGCCTTGCGCGCGGCTCCTGCCGGAGCGTGGAGGGCTTCTCCATCATCGGGGCCATAACCTCCTGCCGCGATCTTCTCATCAAATTCGGCGGCCATCCTATGGCGGCGGGCTTTACGCTCGCGGAAGAGAATCTTCCGCTCTTTTTGGAGGGGCTGGAGCAATACGCCGCGGAGCATCACCCTGTGATGCCGCGCTATTCGGTCCGGGTGGACGCCCCCATTGAGCCAAGGGAGCTGACCCTCCCCAATGTCGAGTCGCTTCTGGAGCTGGAGCCTTTCGGCGCCGAAAATCCCCAGCCGGTCTTTCTCATCAAAAACGCGGAGCTTCTCTCCGTTTCCTCCATCGGGAACGGTCAGCACATCCGGTTCAGCTGCCGGGTGGAGCATATGACGGTGCCGTTTGTCTATTTTTGGATGAGTCAGAAGGAATTTCCCTTCGCACCGGGGGAACGATTGGATATAGCCTGTACCCTCAGTGTCAATACCTATAACGAGCGGAGAAGGATTTCCGTCAAGGTGGTCGGTGTGCATCCGGCCGGCTTTTGTCAGGAGGAGTTTTTCCGGGATCGGGAAAACTTTGACGCGCTGCTCCGCGGAGAGGCAAGGGGAGAGGGGATTCCCCTCTATGGACGGGAGGATCTCGCCCCGGTGTTCCGTTTTCTCCGGGAGGTAAGCCCCTGCCACGCGGGCAGAGACGGGTTTTATCATATGTTTAAGAAAAAATACCCCGGCGCCCAGTATTTTAAGGTACTGGCGTCCCTGCAGATCATGCAGGAGCTGGGACTCGCCGTAATGGATGACGAGGAAGTGATCACCCTGCGGGAGACCGGCCATAAAGTCAATTTGCCTGATTCGGAAACGTTCCTCCGAATGCAGGCGGATAGGTGAAAATATGGATGAGCTTTTTGGAAAATTAGCAGAAAAAATTAAACAGAGCAATAAGACCTACGATCTTGAACGGATTGAGAAGGCCTATGATATTGCCAAAGCGGCGCATGAGGGACAAATGCGTTCCTCCGGCGACCCCTATATTTCCCATCCCATTGAGGTGGCCATCATTCTGGTGGAGCTCGGAATGGACAGCGACACCATCATCGGCGGGCTTCTGCACGACGTGGTGGAGGATACCTCCGTCACCATGGAGGACGTGACCAAGATCTTCGGGAAGGATATTGCGGTTTTGGTGGACGGCGTCACCAAGCTGGCCAACATTCCGTACTCCTCCCGCGCCGAGCAGCAGGCGGAGAACGTCCGCAAGATGCTGCTGGCCATGGCGCAGGACGTCCGGGTGGTTATCATCAAGCTGGCGGACCGCCTGCACAACATGAGAACGCTGGACTTCCGAACCGCCGAAAAGCAGCGCAACAAGTCCCTCGAAACGATGGAAATCTACGCGCCCATCGCGCACCGTCTCGGTATCCGCAGCGTCAAGGAGGAGCTGGAAGATCTCTCCCTCAAGCATCTGGACCCTGTGGCGTACCATGAGATCGAGGAGCAGCTGGCCCTCCGCAAGGAAGAGCGGGAGCAGTTCCTGGAGAATATCATCATGCGCATCGACGCGCGCCTGGAGGAGGAGCACGTCACCGCTCAGATCGACGGCCGCGTCAAGAGCATCTACGGCATCTACCGCAAGATGTATATTCAGGGGCGCTCCTTCGATGAGATCTATGATATTTACGCGGTCCGGATCATTGTGGATACCGTTCTGGAGTGCTATAACATCCTCGGCATCATCCATGATATGCTGCGCCCCATTCCGAACCGCTTCAAGGACTATATCTCCACCCCCAAGCAGAATATGTACCAGTCCCTGCACACCACCGTCCTGGATAAGGAGGGGATTCCCTTTGAGGTGCAGATCCGCACATGGGATATGCACTATACGGCGGAATACGGCGTCGCGGCGCACTGGAAATATAAGATCGGCCTCAACGAAAAGGATTCCCTCGACGACCGCCTTGCGTGGATTCGTCAGCTTCTCGAATCCCAGAAGGAATCCGATGACGTGGAGGACATCGTCAAGTCCATCAAGACTGATATCGCACCCGAGGAGGTCTTTGTCTTTACTCCCCGTGGTGACGTCATCCGGCTTCCCGTCGGCTCCACCGTCATCGACTTTGCCTACGCGATTCACTCGGCGGTCGGCAATAAAATGATCGGCGCCAAGGTGGACGGACGGATGGTTTCCTTGGACTTTAAGGTCAAAACCGGTATGATTGTAGAAATCCTAACCTCCGGCGGACAGGGCAACGGCCCCAGCCGTGACTGGCTCAAGATCGTCAAAACCTCCGAGGCGCGCAACAAGATCCGTTCCTGGTTCAAGAAAGAGCGCCGGGATGAGAATATCTCCGAGGGCAAGATGATGCTGGAGAAGGAATTCCGCCGCAATCTCATCGCTCCTCCCGAGGAGGACAGGGAAAAGTTTATCAGCGACATTGCCACCCGGCAGAAATACAACTCGGCGGATGACTTCTATGCCTCCATCGGCTACGGCGGCGTTTCTCTGGAAAAGATCATTCCCCGTATCAAGGATGAATTTGTCCGGCAGTACCGCAAGGTGGAAAGCAAGATCAGCATCCCGACCAAAAAACCGCCCCGCAAGGCACAGGGCGGCGTCATCGTGGAGGGGCTGGACGGCTGTCTGGTTAAATTTGCCCGTTGCTGCAACCCGCTGCCCGGAGATGACATCGTGGGCTTCATTACCCGCGGCTTCGGCGTTTCGATCCACAAGAAAGACTGCATCAACGTGAAGAACGCTTTGCAGAACGGCACCGATTCCGAGCGCTGGGTCAAGGCGAGCTGGGCCAATTCCGTCAAGGAAACCTACAAGTCCACCCTTGATATCCTCGGCTCCGACCGTCAGGGCCTTATCGCGGACGTCAGCGTTCAGCTGAGTGCTATGCATGTGCCGATCCATTCGGTCATCGCGCGGGAGCTTAAGAGTCAGCAGACCAGCATCCAGATTACTGTCGGCATCAGCGATATCGAGCAGCTCAATTCCATTATCTCCAATCTCAGCCGGATTTCCGGCGTCATTTCTGTTAAAAGGGCGGTGCTTTCATGAGAGCATTGGTACAAAGAGTCACCTCCGCTTCGGTTTCCATCGAGGGCGAAACGGTGGGGAAGATCGGGCAGGGCTTTCTCATTCTGCTCGGCGTCAAAGAGGGGGATACGCCGGAACTTTCGGATTACCTTGCGGAAAAATGCGCCGGACTCCGTGTTTTTACCGATGAGCAGGGCAAGATGAACCTTTCCCTCGCAGATATTGGGGGAGAGGTTCTGGTGGTGTCGCAGTTCACCCTTTATGCCGACTGCCGCAAGGGCAAGCGTCCCTCCTTCATCGGGGCGGCGCGTCCCGAGACCGCTGTGCCGCTCTATGAGCACTTCAAAGCGGCGCTTCAGGACCGCGGCCTCAAGGTGGAGTGCGGACGCTTCGGCGCGGATATGCAGGTTGCTCTGGTCAATGACGGGCCTGTGACCATTATGATGGATACCGACGAAATGCGCGTCGGTCGAGTATAAATTCTTAGAATAGGAGTTTTAGTCAAATGGAAGTGTTTGAAGTACAGATGCACACCTTCGCGTCGAACTGCTATCTCGTCGCGAGCAATGAGAAAAACTGCGCGGTCATTGATCCAGGCATGGAGCCGGAGAACATTGCCGACATGATAAAGGAAAAGGGCCTCACCCCCAAGATGATTCTTCTGACCCACGGTCACTACGATCACATTGGGGCGGTGAATGAGCTTAAAAAGCAGTTCCCCGAGATCGAGGTCATCGCTGCCAATAAGGAGCTTCCCATCCTGATGGACGCGAAGAAGAACTATAGTGTGACCGCATTGGGTGCCGAGGTAACGGTACAGCCGGACCGCACGGTGGCGGAGGGCGACGTCATCACGCTGGACGAGTTGGAATTTAAGGTAATGGAGACCCCCGGCCACACCGCCGGCGGACTCACCTTCCTCTGCGGGGATGCCATCTTTACCGGCGATACCCTCTTTGTACAGAACTGTGGCAGAACCGATATGTACAGCAGCGATTTCTTTGATATGGTGGAATCCCTGAAGCGCCTGCGGGCCCTCACCACCAACTATAAAATGTATCCCGGTCATGACGCCTGCGGAATGCTTTTTGACCAGTTCAGGTGGATCGACGGCGTAATGGAGCGGGTAAAGAACGCATGGTAATCTGGCTTAAGGTACCGGGTATCCGCTATGAGGTGGAAAGCCTCTGCCGGATGCTGTTCCCGGAGGAAACGGTCACCCTCACCGAGGAGGAGAAGTTTTCTCCCGCGGCGGGGGAGAACCTGGTTCTTCTGGAGCTGCTTGATTCTTCGGAGAATAAAGCCGACTGCCGCCTTACCGTAAGAATGGCGGGGCAGGAGCGGGAGGCCCTCTTTTCTGCTCCCGCGGACACGCACTCTCTGGAGCAGAGCTTCTGCACCCGCATTTATGACGTGGTGACAGAGATTTCCGGAAAGCCCCTCCCGTGGGGCATGCTGACCGGCGTTCGCCCGGTAAAGCTCATCCGGCAGATGCTGGAGGAGGGCAAGACCAGGGAAGAAGTGCGGGAACGCTTTCTCGGCTACTACCGGGTGAGCGAGGAGCGGACCCGGCTCGCCTTTGAGACCTGGGACCGCCAGTCCGACCTCTTTCTGGGGAGGGATTCCCGGGAGGTGAGTCTTTATCTTTCCATTCCGTTCTGTCCTTCCCGGTGCAGCTACTGCTCCTTTGTAAGCCATTCTATCGAAAAGACGGCAAAGCTTGTGCCGGAGTATGTTGAGTGTCTCATCCGGGAGATGAAGGAGACCGCCCGTCTGTTAAAGGAGAGCGGCCTTAAGATCATAACGGTCTATATGGGTGGCGGGACTCCGACCACCCTCACCGCTCTGCAGATGGACGCGGTGCTTTCCACGCTCCGCGCGGAGTTCGATCTTTCGGCCTGCCGGGAGATCACGGTGGAGGCGGGGCGTCCCGATACCATCACCAGAGAAAAGTTCAGGGTGATGGCGAAGAACGGTGTGACCCGTGTCAGCATCAATCCCCAGACCCTCAATGACGAGGTGCTGAAGGAAATCGGCCGGCGGCACAGCGTGGAGGAATTCTTTGAGGCGTACCAGCTGGCGAGGGAGTTCCCCTTTGAGGTCAATGTCGATCTGATCGCGGGGCTCCCGAAGGATGACTATGCCTCCTTCTGCCGCAGTTTGGATGGCATTATCGCCCTTAAGCCCGAGGATATCACGGTACACACCCTCACCATTAAGCACGCCTCCGCCCTCCGCGAGGAGGAGCCCCGGGAGCGGACGGCCTTCCATATGGTGGAATATTCCCAAAAGGCCCTTGCTCTTTCCGGCTATTCTCCCTATTATCTCTATCGGCAGAAGGGAACGGTTGACTCCCTCGAAAATGTAGGGTATTCTTTAGAGGGGAGCCGCTGTCTTTACAATGTCTATATCATGGATGACAGCCATACTATTATTTCGATGGGCGCGGGCGGCGTTACCAAGCTGGTGCCGGCCCATAACGGCAAGATCGAGCGGTACTTCAACTATAAATATCCCTACGAATACATCTCACGCTTTGATTCCGTTCTGGAGCGAAAGCGTGAGCTTCCCTTGGCAAAGATTCTCTAAGCTGTGGAAAGGAGCCGTTTGTTTATGAGCAATAACAAGAATTGGGACCTCTTTTTGATTCGAGCCCGCGAAGTCGGCAAAGCCGTGGGAGAAACCGCCTCCAATGTTGTGGATGAAAGCAAGAAGCGGCTGGATGAGGTCAAATTGAGACGCGATCTGGCAGATTGCTATGAGGTGCTGGGTCGTCTCTATTATCGTGGCAAAAAGTCCAATGATTTTAACGGAGAAAAGATCTGTGAGATCATCGCCAGCATTGAAAAGCTGGAGGACCGTCTCGCAAGGATGAAGAGCGAGCGGGAGCGGGCCAAACGCACCGCCGAGCCAGCGGATATCCGCTGCCCCTTTTGCGGGGGTCCTAACCGCGGGAACGCGCGCTATTGCAGCTTTTGCGGCAAGGAAATGAGAGGCTGATCGTTCATGATCACAAGGAAGTCGGGTAGTCCCCCAGGAGAGGACTGCCCGGCTTTTTATTTTTTTCGGGAGGTGGGGCGTTGTCCCGGGCTGAAAAAACCATAGTGCGGGGCGCCGCTGTGATGACGGCGTCCACCCTTGTCGTCAAGGTGATCGGCGCGCTTTTCAAGATCCCGCTTGCAAATATTCTGGGCGGAGTGGGAATGTCCTATTTTGTTTCTGCCTATGATGTGTTTTCTCCGCTTTACACCATGTCGGTCTCGGGACTTTGCATTGCGACCTCCAAGATGACCGCGGAAACCGTGGCCTCGGGAAACGGGCTTAAAAACTCGGTGCTTGCGGTATCAAAGAGGCTTTTCCTTCTCATAGGAATCCTGTTTTCCGGGCTTCTCCTTTTCCTTTCTGGAGTCCTTTCCCGTGCCCTCGGCAATGAAGGCGCCCGCCTTGCGCTTATTGCCATCGCACCGGGACTTCTCTTCAGCTGCCTTTCCGCGGCGTACCGCGGCTACTTTCAGGGGCAGAGCCGCATGACCCCGACTGCCAAGTCCCAGATCATAGAGGCGGTGGTAAAGCTCCTTTTCGGGGTGACGCTGTCCTTCTTCGTTTTTCGCTGTCTGGACGCTCGCTATGTCATGGGAACGGCGCCCGCATGGCTCATGGCGCTTTCTCCCCATGAGGCACGTCTGGTCATTCTGCAGCTGGCGGCGGCGGGGGCGGTCTTTGGGGTGACGCTCAGCACGCTGGCGGGGCTCATCTATATGAAGGTGGTGTTCCGCCGGGAGGAAGGCGGAATGCCGAGAAGAAAGAGGCTTTCCGTGCCCAAAAATCTTGCCCGGACCCTCGTCGCTACGGCGCTGCCCATCGCGGCGACCTCCGCGGTCGCCAATCTCACCACCCTGATCGACCTCGGCTCGGTGATGAACTGCCTGAGGAGAGCGGTGGAGCGGGAGCCGCAGGCGTTTTTGAGCCAGTATGAGAATCTTCTTCCCCCGGAGGTGACGCTTTCGGTCATTCCGGAATATCTTTACGGCTGCTATTCCGGGCTTGCCATGTCACTTATGAATCTCGCGCCCGCCCTTACCGCCGGAATCGGCATCAGCGCCATCCCGGTCATTTCCTCACACTTCACCAGAAGGGAAGGTGAGGAGCTTGCCGGCTCCTTTCAGTCGGTGCTGCGCACCACGGCGTTCGTTGCCTGCCCCATCGGAGCGGGCATTGCCGCCATGCCCTATGAGATCCTCCGCTTTCTCTATCCCGAAAAGCTGATGGAGGTCACCATTGTGGCGCCGCTTTTACGGGTGATGGGGATTTCCTCGGTGCTCATTGCTTTTTCCGCGGTGATGAACAACCTCCTGCAGGCGGTGGGAAAAGAAAAGGTCCCGCTGAAGGCCCTGCTTTTAGGGGGGCTCCTCAAGCTCACGGTCAATTTTCTCCTGGTCTCAAATCCGCGGTACAATATCGGCGGGGTGGTGCTGGGGACGCTCTCCTGCTATTTTCTCATTACGCTCATCTGCACGCGGCAGCTTTTTAAGGCCGGCTTTCGCGTTCGGGATCTTAAAGTTGTCCTTCCGCCGGTGCTGGGCGCCGCTTTTGCGGGGTGGGGCGCGAGAAAGACTTTTACATCTATTGGAAATCACTTTCAATTTATTCCTGCATTCTTTCTTTCGGCCGCGGTGGGCGGACTACTGTATTTTGCTTTCATCTTCCTTACGGGATTGCACGGCAAGAGGAGAAATTCATTCTAGTTTTTAATGAATAAAAAGCGAAAATCGCTTGATATTACAAAGGGTTTCATGTAAAATAGGAATATCAATGAAAGTGGGCGGATCATGGATTTCGATTATAAAAGAACGCAAAATTTTACCATCAGCGATCTTTTGGAGATCATGAAATTACTGCGCGGTGAGGGCGGCTGTCCTTGGGACCGGGCACAAGATCATCACACGATCCGAAAGAACTTTATTGAGGAGACCTATGAAGCGGTGGAGGCCATCGACCGGGAGGATGCCGAGCTTCTCCGGGAGGAGCTTGGGGATGTACTCTTGCAGGTCGTGTTCCATGCCGAGATCGAACGGGAGGCCGGAACGTTTTCTTTCGAGGACGTTTGCGATTCCATCTGCAGAAAGCTCATTTTCCGGCATCCTTTTTTGTTTGAGGATGCCGACCGGGAGGACGATAGGACACCGGATGAGCACTGGGATGAGAGAAAGCAGAAGGAAAAAGGATTTTCCTCCGGTGCTGAGTATCTCGATAGTGTTTCCAAGACACTGCCCGCCCTGATGCGGGCTCAAAAATTGGTTTCTCGCTCTCAAAAAAAGGGATTGTCACAGAGAAACGCCGGGTCACTTCAGGCGATCCGTGGGTGTTTGGATAGGTTGGATTCCGCCGCGGCGGCAGGAGATGAGGAGAGAAAGACACGTTTGGGTGAGCTTCTTTTCGAGATTTCCCGCTATGCCGAAAGAAACGGTTTGGAAGCGGAAGTAGCGCTGTCCCATAAGAATGACAGATTTATCAGAGAGTTTGCAGCGTTTGAACAGCAGATGACCGCGGAGTGTGGTGCTGTTGAGCAGTGCAGTATGGAGGGAACAGCAGTCCCGGAGAGAGCAGTTACAACGCAAGAATTTTAAACAATTTCAGGAGGAAAGAAACATGACTAAGGCAGAAATGATTGTAGCAGTTGCCGAAAAGACCGGTATGACCAAAAAGGACGCCGACAAGGCTGTTGCTGCAGTAATCGAGACCATCACGGAGACTCTTAAGAAGGGTGATAAGCTCACTCTGACCGGCTTTGGTTCCTTTGAGATCAAGACCCGTGCGGCTCATGCCGGCATCAACCCCAAGACCAAGGCTCCTATCACTATTCCTGAGTGCAAGGTTCCTGTCTTCAAGGCGGGTAAGGCTCTTAAGGACTCCGTAAAATAAAAAAAGAGACCGATAAAAGCCGGCGCTTTCGCGCCGGTTTTTCATTGGAGGGAGCGATTTTATGCGACTGGACAAATACCTCAAGGTTTCCCGCATCATTAAGCGGCGTACCATTGCGAACGAAGCCTGTGACGCCGAACGCGTCGTGGTGAACGGCAAGGCGGCGCGCGCCTCCTATGAGGTGAAGATCGGTGACGTGATCGAGATTAATCTCGGCACAAAGCCGGTAAAGCTCCGGGTGAAAGAGCTGAAGGAAGTCACCAATAAAGATAACGCGTCGGACAACTTCGAGATCCTTTAACGGGATAAAAAAAGACCGGAGACTGGGAAAATACCGTCTCTGGTCTTTTGATTTTATCAGGTTTTGGGTTTAGCGCTGGGTGCCGAGGAAAAACAGCGCCATGGTGTCGGCGCCGGAGTGCGCCCCGATGACGGGACCGATGGGGTTTATTAGGATCGGCTTTTTGACACCAAAACGCTCCTCAATGGTCTTGGCAAGCGCTTCCGCTTCCTCCAGGCAGTCGCCGTGGCTGATGAAAATTGTCTGCTCCGACGGATCGACGGCGGTCTTTTCCATGTGGTTCACCAGCGCGTTAAGGGAAGCCTTGCGTCCTCTTGCGGTCTCCACCTTGATGAGATGGCCTTCGTTATCCACATGAAGGACGGGCTTGATATTGAGCATGGTGCCGACCATAGCGGTGGCAGCGGAAACACGCCCGCCGCGCTTCAGATGGTTGAGGTCATATACCGTGAACCAGTGGCAGAGACGAAGCTTGTTCTGCTCCGCAAAATCCCGGACTTCCTCGATGGACTTGCCCCTTTTTTTCTCTTGTGCAGCCAGATAGACGAGCAGGCCCTGACCAAGGGAAGCCGAAAGGGTATCCACAACAAAGACCTTGCGCTCCGGGAACTGCTCGCAAAGCTCTTCTGCCGCCAGCATAGCAGCGCTGCAGGTGCTGCTGAGACCGGAGGAAAAGGCAAGATAAAGGACGTCTTTGCCGGCTTCTAGCGCGGGCTTCATAAAGCGGGTAAGCTCATCCATATTGGCGGCAGCTGTTTTGGCGATAACGCCATCCCGCTGCATCTGATAAAACTCCTTGGTGGAGATCTCCCGTTCATCCAGATAGTTGCGGTAGGATTTTTCCTGAATGTTCAGAGTGAGCGGAAGAACGAGAATCTCATTTTCTTCTGCAACCTGATGAGGAAGGTCGCAGGCAGAATCGGTCATAATGATAAAGTTGCTCATGAGGTTACTTTCTCCTTAATCAGTGATACTTTTGTCCCCCTTAAAGAATAAAGCGATGGCGCCGGGACCAACATGGGAACCGGTGACCGGCTCGTGTTTCTCGATGAGGATGGAGCCGGGCTCCTTTGCCTCACGGATTGCGTCGGCCAGAAATGCAGCGTCATCTGCCGCACCGCAGTGGGAAATGCAGACGACCTGCTTTTCCGCGTTTACGACCTGCTTCTTATAGCAATCCGCCAGAGTGAGGAGGGCGCGCTTCCGTCCGCGGACCTTGCCCGCTGTGACGATCTGGCCCTCCGCGCTGCCTTTCAGGATGGGATTGATGTGAAGAACGCTGCCGATGACTGCCGTTGCGCCGGAGATGCGTCCGCCGCGGTGCAGATAGCCGAGGTCCTCTACGGTGAAGATCTGAATCATCTTCGGAACTTCCGCTTCCAGCGCCGCATAGGTCTCCTCCAGAGAGCAGCCTTTTTGTTTCATCTGGATGGCGTCCATGACGATAAGCCCTTCGCCAAAGGAAGCCGCCAGCGTATCAAGAAGAAGGATCTTCCGCTCGGGGTAGCGTTCCAGAATCTCCTCCGCGGCGTTTTCTGCGGAATGGAAGGTGCCGCTGATGCCAGAGGACATGCCGATAAAGAGAATATCGTTTCCCGCCTCCAGTTCTTCCTCAAAGCAGTCTAAAAACGACTGGATGGAGGCGAGAGAGGTGGTGACGGTCGTCCTTTTCCTTAGGGCGTCATAGTAGCGGTCGGCGTCAAACTCGGAGAGGTCGGTGCAAATATGCTCCTTTCCCTCATAATGATAGGACAGGGGAACAATGCGAATATTATACTCTTTTAGAATGGCAGATGGCAAGTTTGATGAAGTATCTGTAATAATTGTATAATTCATGAACAGGAACCTCACTTTTGTTATAGTTGATATAATAAGACAGAATGCAAAATATAATATAGCATATTATATAAAGGAATACAAGATATAATGATAATTCTTTAACAGATAAATAACATTGAGAATCTCGTTTCGATATGATATAGTGTATTGTAAGAACAGGAGGTTTCTCAATGAACTTTGATTCCGATCTTATCGCCCATAAACTAAGAAGATGGGAAAAATATTTGCGGGAATTTACACTGCCGACTTGGGATGAGCTACCTAAGCTCGATTTATATATGGACCAAGTGATCGCGCTTCTCAATGACTATCTGGACTTCTTCCCGATGCTGGAAAACGGGGAACGGGTGGTTACTGCAACCGCGATCAATAACTATGTCCGGCTCAAGATCATGCCTGCACCGATCAAGAAGAAGTATTCCCGAATTCACATTGCCTATCTCATTATGATCTGCTCCCTAAAGCAGGTATTCGCCATTTCCTATGTACAGAAGATCATCCCGATGAAGCTGACCGAGCGCGAGGTCAAAACGCTCTATAACGACTATGTCCGAAAGCACCGGGAGGTTGGCCTTTATTTCATTGAACAGGTGCGCCATGCCGCAGGTCCCATTCTGGGGCATGAGCCGGCCGGACAAAATGACGGCTCCAATCTCACCATCATGGTGGCGGTCGCCGCTGAATTTGCGGTGCTTCTGGCACAGAAGCTGCTCAATCTTCAGGGCGTCGATTATGAGTCGGGCGTCAGTCTGGAGCGGGACGCGCTCGTCTCCGAGGAGGACGGGGAAGACCCCGCCGATACCAAATAGAACAGGAGGCTCTTTTTGCCGGGCAAACAGTGGGCAGAGAGGGCTTAGGTTATACGCGGAATTTTAAGCGATTGCTTAAGGTTCTGCGTGTTTCATTATGGGAGGAAGCAGACGAACCTTTTCCCGTTCAATTCGGTACGCCAGAAGAAAATGACGGAAAATAACGGGAAATGGTGGAAAAGGATGGGAAATTCATCCACAAGTCGATCCGTTCAGAAAGAACGAAAGAATTGGTCACAAAGCCTATACAAACCGCGAATATTGTATACCAATTGTCTCTTGATTCCAAAGTTTCCTTGAGATACAATGATTTTATAAGCTGGTTAAACGATAATAATTATGGGAGGTGTCATAATTGCCCATTCAAGCCTTACAGACCGTAACCGCGGCCGAAGAAGCCGCCAAAAAACGAAAGGCGGGAGCCGCCGCCGAAGCAAAGAAGAAAATCGCCGAGGCGGAAAAAGAGGGAGAACGCGCCCTTATAGAGGCAAAGGAAGCGGCAGCAAAGGAAATGGAAGCCGCCCGAAAAGCCTTTAAAGAGGAAGCGGATGCCAAAACAGCGGCGAAAACCACCGAGCTTGAACAGCAAAAAGCAGAGCTGAGGAGCGCGGCGTCGCCGAAGCTCGAAAAGGCAGCCCAACTGATTGTCGAAAGGATCGTGAACAGCTGATGGCAATCGTCAAAATGAAAAGATTGCGGCTTTACGCGATGCGCTCACAGAAAGAGGAGCTGCTCCTGGCACTTCAAAAGCTGGGGGCGGTGGAGCTGAGGGAGCCGACGGACACAATGAATACCCCTGGCGCAGAAGCCCTGCTTCACAGGGAGCGGGACAGCGCTCCGGAGCTTCGCACCGATTACACGGCGCTCCTGCAAAGCCTCAGGCTCCTGGATCGCTATGCGCCCGTGAAAACACCGCTTCTCGCACCGAAGCCGGAGATCGGACAGGAAGAGCTTTTGGACGATTCCGAGCTTGCCCACGGTCTGGAGGTCGCGCGGGGGATCATTGAAGCGGACGGGAGAATCCGGGACATTGTCTCGGAGGAGACCCGGCGACGCTCCGGCATAGAGATGCTGACCCCCTGGAGGACTCTTTCGGTTCCGGTGGAGCTGGAGGGGACCGAGCGCACCAAGCTGGTCCTCGGGCTTCTTCCCGCCAAGACCGACTGGAACGCCCTGACCGCGCGGCTCATGGAAGCCGCCCCGGAGGCAGAGCTTTTCAAGGTCGGAAGCGACCCCCGCCAGCTCTACGCGGCAGCCCTTTTCCTCCGCGAGGAGGAGGGAGAGGCGCTTCGGGTACTTCGGGACGCGGGCTTTACCGCCGTCTCCTTTGGTGGAACGCGCGGCACCGCGGAAGCAAATATCCGGGAATCCGAAGCGGAAATTGAGCGTATCCTAAAGGAAAAAGAAAATCTCATCGAATGGATCCGCTCCAAAGGAGAGGAGCGGGAATGTCTCCGGCACTCCTGTGATCTCGTAGCGGCGGCGGTGGCAAGAGCTGATGCGTCGCTGGAAATGATGGGCACCGAAAGCGTTCTCATTCTGGAGGGCTACACCCCGGCAGAGGCTGCCGAGAAGCTCTCGGAAACGCTGGAGCCCTTTGACTGTGCCTATGAGCTCTCGGAGCCGGACATGGAAAATATTCCGGATATTCCCACTGCACTTAAAAATAACGCGATTTCAAGACCTCTCAATATGGTTACCGATATGTACAGCCTTCCCGCCTATGACGGGCTGGACCCCAACCCCCTGATGATGCCGTTCTTTGTTCTGTTTTACGGCATTATGATGGCGGACATGGGCTACGGACTCCTCATGATGATCGCAGGACTTGTCATCCTAAAAAAGAAGCGTCCTCACGGCACGATGCAGCACTTCAGCGAACTGCTCTTTGAGTGCGGCATCACCACCTTTATCATGGGAGCTTTGACCGGCGGCTTCTTCGGAGACGCGCCGCTTCAGATTGCCAAGATGCTGAACCCCGAGACGACCTTCACCGGTCTCCCGGCGCTTTTCAGCCCCCTCAATGACACGATCATGGTGCTCATCGGATCCATGATCCTCGGAGCCGTTCAGATCATCACCGGCATGGTCATCAACTTCGTCTACACCACGAAGAACGGCCGTTTCTGGGATGCGCTGATGGACCAAGGCTCCTGGTGGCTGTTCTTTGCCGGCATCGGTCTCGGTGCGGCAGGCGTCACCTGGTGGGGCGCTGTCGCCGGGCTTATCGCCCTCATCTGCACGCAGGGGCGCCACAAGCCCACCTTCGGCGGCAAGCTGATCGGCGGCATCGCCAGTCTCTATGATGTCACCAGCTATCTCGGCGATATCCTTTCCTATTCTCGTCTTATGGCGCTGATGCTCGCGGGGTCGGTCATCGCGCAGGTATTTAATACACTGGGCGCCCTTCCGGGAAATATCTTCGTCTTTATCCCCATTTTCCTTGTGGGTCACGCCATCAACTTCGGGCTTAACCTGCTCGGCTGTTATGTCCATGACCTCAGGCTCCAGTGCCTTGAATACTTCAATAAATTCTATAAGGACGGAGGTCGTCCTTTCAAACCCCTCAAGTTCGATCCTAAATATGTTGATGTTGTAAATTAAGGAGGAAATTACTATGGAACTCGGTATGGCAGTAGGTCTTTTGGGCGCCGGCCTCGCGGCGGTCCTTCCCGGAATCGGCAGCGCGAAGGGAACCGGCATGGCCGGTGAAGCCGGTGCAGGTCTCTGCGCGCAGGATCCCAGCAAATTCGGTAAAGCGCTGATCCTTCAGGTCATCCCCGGCACGCAGGGCCTTTACGGTCTGGTTATTTGGTTCTTTGCGGCGCTCCAGATGGGTCTTCTGAACGGCACCGCCTCCAGCCTGACCCTCGCGGAGGGCATCGGCTACTTTGTGGCGTGCCTGCCCATGGCGCTCGGCGGACTGTTCTCCGCCATTCTGCAGGGCCGTGTCGCCGCCGCCGGCATCAACATTCTGGCCAAGAAGCCCGACGACTGGTCCAAGGGCATGATCTTCTGTATCACGGTAGAATTCTATGCCATCCTTTCGCTGCTCGCCTCCTTCCTGATGATCATCAATGTTCGCTGATCAAACGGGCTGATCCAGAATAAAAGGAAGGTGCGTTATGAACGGAATCGATAAGATCACAGCACGGCTTTCCGAGGAAGCAGAGGCGGCCGCAAGCGTCGTTCTGGCGGAGGCGGACGCTAAGTGCGCCGAGATAAAAGCCGGGTACCTTAAAAGGGAAGAGGCTCTGAAAGCCGCCCTGAAGGACGAGGCCGACCGTGAGCGGAAAAGCGAAGCGGAGCGGCTGGAAAGCAGTCTCCTCATGATGGAAAAGAAGGAGATGCTGGCCCTTAAGCAGGAGATGGTGGAGGAAGCCTTCGGGCTGGCGCGGGAAAAGCTCCTTTCTCTTTCGGAGGAGGAGTACACCGCGTTTCTGGCCCGCGAGGCGGCAGCGGCCGCGGAGCACGGCCTTGGTTCTATTGTCCTTAACCCCGAGGACCGCAAAAAATACGGCCCAAAGGTGCTTTCAGAGGCCAATCGGCTCTTACGGGAAAAGGGCATTGGGGGAGAGCTTACCCTCGATGACGAGACCCGTGAGATCGCAGCCGGCGTCGTTCTGAAAAACGGCGCCGTAGAGGTCAACTGCTCGGTGGATACCCTCCTTGCTCTGATGAGAAAGGAGCTGGCCTCCGAAGTGGCTTCGATCCTCTTTTCATAAATGAATGAAATAATAAAGGAGGTGGAGGCTTGTCAAAGAGTAAGGACACCGATTATATCTTTCTTTCCGCGTATCTCAGAGCGAAGGAAACCAAGATGCTTTCCCGCGACGCGCTGGAAAATCTCCTCACCGAGGGGAGCTTCGCGGACGCGGCCCGTTCTCTGACCGACTGCGGATACGAGGATATGTCTCAGATGAACTCGACCGAGGTGGAGGCGGAGCTGGCGCGTTACCGCAACGCCGAGCTGCAGGATGTCGCAGAGGCGGCGGCCCAGAAGGAGCTGGTCGATCTGTTCCGCATTCCTTATGATTACCACAACGCGAAGGTTCTCATTAAAACGGGCGGAGTGCCCGGCGCGTCCCGGCGGCTTTTGTCCTCCGCCGGCAGGGTCGACCCCGATGAGCTG
Organism: Angelakisella sp.; assembly: GCA_020025195.1. GTDB lineage: Bacteria > Bacillota > Clostridia > Oscillospirales > Ruminococcaceae > Angelakisella. Next base: position 111,055 of record JAHHSN010000001.1, read on the forward strand.
GTTCATGCCGTGCAGGAGGAAGACCTTTCCGCACTCCCCCAAACAATGGCGGACGCCATGCAGGGAGCGCACGAGGTGATGTCTTCCTCCCAGAACCCGCAGCAGGCGGATATGATCCTCGACCGAGCCTATTTTTCCGAGATGCTGGCGGCTTCCGAGGCGTTGGGCGACCCTTTTATTGACGGTTATGTACGGCTCCTCATTGACAGCGCGAACCTCAGAAGCACGGTGCGCGCCCTCAGAATGGGGCGGGACGCCGAGTTCCTCCGGGAAACACTTCTCCCCGGAGGGAAGGTCCCCACGTCAGAGATTCTGGAAAAAGTGGCGGGGGAGGAGTCCTTTGCCGAGCTTTTCTCGGATTCCGGCCTTGCGGAGGTGGCGCTGCTGGGAGAAAAGGCTGTAAAGGAAGAACACCTTACAGCGTTTGAGCTGGCCGCAGACAACGCAGTTACGGCTTATCTGGCCGGTTCGGAGTGGATCACCTTCGGTCCCGGCCCGGTGCTTTCGTATCTTTTCGCGCTGGAGAACCAAACGACGGCGCTTCGTATGATCCTAACCGGTCGGCTCCTCAGGATCCCTCCGGAAATCATCAGGGAAAGGCTGCGTGATAGTAATGCTTAAGATCGGCGTGATCGGCTCCGGCGATACCGTCGTGGGCTTTAAGGCTCTCGGTCTTGACATCTTTCCGGTGGATGACGCGGCCGCCGCCCGCAAGCTCCTGCGGGAGCTGACCCGAGAGGGGAATGAGGATCAGTATGCCATCCTCTACCTCGAGGAGCGGATTGCCGCGGAGCTAAAGCCGGAGATCGATCATTTTAAGTCCTGTCTCACCCCTGCAATCATCCTGATCCCCGGGCGGGACGGTCCGATCGGACTGGGACAGTCCGCGCTTCAATCGGCTGTGGAAAAAGCGGTCGGTTCCAATATCCTTTAAGGAGGAAGATACTCGCATGAGCGGTAAAATTATTAAAGTAGCCGGTCCTCTGGTCGTCGCCGAAGGTCTTTCCGACGCGAACGTTTCCGACGTTGTCCGTGTCGGTCATCAGCACCTCATCGGCGAGATCCTTAACATGACAGGGGACTGCGCTTCCATTCAGGTATATGAAGAAACCTCCGGGCTAGGCCCCGGCGCCGAGGTCTATACCACCGGAACCCCTCTTTCGGTGGAGCTTGGCCCCGGCCTTCTGGAGGGAATTTACGACGGCATCCAGCGCCCCCTGACCGAAATCAGAAAGCTGAGCGGTCACACCATTGCACGCGGCGTGGATATTCCGGCTCTCAGCCGGGAGAAGAAGTGGAACTTCACCCCGACCGTACAGGAGGGGGATGAGGTGGAGGCCGGCGACGTCATCGGCACGGTGCAGGAAACCTCCGCCATCCTTCATAAAATCATGGTTCCCTATGGGATGAAGGGTATTATCAGCTCCATCCGGGCGGGCGAATTTACCGTCACCGAGACCGTCTGCACCCTTAAGACGGAAAAGGGAGAGGAAAAAGAACTCACCATGATGCAGAAGTGGCCGGTTCGTGTGAATCGTCCCTATACCCGCAAATATGTTCCGGAGCGTCCTCTGCAGTCCGGTCAGCGCGTTATTGATACGCTGTTCCCGCTGGCGAAGGGCGGCACCGCTGCGGTTCCCGGGCCCTTCGGCTCCGGCAAGACGGTGGTACAGCACGCTCTGGCCAAGTGGTCGGACGTGGACGTCGTGGTCTATATCGGCTGCGGTGAGCGCGGCAACGAAATGACCGACGTTTTGATGGAGTTTCCGGAGCTGCATGACCCCCGCACCGGGGAACCCCTTATGAAGCGTACCGTCCTCATCGCCAACACCTCGGATATGCCCGTTGCGGCGCGTGAAGCATCCATCTATACCGGTATCACCATCGCGGAGTACTTCCGCGACATGGGCTATGACGTCGCGGTTATCGCGGACTCCACCTCCCGCTGGGCGGAGGCCTTGCGTGAGATGTCCGGCCGTCTGGAGGAGATGCCCGGTGAGGAGGGCTATCCCGCTTACCTTGCCTCCCGTCTTGCCCAGTTCTATGAGCGCGCGGGCGTGGTGCAGTGCCTTGGCAGTGATGATCGCAGAGGCTCCCTTACCGCCATCGGCGCCGTTTCGCCTCCCGGCGGTGATACCTCCGAGCCGGTTTCGCAGGCGACCATGCGGATCGTCAAGGTGTTCTGGGGGCTCGACTCCTCCTTGGCTTATGCCCGCCACTTCCCGGCCATCAACTGGCTGACCTCCTATTCGCTCTACACCGATTCCCTTGGGAAATGGTATGAGAAGCACTATCCTGGCTTCATGAAGCAGCGGGAGCAGGCCATGTCCATCCTGCAGCAGGAGACCAGCCTGAATGAGATTGTGCGTCTGGTTGGCGCGGATTCCCTCGGCGCTTCCGACCGTCTCACGCTGGAGACCGCGAAGATGATCCGAGAGGACTTCCTGCAGCAGAATGCCTTTGTGGATATTGATTCTTACAGCACCACCGAGCGCCAGTTTCTCCTCATGGGACTGATTCTCGACTATGACAAGCTCTGTCGTGCCGCTCTGGAGCAGGGAGCCGACGTCGGCGCTCTTTCTAAGATCGGTGCGCGAGAGAAGATTGGCCGTGCCAAGAGCGTTCCTGATGCGGAATATGTGGAGGCTTATGCCGCCATCGCACAGGAAATGAAGGCAGAGATTGAAAAAGTAATCGAAGGGGGTGACCGGTTTTGATCAAGGAATACAGGACAATTCATGAGGTCGCGAGCCCTTTGATGGTCGTAAACCAGGTGGAAGGCGTCACCTACGATGAGTTGGGGGAAATTGAGCTGACCAACGGAGAGGTCCGCCACTGCAAGGTGCTGGAGGTCAACGGGGATACCGCCGTCGTTCAGCTCTTTGAATCCGCCGCGGGTATCAATCTGGCGGGGAGCAAGGTGCGTTTTCTGGGCCATCCGCTGGAGCTGGCCGTTTCCGGCGATATGCTGGGACGGGTCTTTAACGGCATGGGTCATCCCATCGACGGAGGCCCGGAGATCCTTGCGGAAAAGCAGCTGGACATCAACGGCCTCCCCATGAACCCCGCCGCCCGCGCCTATCCCGCCGAGTTCATCCAGACCGGCGTTTCCACCATTGACGGGCTCAACACGCTGGTCCGCGGACAGAAGCTTCCCATCTTTTCCGGCTCCGGCCTGCCGCACGCGCCTCTCGCGGCGCAGATTGCGCGTCAGGCCAAGGTGCTGGGGGACGCCTCCAGTAATTTCGCTGTGGTGTTTGCCGCTATCGGCATCACCTTTGAGGAAGCCGAGTACTTTGTTCAGGAGTTTAAGCGCACCGGCGCCATCGACCGTACCGTGCTCTTTACCAACCTCGCAAACGACCCCGCCGTTGAGCGTATCGCCACCCCGCGTATGGCGCTCACCGCCGCGGAATACCTCGCCTTCGAGCAGGATATGCACGTTCTGGTCATCCTCACCGATATCACCAACTACGCCGAAGCGCTCCGTGAGATCTCGGCGGCTAAGAAAGAGGTTCCCGGCCGCCGCGGCTATCCCGGCTACCTCTATACCGACCTTGCCACCATGTATGAGCGGGCAGGCCGTCGGGTCGGCAAAGACGGCTCCATCACCATGATCCCCATCCTCACCATGCCGGAGGACGACAAGACCCATCCCATTCCCGACCTCACCGGCTATATCACCGAGGGACAGATCATCCTTTCCCGTGAGCTTTACCGCAAGGGCATCATTCCTCCTGTGGATGTGCTGCCATCCCTTTCTCGTCTTAAGGATAAGGGGATCGGCGAGGGCAAGACCCGTGAGGATCACTCCGGTACCATGAACCAGCTGTTTGCAGCCTATGCCGCCGGGAAGGACGCCCGTGAGCTTATGACTATTCTGGGTGAGTCGGCACTTTCCGAAAACGATAAGCTTTACGCAAAATTCGCGGATGAGTTTGAGAAACGCTATGTGGGACAGTCGAACGAGACCAACCGCACCATCGAGGAGACCCTTGATCTCGGCTGGGAGCTTCTTTCCATCCTGCCGAAGTCGGAACTGAAGCGCATCAAACCCGAGTATATCGAAAAATACTATCCCAAGAAGGAAACCGAATGAGCCCCGAGTTACGAGATAGGGAGGTGAGGCTGCGTGGCTAATACGGCGATTACCCCGACCAGAATGGTGCTGAATCAGCAGAAAAAACGGCTCAAAACGGCATCCCGCGGTCATAAGCTCCTCAAGGATAAGCGAGATGAATTGATGCGGCAGTTTTTGGATGTGATCCGCCTCAACAAAGAGCTTCGCGCCCGTGTGGAGGAGGGCCTGACGGAGGCCTTTGCATCGCTTTCGGTGGCGTCCGCCATCATGTCTCCGGAGCTTCTGGAGCAGGCCCTGCTGTATCCCCGCCAAAGTGTGGAACTTACCATGACCTGCAAAAACATCATGAGCGTCAATGTTCCGGTCTATGACTTTAAGACCAAGAACGCCGACCCCTCCGAGATCTTTCCTTATGGCTTTGCCCAGACGTCCGGCGAGCTGGACGACGCGATGGTAAAGCTCAGTCAGGTGTTTGAGGATATGCTGGAGCTGGCACAGGTCGAAAAGACGATGCAGCTTCTCGCGGAGGAGATCGAAAAGACCCGCCGCCGCGTCAATGCCCTCGAATATGTGATGATCCCGCAGGCGGAGGAAAACATCCGCTACATCACCATGAAGCTGGAGGAAAACGAAAACGCAACCAAGGTCCGCCTCATGAAGGTGAAGGATATGATCCTTCGGGAAGCAATCGAGGAGCGGAGAAGGGAAGACTTCCGCGCTGCCGGCATTTCCGGGGAGTAACAGAAACTTATAAGCATAAAAACAAAGCCGCCCGTTGAGCTCGGTGGCCGCAAAACAGTAAAATTCAAAAAATCATGAGAACTACGTGTTCTCGGAAAGCGGCGTGACTTCGGTCACGCCGTTTTTCCGTTTATAAGCTCATCCAGCGGGATGAAGCCGATGCCGTCATACTTGATGAGGATGCTCTGCCTGCGCTTGCCGGAGGAATTGTCCGGGGCTTCCACATAGATGCTCCCGCAGGGCGTAGGGCGTCAGCTTCTCGATGCCCACATACTTGTCGGCCTTCTGGATGAAAAGCTCGATGTTCTCATGCTGTCGTTCCTGTACTTCAATTTCCTGCTGTAAGGCCAGAACCTCTTCTTCCAGCTGTTTCTGTTCTGACTCATAGCTCTGACTCATCATATCAAAACGCTCATCACTGAGCCGTCCTGCAGCGTTATCCTCATAGATCTTGATGAACAGCCGCTTCAGCTCTGCAATCCGCTTCTGATTGCGTTCCAGCTTCTTCCGGTGGATCTGAATTTTTTCGTCGCTCTCCAGCCTCATTTGCTGACCCATAGCGGACACGAAGTAATCCTTGTGGTGCAGGATGTATTCTGTATCCATCTGTCGTATCCACTCCGCAACATCGTAAGGCGGTTCCAGAGAATCCAGC
>JAHHSN010000010.1 GCA_020025195.1 Angelakisella sp.
CGCCCGGAGGAGGTGAACCGAACCGGTCTTCTCTTTGTCCTGACGGTACTTTTCCTTCTTGCGGCGATCATCACCCTGCTCTGCGACTGGCGGGTGAACGGCGGCATTGTCTGGTCGGGCTACGCCGCCGGCGGACTTCTTCTGAGTTATATCGTTTTCATCCTGCCGTTCTGGTTTCGCGCCCCCAATCCCGTCGTCTTTGTACCGGTGGATTTTGCCGCAGCAGCGCTCTATCTCCTTTACATCGATTTTGCCACCGGCGGGCACTGGTTTCTCACCTTTGCCCTCCCGGTAACGGGCGGCGCGGCGCTCATCGTCACCGCCGTTATTACACTGGTACGCTACCTCCGTTCCGGGTATCTCTTTATCTATGGCGGTGCATTTCTCCTCACCGGCGGCTACATTGTGATGCTGGAATTTCTCCTCAATCTCACCTTTCACATCCATGAGGTTTTTTTCTGGTCATTCTATCCCCTCTCGGTCTGTACCATCCTCGGGCTTGCTCTCATTCTCATCGGCACCTGCCGTCCCTTGAGAGAATCGCTCCACAAGAAATTTTTCCTCTGAGTGCCGCCTTGTTTTACAGAGCGGCAAGAAAGGTGTGTATTCCATGAAGATTATCGCCCATATTGAGAGCGATTTCCCCACCAAGTTCGGCATTCCCCGGCAGAGTGGACTGGTCCCGGAGCTTATTTCCCGGGTGGTTTTTGAGCCAAAGTACCGTGACCCCTCAGCACTCCGGGGGCTTACAGGCTTCTCTCACCTCTGGCTCCTCTGGGAGTTTTCCGAAGCGGTGCGGGAGACCTGGTCCCCCACCGTCCGCCCGCCCCGTCTGGGCGGCAACCGCCGCATGGGGGTCTTTGCGACGCGCTCTCCCTTTCGTCCGAATCCCATCGGGCTTTCCTCGGTACAGCTTCTGGGGACGGAAAAAACCGCGGGCAAGGGGACCGTTCTTCTTGTTTCCGGCGCCGACCTCATGAACGGCACCCCCATCTATGACATCAAGCCCTATCTTCCCCACATTGACAGCCACCCCGACGCCACGGCCGGCTTTACCGAGGATTCCAGAGACTATGCCCTCTCGGTGGAGTTCCCGAAGGAGATGGCGGAAAAGCTCTCCCCGGAGCGCCTTGCTGCCCTTACCGGCCTCCTGAAGCAGGACCCCCGTCCCTCCTATCAGGAGAACCCCGAGCGGATCTACGGCTTCCCCTTTGCCGAGTGGGAGGTGCGCTTTTCCGTCTCGGGAGAAACGCTCACCGTCCGGGAACTTCTTCCCCTCAAATAAGCAAAATCCTTTCCGCCGTTTTGCCTTTGGGCAAGCGGCTTTTTCTTTGACTCCCTTGCAACTTTCCCGCATCTGTGCTACTATTTTCGCAATGCTTTTACGGAAAGAAAGGGGAACCCTATGACCAAAAATGTCCTGCGGGCGGCATTTATTCATTCCCTCCCCACGCTGGCAGGCTATGTCTTCCTCAGCATCGGCTTCGGCATCCTGCTGGGCGGGGTCGGCTACGGTGCGGGCTGGGCACTCCTCATGAGTCTTCTCATCTACGCGGGCTCCATGCAGTTTGTCGGCGTCAGTCTCATCGCGAGCGGCGCTTCCATCCTTGCAACGGCGCTCACCACCTTTACCGTCAATATAAGAAACCTGATTTACAGCCTTTCGCTTTATGGGCTTTATAAGGACGCAGGAGCCAAACGCCCCTTTCTCGTCTTTACCATTACCGATGAGAGCTATTCCCTGCTTTGCGACGGCAAAACCCCCGAGGGCGAGAATCCCCACACCTTCCGGCTTCTGGTGAGCCTGTTCGGCTACCTCTACTGGGGCCTTGGAAGCCTCATCGGCGGGCTTTTGGGACAGGTCATCCCCTTTGATACGACCGGGATCGATTTTTCCATGACGGCGCTGTTTCTCACCGTTTTTGTGGAACAGTGGACCTCCACCAAGGAGCACCGCCCCGCTCTCCTCGGCCTTGGAGCGACGCTTCTTGCGCTCCTTCTCACAGGGCAGGAGCTGTTCCTCATTCCCGCTATGCTGCTGATCCTCCTGGGGCTGGGTGCTCTCCGCCCCTCACTGGATGGAAAGGAGGCGGAGAAGAATGCCTGATACCACCCACACCCTGCTCCTCATCCTCACCATGGCAGCGGTGACGGCGGCGCTGCGTTTTCTGCCCTTCTGGATATTGGACAAGCGGGAAAGCACGCCGCGCTTCATCCTCTATCTCGGACAGGTGCTGCCCTATGCCGTCATGGGGATGCTGGTGATCTATTGTCTGCGCGGTGTAGACGTCACCAGCCCCTCCTCCCTGCTGCCCACTCTTATAGCGGGCGGGCTCACTGTACTGCTTCAGCTCTGGCGGCACAATACCCTCCTCAGCATTTTTGCAGGGACAATCGTCTATATGCTGCTGGTACAGCTGGTTTTTGCCTGAGGGCGCAATCTGGCCCAACATAAAATAGAAGGTCGAAATGGGAAAGGAGCATCTCTATGGAATTTGAGACCGAATCGTTGGAAATCGACACCACGTCAGACAATAACGCAGAATGGAAGGAACTCATATCTGTAAAGCTCCAAACGGCCACGCGCTTTGAAATTCACTGCTGGAAGGAAGAACGGAAAGAAATTCAAATGGCGTTACAGTATGGGAAAATAAAAGAATGTGATTGGGAATACGGAACGGTGATTGCGGGAGCTGTAACAAAGGAATTTATCGGGTACCTGCTGTCTCTTCCGAAGCCTTCGGATACGGAGATTTATAATAAGATGACGCCGTTCTTTTCCATTTTCCTGGATAACGGTTTCTCGTCCGCACACTATGGAACAGAGCTGTATCAAGTCTCGGGAGAGACCCCCAGCCGCTGACATAATTGGTTTTCCTTTGTCGGAACAAATAAAATACATCGCAAAAAGCCGCCTCGGTCCAGAACCCGGGCGGCTTTTTATGATGCTCTTATTTGGGGAGACGCTCCGGTTTTCCGGCGGGAGCTTCGTCATGGGTGAGGAGCTTTTTATAGGAAAGATCCATCGCGATGGCGCCGAGGGGCGCGGTAATGAGGATGGAAAGCACCGCGACAGAAAGCACCATATTGCCGCAGTCAAGGCCCAGTGCCAGCGGCACCGAGCCGATGGCGGCCTGCACCGTTGCCTTGGGGAGGTAGGAGAGGACGCAGTAGAGCCGTTCCTTCTTATTAAGGTTCGTACCGATCAGGCAGAACAGCACACCCACCGAGCGAAGTACAAGGGCCAGCAGAATGACCAGAACGGCGGAAAGTCCCGCTTCCATGGTGTAACGGATATCCACCGCAGCGCCGACCAGCACAAAGAGAATAACCTCCGCCGCGAGCCAGAGCTTCCCGAACTTTTCCGAGAGGCGGCGGGAAACCGCGGGGGTGCATTTCATGCTGAGCACCATGGCCATGCTGACCACCGCAAGAAGCCCCGAAACAGCAACCCATTCCTTGACGGCATCCTCCGCCGCCATAAGCAGGAAGGAAAAACCGAGGATGAGGATGACCTTGAGGCTGTTGCGGATGCGGTTTCCATGGACATAGCGGCGCTCAAAGAAGATGGCAAGCGCCCAGCCGACCAGTCCTCCCAGAAGGATGCCCAGCACGATGGAAACCGGGATATCGAGGAAGTTCCGGAGCGTGGCGGACTCTCCCTGTTCCATGCCGATAAAGGTGGTGAACAGCACAATGACAAAGATATCATCGCAGGAGGCGCCGGCCATGATGAGCTGCGGGATGCGCTTTTCGGTGCCGTAGCGGGTCTCCATCAGCTGCGCCATGCGGGGCACCACCACGGCGGGTGAAACCGCCCCCAGCACCGCGCCGACGATGGCGCTTTCCATGAGGGAAAGGCCGAGGAAGCGGGGCCCCAGCAGAAGGAGCGCCGCTATCTCAAAGCAGGCAGGAAGGAAGGACATGAGGATGGCGGGACGTCCCACCTTTTTGAGGTCGGAGAGCTTGAGCGAAAGCCCCGCCTTGATGAGAATGATGATGAGCGCCATCCGGCGAAGCTCGGCGGAAATCATGAGGATGGACGGGTCAAAGAGATCGAGGCAGAACGGCCCCAGAATGATGCCGGTCGCCAGCATCCCGATGATGCCGGGGAGCCTGAGGCAGCGGCAGAGAGCCGCCATGGCAAGCCCCGCAATGAAGATGAGCGCGAGAGATGTCAGCACAGAAAAATCCTCCTTCAATAATAAAAAAAGCCAATGTCCCCTGTGAAATAGTCACAGAAGTCATCAGCTAACTTAAGCGGTTTCGGTTTCCCGGGGGAGCACTTCATTCCCTTTTATAGAACTATTTTAGTCTACTCCCTCTCTCCCGGTTTGTCAAATTCTTTTGAGAGAGCGCCCGGCCCGCCGGCATAAGAAACTTTGATTTTTTATATTTTCGTGATAACATATAACATAGATATCGTGTTATTGGGGAAAAACCCGGATGGCAAAGGGACCCATTTCATAAAACAGGGAGGAAGAAAAGCAGGATGGAAAAGAGCGAGCGTTCGACCTTGGAGCGAATCCACAAAGCCGCTATGGAGGAATTCACCGCCAACGGCTATCGGTCCGCGTCGCTTCGCACCATCGTCAAAAAAGCCGGCGTCACCACCGGCGCATTCTATGGCTACTACGACAGCAAGGAGGCGCTCTTCGAGGCGCTTCTGGGCGATCGGGCGGATGAATTTACCGGGTGGCACAGGGAATCCGAGTACAGCACTCTTGGGCGCATCCGCAGAGCTGCCTTCGAAGAATTCACCCAAAAGGGCTTCCGGGACGCATCTCTCCGAAGCATCGTCAAGCTGGCGGGCGTTACCACCGGCGCGTTCTACGGCTATTACAGCAGCAAGGAAGCGCTCTTTGATGAAATGGTCGGGCGGGAATACCGGGAATTTATCCGCACCTACCGGGAATCCATCGGGCGCTTTGCCGCCCTCTCCCCACAGGAAAAATGTGATCAGATGGTTGAACGGGTCTTGGTGCGCTCGGAATGGATGATCGAGTATATCTATTCCCATATGTCCGCTTTCAAGCTGCTTGTCTGCAGCGCTGCCGGTACCAAATATGAGGGATTCGTGGACGAGCTGGTTCAGATAAAGACCGCCGCCGCACGCTCTTTAGTGGATTCGATACACAGCATTGGCATTGCGACCAGACCAATTGAGCCGGAGCTGGAACACTTCCTGTACAGAGGACTGTTTTCTTCGTTCTTTGAGATGGTCATCCATAATATTCCAAAGTCAACCGCCGATCGCTATGTTCACCAGCTGCAGGAATTCTATATTGCCGGATGGAGAAAGCTCATCGGGCTTTGAACCATTTTTTCGCCGCAACACCCTGTCTCTCCTTTGAGCGGCGGGGCTTCTTTTTACCCCTTTACACCATGGGGCGATTGTCTATTTACCGGAAAGAGCTCCTGTTTTATAATAGTAGTATTGTCAAGGAGTGGTTTTCAATGAAAGAAGTCAAGCAATCGGAATCGCCAATGATCAAGATCGCGCGGTTCATTGTGGATAAGCGCAAGGCGTTTTACCTTGTCTTTGCGGTCGCCTTTGTGTTCAGCGCCCTCTCCATCCGCAAGGTCGTCATCAACAACGACATCACCACCTACCTCCCGCCGGAAACCGAGACCCGGCACGGGCTGACCCTGATGGAGGAGGAATTTGTCACACTGGGCACCGCCGACGTCATGGTCAACAACATCGTCTATGAGACCGCCGAAACGCTCTGCCGCAAAATAGAGGCGGTCCCGGGTGTTTCTGCGGTGGAATTTGACGACACCTCCGACCATCTGCGAGGCTCCGCCGCCCTCTTTTCGGTCTCCTTTGAGGGAGAACCCAACGACCCCGGCTCCAAAGCCGCCATGGAGGAGATTCGTTCGCTGCTTTCCGGCTACGACGCCTATGTCTCCACCGAGGTGGGACGGGACATCACCGTGACGCTCCGACAGGAGATGACCGTCATTCTCGCCATCGCGATGGTGGTCGTTATCGTGGTGCTGCTCTTCACCTCCAAAAGCTATATGGAGGTCCCGGTCTATCTCATCGTTTTTCTGGTCGCGGCGGTGCTCAACATGGGCACCAACTTTATTTTCGGCTCCATTTCCTTCATCACCAACGCCATTGCCGTGGTGCTGCAGCTGGCGCTTGCCATCGACTACGCCATCATCTTCTGTCACCGTTATATGGAAGAACTGGACGGCGGGCTGGAACCCCGCGAGGCCAACATCGAGGCGCTCAGCAAGGCCATTGTGGAGATCGCCTCCTCCAGCCTCACCACCATCTCGGGGCTTGCCGCCCTCATGCTGATGCAGCTCAAAATCGGCTTTGATATGGGCATCGTGCTCTCCAAGGGCATCCTCTGCAGCATGCTCTCAGTCTTTCTTCTGATGCCGGGGCTTCTGATGCTGTTCAGCAAGTCTATCGAACGCACCCGCCACAAGAACCTCGTACCCCGCATCGAATTCTGGGGCAAGGGGGTTGTGGCGCTTCGTCATATCCTGCCGCCCATCTTTCTGGTCGCGGTGGTAGCGGGCGTGGTGCTTTCCTCCCGGTGCGCCTATGTCTTTGATACCGGCAACGCCGACTTCCACAACAAGCCCCAGTGGCAGATGGAGCAGGAAAAGGTAGAAGAGACCTTCGGGAAAAAGAACACCATCGCGCTTCTGGTCCCCCGCCGGGACTACAAGAGTGAGCAGAAGATCCTCCGCGAGGTGGAAAGGCTGCCGCATATCTCCTCCGCACTGGGACTTGCCAACATTGAGGTGGATGAAGGGATGATGCTCACCGATGAGCTGACCCCCCGCCGCTTCTCCGAGCTTTCCGGAGTGGATATTGTGCTCTGCCGCCTGCTCTATCAGGCCTACGGCCTCAGCGTGGAGGAATACGGTGCGGTCTTTCAGGATGTCGATTCCTACTCCGCACCGCTCATCAGCGTCTTTGAATTCCTGTTGGAACAGCGGGACAAAGGCGTGGTGAACCTCACCGAGGAGCAGGAAGAAAAGGTTGCGGACCTGGAAAAAGAGCTGGACCGCGGCTTAAAGCAGCTCCGGGGCAAAAACTGGTCCCGGCTTGTCTTTACCGCCGATCTTCCCACCGAGGGAGAGGAAATTGAAGCGCTTCTGGAGGAAATCCGGAGTATCGCCGAGCGGGAATACCCGCCGGAGGATGTGGTGCTGGTCGGCACCTCTACCAACGCCTTTGACCTTGCCGATTCCTTCTCGGACGACAACCTCAAAATCAGTGTGTTGACCGCCCTCTTTGTTATGACCATCCTGCTCTTTACCTTTAAGTCAGCGGGTCTGCCCATTCTTCTGGTGCTCACCATTCAGGGCTCCATCTGGATCAACTTCTCCTTCCCGGTCCTCACCGGCAGCAATCTTTACTTCCTAAGCTATCTCGTGGTCAGCTCCATTCAGATGGGCGCGACCATTGACTACGCCATCGTCATCACCAACCGCTATCAGGAGCTCCGCAGTCAGCTTTCCGGGCAGGCGGCGGTCGTCGCCGCTCTGGACCAGAGCTTCCCCACCATCCTCACCTCCGGTACCATCATGTCGGTGGCCGGCTTCCTCATCGGAGGCATCACCACCGACGCCACCATCGGCTCGGTGGGACTGACGCTGGGGCGCGGTACCGTCACCTCCATTTTCCTCGTCATGACGGTCCTGCCGCAGATGCTGCTTCTGGGAGATCAGCTCATTGAACGCACCGCCATTACCCTGAATCTGGAGCGGAAAAAGCGCTTCTCGCAGGGGGTCATGCGTCTGGACGGACACGTCCGCGGTCATGTTTCCGGTTATCTGGACGGTGAATTCCGGGGTGTTCTGCGCGGCAGTGTGGACGCTCTGGTCGAGAGCAAATACCAAGAACCCGAAAAAGAAGAGGATGAGGAGGTGCAGGAAGTATGGAAAAAATAAAAAAGCCGCTGGCAGCCCTGCTTTCACTGCTCCTGCTCACGCCTCTCTTTCCGACGTCTTTTGCCGCGCAAAAGACAGTGGAGATCCGAAGCGTTGAGGACTTTAACACCTTCGCCGAGGAGTGCGTACGCGACGTCTGGTCGCTCGGCGTCACGGTGGAGCTTCTTACCGACCTTGACTTTACCGGGCAGGAATTTACCCCTGTTCCCTATTTCCAAGGGGTCTTTCACGGCAACAATCACATCATCTCCGGGTTTTCTCTGGATGCCAAAGGCTCCCGTGTGGGGCTTTTCCGCACCCTGACCCGCCACGCCCTGGTGGAGGACCTCTCTGTGGAGGGCTCCATCACCCTGCACGGCACCGCCTCCCGCGCGGGGCTTCTCGCCGGGGAGTGTGACGGCGCGGTCCGGCGCGTAGTGGCGCGGGGCACGGTCACCGGCAAATCGGACGTTGGCGGCCTTGTCGGCTGCTGCGGAGAAAACGGGCGTCTGGAAAGCTGCATCAGCTATGCCGCGGTTTCCGGCACCGAAAACACCGGCGGCATCGTGGGAGAAAACCTCGGTACCGTGCTGTCCTCTCTGAACTGCGGCCCGGTCAATACCGGGGACAATCAGAAAACGCCGCTCAATACCGGAGGTATTGCGGGACGCACCGAGGGAGTTGTCCGGGACTCCGTAAACCAAGGGGAGGTGGGCTATCCCCACATCGGCTACAATGTCGGCGGTGTGGCGGGCCTGCAGACGGGAGAGATTACCGGCTGTCAGAATTACTCCGCCATTAACGGCCGCAAGGACGTTGGCGGCATTACGGGACAACTGGAGCCGCTTTCCAAAATTGTCTCCAACCCCTCCTCCGCTGAAAATCTCAACCAAAACCTGTCGGCTCTGCTTTCCCAAACACAGGATTATCTCGACACCCTCGACTCCATGGTGGGACGCGGAAGCTCGGGGCTTCATACCATTCATCAGTCGGTAGGGGCCATTAAGGATGCGGCGCACCAGTCCGGCTCAGGAAGCGGAAGACCCGGCAATTTCCTTCCGGAGCTTCTGCGGATCACCCAAGCGCTCTCTCCCCTCCTCAAGGAGACCCGCCCCGTGCTCTCGGCGTATCTTGACAACACCCAGACAGACGCCGAAACGATAAAAAACAACGCCGAAACGCTTTCCGGTTTCTTTGCCGGCCTGCCCGCAGAAAATGAAGCCGCGGGAATCCAAAAGGAGGCCGCGGACCGGATAAAGACCGAGACCGAGAACCTGAGGAAGGAGCTGCGGCTCCTCTCGGCGGAACTGGACGCCCTCTCCCTCTACTGCGACGCCGTCCAGAGAAAGAGCGAGGAAGGCTCCCTCACGGCGGACTCCGCGCCGCCCCTGCCCCCTGCCAAGCCGTGGGAACGGGTACAGAACGCCAAAACGGCGCTGGGCGCCCTCGGCTCAGCCAAAGACACCCTCTTCTCCGGGTGGGAGACCGCCGCCTCGGACGAGGAGGCCATCCGATCTGCTGCAGAGGCTCTTCTCTCCGCCGCAGATCGGCTTATCTCCGCGAGCAGCGCCTTCTTTACCCAGAGCGACGCCGCTCTTACGTCGGCAGATTCGTATTACAGCGAGCTGAAAGCCCTCTACGGCTCCTCCTCTGGCGGCTCCGGAGACCTCGGGCCGCTTCTCGATGAGATCGACAAACAGACCGACATCATTCAGCGGGAAATGGATTCGATCCTTTCCGGCGCGGGGCAGGATCGCTCCCATCTGCAGTCCCTCTCCGATCAGATGCTTGTCAATCTGGACGCCATCCGGGCGTCGCTCTACCATATGAACAAAAAGCCGGAGCTTAGCATAAAGGATCAGTCCCTCCATGTGACCCGGGGTCCCGGCGTTCTTTCCGACTGCCGCTCCGAGAGCGATGTCCTGGGCGACTCCAACGTCGGCGGTATTCTGGGCTCGGTTTCGGTGGAGGTCACCGATAACCCCGAGACCACCCTGCCGCTGGAGGAGATCCAGCTTCTTTCCGACACCTATGTTTCGCTCATCGCCGCCATCCGGAACTGCCGCTTTGACGGAGACGTTTCGGTTCGCAATGACTGCGGCGGCGGCATCGTCGGGCGCGCCGAGGCGGGCGCCATCGTGGATTCGGCGGCGCGCGGCACCGTCTCGGTGGGGACCGACTACTGCGGCGGTATCGTCGGGCGCACCAAAGGTACTGTTCTCCGCTCTGCCGCCCTCATCGACCTTTCGGGAGAAGGATGGATCGGCGGTGTGGCGGGTCTGGGCAAGGATATGACCAACTGCCGCGTCATGGTGCATTGCCAGAGTTTCGGCGAGTACAGCGGCGCCATCGCGGGGGAAACCGACGGAATCCTGCAGGGCAACTGCTACCTCATGGAATCCCTCGCCGGTGTGGACGGCGTGGATTACGCCGGAAAAGCGGAAGGGCTGGACTTTCCCGCCTTCTCCAAGCTCCAATACATTCCCGTGGATTTTCTCACCCTTTCCTACCGCTTTGTCGTGGAAGGCGAGACGGTGGCGGAGATCCCCTTCTCCTACGGCGACGATCTGGATCTTTCTCTTGTGCCGCCCTCTCCCCAATCCGGAGGGAAGCTTGGGCTCTGGCCGGAGTTCCCGACCGAGAACCTCACCCGCTCCATGGTGCTGGAGGCCTACTTTGAGGAGCCTGCTGACACCATCTCCTGGGGCGGCGAGATCCCCGAGCTGCTGGCGGAGGGCGCCTTCCTGCATGAGGCAGCGCTTACCGCGAAGGAAGAACCCCTCCCCGGAGACTTACCCGAAATCGGCACCCCGCTTAAATGTTATTCCTATGAGGTGACCGGTGCTCGGCGCGAAACCGTAACCCTGCGCCTGAGGGCCGCGGATGTGCGTCATCCCGTGGCAGCAATCTGCCAAAACGGTCAGTGGACGGTCATCAAGGAGGCACAGCAAGACGGCAGCTACCTCGTTTTTGAGGCGCCACTTTCCGGCCAGCTCCTTCTGGCGGAGGGACGCTCCCCGGCGGTTCTGCCCATTGTGGCGGCAGTGGCGGGCGGAGCTCTGCTCCTGGCGGCAGGCATCCTGTTTTTAAAGAAAAAGCCCAAAAAGGAAAAGGCCTCCGAAAAGGAATCTCCCGAAGCGGAGCCCCCGGAGGAAGATCTCTTCTGACTGGATAAAATAAAAGATCCCTCCGGCTTCGGGGGGATCTTTTGCTATGCTGAAACGGGGTCTTACATCTTCTCGAACTCCTCGACCTCGGTTACAAAGACGGTCGCGCCGCCCACCATCACCTCGGTCTGGTTGGTGGAGGAACCGGAGGCCAGCTGCACCGTCGCGGGAACGGTTTCCCGGCGAGTAGAGCAGTTGGAACGGATGATGGTGATCGCATCCTTTACCTTTTCCGCCTCAGTACCGATGAGAACGGTTGTGTTTCCGGCGCTCAAAAAGCCGCCGGAGGAAGCCATCTTGGTGAAATAGAAGCCGCCCTGAGCCAGCGCTCGGCAGACCTCGTCGGAATCCTTCTTGCTGATAATCGCTGTAATCATCTTCATAACGGGTATCCTCCTCTTATCATCAATGGAAATGTGGTTTGCATAGAGGCGCCACTCTTTCACCTGCCGGGCATAAAGCACAAGGCCGACGGTGCCGGTAATGACCTCCGAAAGGGGAAACGCGGTCCAGGCGTAGGTAAGGCCCAGCCGGGACATGAGCCAAAAGATCGGAATGAGGCAGAAGATCTGTCTCGTAAGGGAAAGCAGGATGCTGGGCTTCGCCTTGCCGATCGCCTGAAAAAAGACCGGCATCATAAGCGAGACCACCGCGGGGAAAAAGCTGATTGCTATAATGCGGAAGGCGGGAACGCCGATCTCGATGACATTGGCGCTGTCCGCAAAAATGCCGAGAAGCTGGGCGGGGATCAGCTCAAAGCCAAGCACCCCGAGGAGCATAAAGCCCATGGAAATCAGGATCGTGTTCTTATAGATCGTTCGGCAGCGGTCGTAATCTCGCTTGGCGTGGGTGTAGCTTAAAAGCGGAACGATGCAGGTCTGCAGGCCATTGAGCGGAATGAAGAAGAAGGACTGCAGCTTATAGTAAAGTCCCAGCACAGTGACCGCCTCATCGCAGAACTCCGCCAGAATGACGTTGAGCGCCATAATATAAACGGTAAACAGGAGCTGCATGAAGATGGAGGGGAAGCCGAGCTTGTAGATCCGATGGGTGTGGGAAAGGAGCAGCTTCACGCGGGGCGGTTTCCGGAAGCCGCCAGAGGTGATAAGCGCCGCGACCACCTGACCCGCCACCGTCGCATAAGCGGCGCCCGCGATACCAAAAGCGGGGATTTTGCCCATGCCGAAGATGAGGATGGGATCAAGGACGATATTGGTGAGCGCTCCCGCCACCTGCGCGATCATGGGGGTCCTCATATTGCCCGCCGCCTGGTGCACCTTGCTCCAGATGCTTTCCAGAAAGACGGCGAGGCTCCCGAAGCAGACGATCTGTCCATACTGGACGGCATATTCCACCGCCGCGGGGGCGTCCGCCGAAAGATTCACATACGGGCGGATGAGCAGTCCGCTCACCACCGCAAAAAGGAACCAGCTGACGACGGCAAGAATCGTTCCCGTCCCCGCCGTTTGATCGGCACGGCGTCCGCGGCCCTTGGCATAATCCTGCGACATCAGGGTGTTGACCCCGACGCCGGTCCCTACCGCCACCGCTGTAATGATGAGCTGGATGGGATAGATGACCGAAAGTGCGGTCAGTCCATCCGCCGAATACCGCCCGACAAAAAAGCTGTCCACGATATTATACATGGCCTGAATGAGCTGTGCCAGCATGACCGGGGGTGCGATCCGCCCGAGGATCTTCCAGGTGTTATTTTCTTCAAAGACGGCTTCTGCCGAAGCCTGTCCTCCTGATTTCATCGGTTCTCTCTCCTCTCCTCAAAAAAGTTAAAAACGGCGACTTCATCCGAAATCACCGATTTTCTTATTCACGAAAAAAGCCTTGGGGCGTCACCCATCGGCCATCCATAATTATAGACGGAATCCCGCCCATGTCAACGCTCATTTATTGCAGAATTTAAGGTCATTTAGGGGGTAAATTTTGTCCATTTTTGAGCTTTTCCCCAGAAAAAAGAGACGCCCGGAAGCCTCCCTCACGGGAAAGGCTCCCCAGCGTCTCAAAACTGTTCCTTATTTCTTTTCCTGCGCGGTAAAATGGCGGAGAATGGCGCGGCAGGAGCGGGTCATCTCATCCCGGAAGCCGCAGAAGAATTTCCGCTTTGCGAAGGCGGTCGCCCACGTCTCCAGCTCTTCCGGGGACTCGGCGCCGCTGTGACGGGTGAACATTTTCAAAAGCTCCTCCCCCTCCCGACGGCGGTAGCAGTCAACGGAGAGAAGCTCCTCGGGTGCAAAATGAAGGGCCTTTTTCCGGGTCTTCTGCGCCGGGGCGGGACGCCCGAACACCAGCATGGCAAAGGGGGCCGCCATGGGAGGAAGGCCGAAGGTCTCGATGTTTTCCTCCGCGTGCTCCAAAATATCCCCGATGTAGCAGGAACCGATGCCCAGCGATTCCGCCGCGAGGACGGCATTCTGGGCCGCCGCCATGGCGTCCTGCGCCGCAAGGAGGAAATCCGCCTCGGTCAGCGCCCCCGGCTCCATGCCGAAGTGATGGAACAGGTCCATCCACTTCTGCCAGTCAACAACAAAGAGGAGGACAAGCGGGGCTTTCGCAATAAAGGGCTGGTGGTCACAGCGCTCAGCCAAAAGCTCCTTGAGGGCAGGGTCCTGCACCTCGATGATGGAATAAAGCGACATATTGCCGGCGGTGGGGGCTTCTGCCGCGGCTTTCAGAATGATTTCCCGCTCCTCAGCGGTGATGGGCTCCTCGGTATAGGCGCGCACCGACTTGCGGGCAAACAGGGTCTCCAGGGTCTCGTTCATAGGACGGCTCCTTTCGCGGGGGCTGATCCCCCGGTTATTTTTTCTGTTCTGTCCCGCTCCGGCATGGAAAGCCGGGACGGGAAAATGCCGCCGGGAACGCCTGGGGCCGCCCGAAAACGGGAGGTCATCCGGCGTCCGGCGCTTTTTACGGTCTCTTAAATTCAGCCCTTCAGAATTTTCTCCAACTCGGCCGACGCCTGCTCATAATTCCGGAAGACGATTCCCGTTACCCCAAGGCTCCGGGCCGTCTCGATGTTCTCCGGCCGGTCATCCAGCATGACGGCGTGGGTGGGTTCGATGCCGTATTCCTCAAAAAGCGCCCGGTAAAAGGCGGGGTCCGGCTTAATGAGCCGGTAGCGGTAGGAAAACGCCGCGCCGTCCATATAGGGTAAAAAACCCATGCGGTCCTTTGTCCGCCCAAAGAGCTTTTCGGAATAGTTGGAGAGGATGTAAAGCCTGAAGCCCCGTTCCTTAAGGCTCCTCACCCATTCCACCGCATAGGGCATCATCGTGATGGCGTCGTAAAGTCCCTCAAAGACCGCACGGATCTCCCGCCCGTACTCCGGGGCGTTCTTGATGAAGCCTTCCACAACCTCTTCCTCGGTCATCACCCCGCGGTCCAGCTCATTCCAGAGGGGGACGCCGAACATCTTCTCCCTAAGCGTCGCCCTGATTTCCGGGGAAAGCCCCATCCGCTCCATCAGCTCGTCCGGCTTAAAGTCCACCAGCACCTTGCCTACATCAAAAATAACGGTATCGATCATGCCGATCTTCTCTCCTTTTTCCATCCCCTGCGGGAATTTATTGTCTTTCCCTATTATAATACAAAAACGCCCTCCGGGTAAAGGAAGAGCGTTTTTTGTTTCAGGCTTCGGCCGGGGGCTTGCCGGGATGCTTTTGCCCGGCCGCCGGGAAATCCTTCCCCAGAAGGAAGCCGGAGTTGATGGCCCCGTGCGGACAGACCTTTTTGCAGCGATTGCATCGGATGCACTCGACGGAATTGATGTTTTCCGTCACCTTGACCTCCATGCCGCAGGCCTTTTCGCAGGCGCCGCAGTGAACGCACTTTTTTTCATCGACCTTCATCTGATAGAAGCCGAGGCGGTTGAAAAGCCCGTAAATGGCGCCCAGCGGGCAGAGATATTTGCAGAAGGGACGGTAGAGGAAAACAGATCCCACCACCACCGCCGTCAGGATCAGCATCTTCCACGAAAAGAGGAAACCCACCGCCGCGCGGAGGCTTTCATTCTGGATGAGGAGCGGGATGCCGCCCTCCAGCGTACCCGCGGGGCAGACCAGCTTGCAGAACCACGGTACACCGATACCGTAGGCGCCCGCCACCGTCATGGGCAGTATGATGACCAGCACCACAAGGAGGACATATTTGAGGGCGCGAAGCGGCTTATCCACCTTTTGGGGGATTTTGACCTTCCTGCTCTTTATTTTATGCAGGAGATCCTGCAAAAAGCCGAAGGGACAGAGAAATCCGCAGATCAGACGCCCCAGAAGGACGCCGAAAAAGAGCAGCAGCCCCACCACATAGTAGGAGAAGCCCTGCTTATGTCCGGAAAGCACCGCCTGCAAAGAGCCGATGGGGCAGGAACCGAGAGCGCCCGGGCAGGAATAGCAGTTGAGGCCCGGCACGCAGACACGTTTGCTTGCGCCCTGCCAAATCTCGCCCTTTGCGAAGCCCACGAGGTTCGCGTTGGAGAGGAAGGCGGCAAGCCCCTGAATAAGATGCCGTTTGGTTTCTTTTATCTTCATGCCGTCACCCCACTCCGATGCACTCAAGGCAAATGCGGACCGCCTTTTGGAGGACGGTTTCCGTCTCCCCCACCGAAACTCCAAGGAGAATGAGGGCCGCTGCCCCCAAGAGAATACCGTATTTGAGATAGTGTTTCATAAAAGACCTCTAAACGCTCGGCAGGGGAACCCCTGCCGCAGACTCCTTTCTGCTCCGATCCAAAGAGCGGCGTTATCCCCCGCAGGGGCCGCACTCCGATTTTCCCCGGAAAATGTGCCGCTCAATCTGCCCGAGGGTGATCCCGGCGAGCTTTTCCCGACAGGCGGCGTTGAGGTTCCGATAGATTTCGTCCATCACCTCGCCCATGCCGGATGCGATCAGGCATTTCTGCTCCTCGCTCCCGGAGTGCCAGCTGACGCTGAGGCACTCCTCCCCGAGGGCGTCCATCACCGAGAGCAGACTCGCCTTCTCCCCTCCGGGGGCAAGGCGGTAGCCGCTCCCCCGCCCGGAGCCTGACTCGACCAGACCTGCCGCGTGGAGCTTTGCCATTACCTTTCTCACCCGCGCGGGGTTGGTGCAGATGTTGCGGGAAAGCTCCTCACTGGAGGTGACGGCGCCCTTGTGCAGGAGATAGACCATGCCGTGCACCGCCACCGTAAATTCAGCGTTCATTCCTTACGCCCCCACCATTTCCAGCGCAGAGCCAATAAGCTCCTTCCAGTCGGAATAGCTGCGGGCGCCGACCAACGCTTTTCCAACCGTCTTACCCTCTTCATCCAAAAAGAAGGTAGTCGGGAATGCCTGCACATCCTTAAGCGCCAGGGCAAGGTCGGGGGTCAGCATGAGGTGGGAATAGGAGGCGCCCGTCTCCTCCGCCAGCTTCCGCGCCAGCCGGATCTGACCGAGGTCCCCCTCGCCGCGGGAATTCATGGTATCACCGACCACGCCGACGACCTGAAACCCGCGGTCCGCGAACTCCTCGGAGAGCTTCATCAGATCGGGCATTTCGGTGAGGCAGTAGCCGCAGAAGGTGGTCCATACGTTCACCATGGTGAGCTTGTGGTCCTCATAGAGGTCCTCGTCATACGGCACACCGTAGAGGTCCGCCGCATAAAAGGAGGAAAGGGTCCCCTCCTTCGATTCCCACTCGCCGTCCTCGGTCTCATACGGCCAGTCATTGATGCCGCCGAAGTCGCTCAGGTTGGTGTAGCCGAGGTCCGCCAGCTTTTTGGCCGCGTCGGCGCTGCGGTTGCCGCTGCGGCAGTAGAGGAGGATTTCCGCGTCCTGCACGGGGAGAAGCACCGGCTGACGGTCTCCGATGGTTTCCACCGGGAGGAGAATCGCACCGGGGATGTGCTTTTCGGCATATTCCTCGGGAGTGCGGACATCCACGATGACGACGGGATCGCCGCTGTCGATACGGGCTTTTGCCTCCTCGGCGGTGATAACACGATTCTGGGTGACAGGCTCCGGGGTATCATTCCCGCCCTGCGGAGATGCGGGTTTTTTGCCGCAGCCGGCAAAGATCGCGATAGTCAGCATAAGCGCCATGAGAAGCGCGGTCCATTTTTTCATAAGATTCTCCCTTTCTTTTTCTTGTTTGGAATTTTCTTTAGTGTAATCATAAAGATTACACTTTGTTCTGTCAACCGCTTCCCTAAAAAGTTTTGAAACTATTCATAATTTTATGCGCCGACAGAAAAAAGCGCCGGCTGCCCGACGCTTTTCATTTCTCTTAGTAGAACTTGAGCATATTTTCGTACCGCTCCAGCGTAACGATACCGGTGCAGGTATCCACCCGCATTCCATCCCGATAGACGAGCATGCAGGGCAGCTCCTTGATCTGCAGGCGCTGTCCCAGAGTGATGTTCTGGGTGAGGGGAAGATGTGCAACCTTGACGTCATAGTCCGCCGCCCGCTCCAAAAACGCTGCATAGACCGGCTCCATCGCCTTGGCAAAGGGGCTAAAATCCGCTGTGAAATAGAGGAAAGTCTTTCCCTTCCGTACCATCTCGTCAAAATTCTCATTATTAACTGTGATTATCTGCATGGTCATTACCCTCTTTTCTTTTTCTCGGCGCCAGGAATGCGCCCATTTTTTAACTTTACCATTATATCATATTTTAGAGAATGGGGATCTCCCACACCAAATTTTCTGCCGCAGACAATGCGTCCTCTCCATATTATACAGGAATTTCTAATTCTTCTCTTGATTTTTCATCAAAAAAACGATAACATAGAATCAAATATCACGCTAGGGAGGAACATACTTATGGGTAAATTTGCAATTCTGGAGTCCGCCAGCGGGTTCCGCTTTCACCTGAAGGCCGGAAACGGCGAGACCATCGCTACCTCCGAAACCTATTCCAGTGAAGCTTCCTGCAAGAAGGGCATCGAGAGCGTTCGCAATAACGCTGCCGCCGCCAATCTGGAGGATCAAACCGTCGCTGGTTTTGCCACCGCCACCAACCCCAAATTTGAGGTTTACACCGATAAGGCCGGTGAATTCCGTTTCCGTCTCAAAGCCCGCAACGGCGAGATCATCGCGGTTTCCGAGGGCTACAAGGCCAAGGCCAGCTGCCTCAATGGCATTGAGAGCGTCCGTAAGAATGCTCCCGAAGCCGAGGTCGTCAAGGCGGACTGATCGTATGGGATAAAGAGCGCTGTGTTCTAAAAATGGGCACAGCGCTTTTTCTTCATTTTGAGTCTATCTTCCTGAAAAAATTTTTGAAAAGCAGAAAAAAGGTCTTGCTTTTTCTGTTTCGGTATATTATAATAGCATCAAGTTAGATTCCTCTAACCGATGTTTCGGGGAAGGCTCTCCGCTTAAGGGGAAGCATACGGAGCCTCTTCTCCCCAGAGAAACATCCCTCCTAAGAAAACGTCAGCACTCCATTTTTGTTAGGGTTCTCCCTTTGGGAAAGGAGAACCGTCTCCTTTTGGTTTCCCATTGGTTTTCATATTGGTACAAGAAAAAGAGCGGGGCCTTCTGCGCCTCGCCCTTTTTCTTTATGGCATAAGAAAAAGCCGCCGCTTTCCTTGTGAGAAAAAGGAGCGGACGGCTCTTTATTTTTTGTTTTAGCCGCGGTTAAAGTCCATGAGCTGCAGCCCCTCGTTCTTATCCTTCGCCCACTGAATGTTCCATTCACTGACGAAGATGAGAAGGTTGTTACCCTTAAGGTCCTGCACCCACTTGGTATCAGAGGTGAGGTTGAGCGACTTGGGTTCCACGGCGGGATCGGCCAGCCAGCGGATATAGGAATAGGGCAAATCCTCTCGGCGGATTGCAACGTTGTACTCGTTCTTCAGGCGATATTCCAGTACCTCGAACTGCAGCACGCCGACCACGCCGACAATGACGCGCTCCATGCCGCCGCCCGGCTCGGTGAAGATCTGGATGGCGCCTTCCTGCGCGATCTGGGTGATGCCCTTGACGAACTGCTTCCGCTTCAGGGTATCCACCTGCTCGATGGCGGCAAAATGCTCCGGGGCAAAGGTGGGGATGCCTTCAAAGCGCACCTTGCTCTTAGGGGCACAGATGGTATCGCCGATGGAGAAGATGCCGGGGTCAAAGACACCGATGATGTCCCCGGCGTAGGCCTCGCTGATGATTTCGCGGTTCTCCGCCAGCATCTGCTGCGGCTGGGAGAGCTTAATCTTTTTGCCCTGCTGCACATGCAGATACTCGGTATCCTTCTCGAATTTGCCGGAGCAGATCCGCATGAAGGCGATGCGGTCGCGGTGGTTTTTATTCATGTTCGCCTGAATCTTGAAGACAAAGGCGGAAAAGTCCTCGTCAAAGGGGTCGATCTCGCCCTCCTCGCAGCGGCGGGGCAGCGGCGGAGTGGTCATTTTGAGGAAGTTTTCCAGGAAGGTCTCCACACCGAAGTTGGTGAGTGCGGAGCCGAAAAAGACCGGACTCAGCTTCCCGTGGCGAATCTTTTCAAGGTCGAACTCATAGCTTGCGCCGTCCAGAAGCTCGATGTCATCCACCAGAGACGCCCGCTGATAGGGTCCCAGAAGCTCATCCAAGCGCTCGGTATCGGTGATGTCGCACTGGATGGTCTTTAATTTATTCTGTCCGTTGTGGAACTCGTTAAAGGCGAGGATCTCCCGCTTTTCGCGGTCAAAGACGCCCTTAAAATCCACACCGCAGCCGATGGGCCAGTTGATGGGATAGGTACCGATGCCGAACTCCTGCTCCAGCTCCTCCAGCAGGTCGAAGGGATTTCTCGCCTCGCGGTCCAGCTTATTGATGAAGGTGAAGATGGGGATATCCCGCATGGCGCAGACCTTGAAAAGCTTGCGGGTCTGCGGCTCGATGCCCTTGGCGGCGTCGATGACCATGACAGCGCTGTCCGCCGCCATCAGGGTTCGGTAGGTATCCTCCGAGAAGTCCTGATGCCCGGGGGTATCCAGAATATTGATGCAATACCCGTCATACTCAAACTGCATGACCGAGCTGGTGACCGAAATTCCGCGCTGCTTTTCGATCTCCATCCAGTCTGAGACGGCGTGGCGGGCGGTCTTTTTGCCCTTGACGCTGCCGGCCAGCTGAATGGCTCCGCCGTAAAGCAGGAATTTTTCCGTGAGGGTGGTCTTGCCGGCGTCCGGGTGCGAGATGATCGCGAAGGTGCGGCGTCTTTTAATTTGTTCGGATAATGTAGACAAAGCTTGTTCCCTTTCCCTTACTACTTTTCATAAATTCACAGTTAAATATTGTACCATAGGCAGGGGAAAAATACAATGTGATTTTCCCCGCTTCACCTTATATAAAATAAAAGTTGGTGTCCCACGCGGGAAGGGCGGGAAAATGCCGCAGATAAACCTTGTAGTCCTCCCGCTCACGCCAGACGGCAAGCGGCAGGGCAAAAAGGTCCTCGGTGCGGTGGTAGGCGGCAACGGAGAGCCTGGGACGCCAGCGGGTCAGGGTTTTCCCCGCGCCCTCGATGGCGGCCAGCTCCTGTCCCTCCACGTCCATCTTAATATAGGTGACCTCCCTGCCCGCGAGGAGGTGATCCACGCTGTCCACCGGGATGACCCGGCCGCCCTCGGCAAGAGTGGAGCCTCTCCCCCGCCGGCTCTCAAAGGGAAGCTCGGCGTAGGTGCTGTGGATTCCTATATTAAAGAGGACGCAGTCCGAAAGGCGGTCGGTGTTTTTTTGGAGCTTCCGAAAGGTCTTGGGGTTCGGCTCCACCGCATAAATGGCGCGGTAACGGCCGCCCGTCTCCCGCAGGAATTCCGCAATGGTATCCCCGGTGTAGGCGCCGAGATCGAGATAGGACTCCTCCGGTCCCAGCTTTAAGATATGGCGGTAAACCTCCTCCGGAAGGCTTTCTGCCCCAAAGAGAGGCTCTATTTTTCCGGTGAGCTTATATTCGATGATGTTCCGGAAGGCAAGCTTGGACGGCTCGTCCGCCAGCCGTTCATATACCAGCGTAAGCTCCTCCCGGTGCGCCGCCGCATAGTCCCGGGTGAAAAGTCCCCCGCCTGTGACCGGGACGTCGGGGGCGAAAAGCTCCTCCTGCCCGGCGATTTTCTTCACCGCCTCGATGACCTCGGGACGGGATGAACCAAAGGAGAGGAGGACACACATCGCCCCAAAGCGCTCCCGCGCGGCCGAATAGGAAAGCACCTCATAGCCCTCAAAGGAGTGCCCGCGGACAAAGCCGTCGCTCGCGAAGATGCCCGCCACCGGGATCTCCCGCTTTTTAAGCTCCGCCAAGATCTTGAGGGCGCCGTCCCCCATACCGTAAAGCACGATGGGCTTATTCACCTGTTTTAAGTAGTCCCACATCTTCCCAAGGTCTCCTTCCCCAACTGCGGTTTTCTCTGTCCGCTATTATAGCATAGCGGCGGAAAATGGCAAATTCGCACCGACAAATTGTAAATTTGTAATTAACTTTATATAAATCGTTTGACAAATTATTTTATTGTAGTACAATAATAGAGGACAGAAAGGAGGCCGATCATGAAAAAAACGGTTTATTCGCTCGTCCTCTCGGAGGATGTGGTGCGGGAAATCGACAAGCTGGCCTATTCCCTCGGCACCAACCGTTCCGGCATGATCAACCAGATCCTAGCCGACTATGTGAGTTATGTGACCCCCGAGGAACGAAGCCGCAGCATCCTCTCCGAGGTGCGGGAATGTTTTTCCGGTTTGGGCGCCTTTCAGCTCCCGGATACCGCCTCCTGCAATATGCTGCTCCTGCGCACCGCCCTTTCCTATAAATACAACCCCACCGTGCGGTACAGTCTGGAGCTTTCCCGGGAGGCGCTCCCCGAGGTGGGTACGCTCCGGGTGACGCTCAGGACCCAGAACAGCGCCCTCATCGGGGCCATGGCCGCTTTCTACCGGCTCTGGCGGGAGCTGGAGCGCCGGGAGATCGGCGAACAGGAGACCGCCATCGAGGGAGAAAAATTCAGCCGCTCTCTCGTCCTCCAGTCCCCCACCGGGGAAACCGGGATCGCTGTGGGAAGCGAGGAGCTGGGTCTTCTCATCGCGGACTACATCCGCACCTTTGACACCGCGCTGAAACTTTATTTCTGCCGGGAGGGCGCTCCGGACGCCTTACCGGAAATCCTTTCACTCTACCGGAAATACCGCCGCGAGCAGCGGGTCATCCTCTGACAGCTGCCGCGCTTCTAAAGGAGGTTTTGACTTTATGAATCTAGAAAAATACACCGAAAAAAGCCTGAAGGCGGTGCAGGCCGCCCAGTCTCTGGCCGTTGATCGGCAGAATCAGCAGATCGAGCAGGAGCATCTCCTCCTCTCGCTGCTGGAACAGCCCGAAGGGCTCATCGGGGAGCTTTGTGAGCGGGCAGGCGCCGACCGGGCCGCCCTCACCGCCGCAGCAAAAGCCGCGGTGCAGGAGTTCCCGCAGGTCTATGGGAGCGGCGCGGGACAGATCTATATCTCCCGCCTTTTGGAGCAGACCCTAACCGAGGCGGAAAAGACCGCCGAACGCATGAAGGACGACTATGTCTCGGTGGAGCACCTGATGCTGGCGCTCTTTGCCAAGGCTTCCCCCAATGTGACCCGCCTTTTTGAAGGAGCGGGGCTTACCAAGGATGCCTTCCTGAAGGCATTGCAGGGAGTACGCGGCAACCGCAGCGTGACCTCCGACCGCCCCGAGGAGACCTACGACGTCCTCAAAAAATACGGGCGTGACCTCACTGAAATGGCGGCCGCCCAGAAGCTGGACCCCGTCATCGGGCGGGATGAGGAAATCCGAAACGTCATCCGCATCCTGAGCCGAAAGACCAAAAACAACCCCTGCCTCATTGGCGAGCCGGGCGTCGGCAAAACCGCCATCGCGGAGGGCCTCGCCCAGCGGATCATCGCGGGGGACGTCCCGGAGAACCTGAAGGATAAGACCCTCTTTTCCCTCGATATGGGCGCGCTCATTGCGGGCGCCAAGTTCCGGGGCGAATTTGAGGAGCGCCTCAAGGCCGTTCTCAGCGAGGTGCAGAAAAGCGAAGGAAAGATCATCCTCTTTATTGATGAGCTGCATACCATCGTAGGCGCCGGCAAGACCGAGGGCAGCATGGACGCCGGCAACCTCTTAAAGCCCATGCTGGCGCGCGGCGAGCTGCACTGCATCGGCGCGACCACCCTCAATGAATACCGGCTTTATATCGAAAAGGACGCGGCCTTGGAGCGGCGTTTCCAGCCGGTGACCGTGGCGGAGCCGACGGTGGAGGACACCATTGCCATCCTCCGCGGACTCAAGGAGCGCTACGAGGTCTACCACGGCGTCAAGATTCAGGATCAGGCGCTCATTGCCGCCGCGACCCTCTCTCATCGCTATATTGCCGACCGCTTCCTGCCTGATAAAGCCATCGACCTTGTGGATGAGGCCTGCGCCCTCATCAAGACCGAGATGAACTCCATGCCGACTGAGATGGACGAAATGCGCCACCGCATCATGCAGCTGGAGATCGAGGAGGCCGCCATGCACAAGGACACCGATCGACTCACACAGGCGCGCCTCAAGGAGATTCAGGAGGAGCTGGCGGGGCTGCGGGAATCCTATAACGCTATGAAGGCCAAATGGGAGAACGAAAAGCAGTCCATCGGCCGGGTGCAGAAGCTGCGGCAGGAGCTGGAATCGGTGAACGCCGAAATCGAGAAGGCGGAAAACAGCTATGACCTCAGCCGTGCCGCCGAGCTGAAATACGGAAAGCTCCCCGAGCTTAAAAAGGAGCTGGAGGCGGAGGAGGCCAAAGCCGCCGATCCCGAAAAGGAAACCCTCCTCCGGGATAAGGTCACCGAGGAAGAAATCGCCCGCATCGTCGGACGGTGGACGGGGATTCCCGTGGCGAAGCTGCTGGAGGGCGAGCGGGAAAAGCTCCTGCATCTGGATGACATCCTCCACCGGCGGGTCATCGGGCAGGACGAGGCCGTTCAGAAGGTCTCGGACGCCATTCTCCGCTCCCGCGCGGGGATTCAGGACCCCCGCCGCCCCATCGGCTCCTTCCTCTTTTTGGGGCCGACCGGCGTCGGCAAGACCGAACTTGCCAAGGCCCTTGCCGAAGCGCTCTTTGACGATGAACACAGCATGATCCGCATCGACATGAGCGAATATATGGAAAAATACAGCGTGAGCCGTCTCATCGGCGCCCCTCCCGGATATGTGGGCTATGACGAGGGTGGACAGCTGACCGAAGCGGTACGCCGCCGCCCCTATTCCGTTCTTCTCTTTGACGAGGTGGAAAAAGCGCACCCCGACGTCTTTAACGTGCTGCTTCAGGTGCTGGACGACGGGCGCATCACCGACAGTCAGGGCCGGACGGTGGACTTCAAGAACACCATCATCATCCTCACCTCCAACCTCGGCAGCGACCTCATTCTGGATGGCATCACCGAGGAGGGCGCCATCAGCGAGGAGGCGCGGGAGGGCGTTTCGGCGCTCCTGAAGCGCAGCTTCCGTCCCGAGTTCCTCAACCGTCTCGACGAGATCGTCTTCTATAAACCGCTCACCCGGGACAACATCCGCGGCATCATCGACCTTCTTCTCGAAGATCTGTCCGGACGCCTGGAGGCGAAGCAGCTTCGTCTCTCGGTGACCGACGCTGCCAAGGACTTTATCATCGAGCACAGCTATGACCCCATCTATGGCGCGAGACCCCTCAAGCGTTACCTCCAGACGGCGGTGGAAACCCTCATCGCCCGGAAGATTGTTGCGGAGGATCTGGCCCCCGAAACCCTCATCACCGTAGATCGAAACGGCGCCGCGCTGACGGCGACGACAAAATAACAAAAAGGAGCCTAAGACAAAATGCGTACCAAACAGTTTAAGGCGGAGTCCAAAAAACTCCTCGATATGATGATCAATTCCATCTACACCCACAAGGAGATTTTCCTCCGGGAGCTCATCTCCAACGCGAGCGACGCCATTGATAAGCTCTATTTTCGCAGTCTTACCGACACCACCATTCCGATGGAGCGTGGGGACTATGCCATTCAGCTGGCGCTGGATTCCGACGCCCGCACCCTTTCCATCCGGGATAACGGCTGCGGCATGACCGAAGAGGAGCTGGAGCACAACCTCGGCACCATTGCGAAAAGCGGCTCCCTCGACTTTAAAACCCAGAACGAGGAGAGCGAGAAGAAGGAGGACGTCGAAATCATCGGACAGTTCGGCGTCGGCTTCTATTCCGCCTTTATGGTCGCAGACCTTGTGACGGTGGAGAGCCGCGCCTACGGCGAGGAGCAGGCCTACCGCTGGGAATCGAAGGGAGCCTCCGGCTACACGGTGGAGCCCTGCGAGGATTTTGACGGCTTCGGCACCCTCATTACCATGCACATCAAGGAGGATACCGAGAACGAGCGGTACAGCGAATATCTGGAGCCTTGGAGACTTCGCGAGCTGGTCACCCGGTACAGCGACTATATCCGCTACCCCATCAAGCTCATGATGCCGAACCGCCGGCTCAAGGAGGGCAGCAAGGATGAATATGAGACCTTCTATGAGAACGAGACCCTCAACAGCATGGTTCCCCTCTGGCGGAAAAACAAGAGCGAGGTAACCGAGGAGGAGTATAACAACTTCTACAAGGCCAAGTTCTATGACTACGAGGACCCCGCCGCCGTCATCCACCAGAAGACCGAGGGCAGCGCGACCTTCGCCTCCCTGCTCTTCATCCCGAAGCACGCCCCGATGAACTACTACTCCACCAGCTATGAGAAGGGTCTCCAGCTCTATTCCCGCGGCGTCCTCATCATGGATAAGTGCGCCGACCTGCTCCCCGATTACTTCAGCTTTGTCCGCGGCCTTGTGGACAGCGAGGACCTCTCCCTCAATATTTCCCGTGAGACGCTCCAGCACGAC
Source organism: Angelakisella sp. (assembly GCA_020025195.1). GTDB lineage: Bacteria > Bacillota > Clostridia > Oscillospirales > Ruminococcaceae > Angelakisella. The sequence continues at coordinate 25,922 of JAHHSN010000010.1, forward strand.
CATCAGCTGAAGCTCATCGCCCGCACCATCGAAAAGCGCATCAAAAATGAGCTTGCGAAGATGCTGGAAAACGAGCGAGAAAAGTATGAGGAGCTTTGGAAGGAATACGGCATCCAGCTGACCTACGGGCTCTGCATGGAGTACGGCGCCCACAAGGAAACGCTGCAGGATCTCCTGCTGTTCTATTCCTCCTCCGAAAAGAAGCTCTCCACCCTCAAGGAGTACGTCTCCCGGATGAAGGAGGGGCAGGATACCATCTACTACGCCTGCGGCAAGACGGTGGAGGCCATCGACGCCCTGCCCCAGACCGAGGAGCTCAAGGATAAGGGCTATGAGATTCTCTATATGACGAGCAGCGTGGATGAGTTCTCCATTCAGGTGCTGCACGACTACGACGGCAAGAAGCTCTCCAACATCTGCACCGACCAGATCGACCTGCAGACCGAGGAGGAGAAGAAGGCGCTCGCGGAGGAAAACGAGGCCTCCAAGGAGATGTTCGACCTGATGAAGGAGACGCTGGGCGACAGCGTGCGCGAGGTGCGCTACACCGGCCGGCTCCGCCATCACTCCGCCTGCCTCACCACCGAGGGACATCTCTCCCTGGAGATGGAAAAGACCCTCAACAATATGCCTGGCAATAAGGAAAAGCTCCACGCCGATGTGGTGCTGGAAATCAACAAGGATCACGCCGTGGCGGCGAAGCTCAAGGAGCTCTTTGTGAAGGACCCCGAGATGCTCAAAAAGTACACCCGGCTCCTCTATGCCGAAAGCTGCCTCATCGGCGGGGTGCCGATCAGCGACCCGGCGGAGCTTTGTGAGCTGATGAACGAACTGCTCCTCAAATAAAATGACCAAATAACCAAAAGAGCGGCTGCTTTCCTGTCGGAAATGTCAGCCGCTTCTTCTTTTTATCCCCCGCATGGCGTGTTATAATAAATGGTAAGAAGTTTATGCATCGGAAAACACAAAAATGAGAGGAGCGACACTATGAAGGTATCTTTTCTGGGCGCTGACCGGGTAGTGACCGGCAGCTGTCACTGTCTCAGCGCCTGCGGCAAAAATATTATCATCGACTGCGGCCTGCAGCAGGGCGGAGACGTTTCCAACGACAACGCCCTCAACTTTGACGCGACCGCCATTGACGCCGTTCTGGTGACCCATGCGCACACCGACCACTCCGGTCGTCTCCCCCTTATGGTGAAAAACGGCTACAAGGGCCCCATCTATGCCACCCGCGCCACCTGCGATCTCCTAAAGATCATGCTGATGGACAGCGCCCGCATTCAGGAATCGGACGCCCAGTGGAAATCCCGCAAGGGCCGCCGCGCCGGCGAGGAGGAGACCGAGCCTCTTTACGATACGGCAGACGCCGCTGCCACCCTGGAGCTGCTGGTTCCCGTTTCCTACGGCGATACCACCCCGCTTTTTGACGGCATTACCGCCGACTGGTATGATGCCGGGCATCTTCTCGGCTCGGCCTCCATCCGCTTTACCGTCACCGAGGAAAACGAAACCCGCACCATCATCTTTTCCGGCGACATCGGCAACATCAACAAGCCCATCATCCGCGACCCTCAGCCGGTGCCGGGCGCTGACTATGCGGTTATTGAATCCACCTACGGCGACCGCCTGCATGAGGGCGGCGAGGATGTCCCCGGTGATCTCGCGGCGATCATTGACCGCACGCTGGCACGCGGCGGCAATGTGGTCATTCCCTCCTTTGCCGTCGGGCGCACGCAGGAGCTTCTCTATTTTATAAGGGAGATCAAGGATCGGAAGCTTGTAAAATCCATCCCGGATTTTACCGTCTATGTGGACAGCCCCCTCGCTCTGGAGGCCACCCAGATTTATGACGGCGATCTCACCGGCTACGCCGATGAGGAAACGGTCCGGCTCATCAAAGAAGGCTTCCGTCCCATTCATTTCCCCGGGCTTAAGCTCTCCCGCACGGTGGATGAATCCAAAGCGCTCAACGCCGACCCCAACCCCAAGGTCATCATCGCATCCAGCGGTATGTGCGAGGCGGGACGCATCCGCCATCACCTCAAATACAACCTCTGGCGGCCGGAGTGCTCCGTCGTCTTTGTCGGCTTCCAGTCCGAGGGCACCATGGGCCGTCAGCTGCTGGAGGGGCTTTCGGAAATCAAGATCCTCGGCGAGCGCATCGCCGTCCGCGCCGAGATCTGCTCCTTCAAATTCATGAGCAGCCACGCCGACCGGGACGGGCTGCTCCGCTGGCTTTCCATGCAGGAGCCCCGCGCCAAACAGGTCTTTGTGGTGCACGGGGAGGAATCCTCCGCCCTTAATTTCGCGGAAAAGCTGGAGTCCGAGGGCTATAAGGCCGTTGTTCCCCTCTATGAATCGAGCTACAGCCTTCTGGATGGCAGCTGTCTGGAGGAAGGACACGCCTTCGTCCGGGATAAGGGCGACCGTCCCAAGAGCCGCGTGAGCGAGTTCTTCGCGCGTCTCCTGAACGCTCTGCAGCGTCTGACCCATGTGGCGCACAGCTACCGGGAGGGCACCAACAAGGATCTCACCGCCTTTGCGGAGGAGGTCGAGGCGCTCGCCAAGAAGTGGGACAAATAAGCTTTCCCTCTAAAAATAAGCAGCAGGCAGGAGCTTTCCTGTCTGCTGTTTTTTGCTGCTTTTTTATTTTCCGTAGCTTTTTGAAAAGAGGTCCTCGGTCTCCACCTCCCACACGGGGCGAACGGGCGCCGGCACCTCCGGGAGGGGGACAAGCCACTTCTGGAGCCACAGGGTATCCATCCATCTCCCCCGCTTAAAGCCGACGTGCCGCAGATGCGCCGTCTTAAGATAGCCGATTCGTTCATGGAAGCGCTGGCTCGGCGGGTTCGGAAAGGTGACGCAGGCGTTCACGGTGACGACGTTCTGCCGCCGGAGAAGCTCCTCCAGCACCGCGTAGAGGCTCTGCCCCACCGCCTGCCCGCGGACGTCCCGCCGCACATAGATGGAGGACTCCACCGCCCATTCATAGGCGGCGCGGCCCTTGAGCGGCGTGGCGTAGATGTAGCCGAGGAGGCCCTCCTCCCCCTCCGCCGCAAGGTAGGGAAAGCCCCGCTCCAGCGTCGTTTCGATGCGGCTTCGGAACTCCTCCGGCGTGGGCGTCACATATTCAAAGGTGATGTTGGTCTCCTCCACATAGGGGGTATAGATGGCAAGAAGCTCCTCAGCGTCGGCCGGGCTTGCCATGCGGATACGAAAGGACATGGGACGCCTCCTTCTTAAAGGTCATCATAACAAAACGGACTCCGGCGTTTTTCCGCACGGAGCCGTTCATAAAATCGTTTAAGTATTGCGAAAGCGGGCGAGAAAGTCCCGGGTCTCCTGACGGGTGGGGTTCCCCAGAAGCTGCTCAGGGGTCCCCTCCTCCAGAATAACGCCGCCGTTCATATAGACCACCCGGGTGCTGACGTCCCGGGCAAACGCCATCTCATGGGTTACGACCAGCATGGTCATTCCCTCCTGAGCGAGGGCCTGCATGACGGAGAGCACCTCTCCCACCATTTCGGGGTCGAGGGCAGAGGTCGGCTCGTCAAAGAGCAGGACCTCGGGATCCATCGCGAGGGCGCGCGCAATGGCGATACGCTGCTTCTGACCGCCGGAAAGCTGACGGGGGCGGGCGTTGATATAGGGCGCCATGCCGACCTTCTGCAGATAATAGAGGGCAGCCTCCCGCGCCTCCTCCCGGCTCTTGCCCAACACCTTCATCTGACCGACCATGCAGTTTTGCAGGACGGTCATGTTATTAAAAAGATTGAAGGACTGGAATACCATTCCGACATGGGAGCGGTACTTGGGGGCATTGACCTTTCGGCCCGCCACATTTTCCCCATGATAGAGAACCTCACCGGAGGTGGGCGTCTCAAGGAGATTGATGCAGCGCAGGAGGGTGGATTTACCCGAACCGGACGCGCCGATGATGGAAATAACGTCTCCCTTTTCCACGGTAAAATCGATGTCCCGGAGGACTACATTTTTACCAAAGGCCTTGGACAGGTGGTTGACCCGTAAAATCGTCTCTGCCATTTATCGCTCCTCCTCTTCCTTAAATTCGCGGCTGCGCTCCTTGAAGGGCGTTCCCCGGTCGGGGTGGCTGTAGGTACCGCAGGTCATGGTCAGGGCATCCTCCTGCACCAGCTCGTAGCTGTCGGCGCCGTCCATCTTCTTTTCCAGCCAGCGAAGCAGGAAGGAAGCGATGAGGGTCATGGTGAGATAACCGATCATCTCGATGGCGGCCGAGGGGAAGTACATGAGGTTGAGGCCGACGATGTAGCGGTGCCAGCCGAAGAACTCGGTGAAGCCGATCACAAACATGACGGAGGTGTCCTTCACATTGATGATGAAGTTGTTGCCGATCTGCGGCATGATATTGCGAAGCGCCTGCGGAAGGATGACGTTCATCATCGTCTGGAAGTGGGTCATGCCAATGGCCATGGCCCCCTCGGTCTGGCCGGGGTCGATGGAGAGAATACCCCCTCGCACCGATTCCGCCATATAGGCGCCGGTATTGATGGAAACGATGAGGATGGCGGCGGACCATAGGCTTTCAAAGCGCGCCGCTCCGCCGGTCAGATAGGGCAGTCCGTAGTAAATAAACACCGCCTGCAGGATCATAGGGGTCCCGCGGAACACTTCCACATAGATACGGACGATGACCCGGATGAGCTTTAAGAAAAAGCGTTTGACGGGCGGATCGTTTTTGGTGTAGGGAATGGTATTGAGGATTCCGCAGATGAGGCCGATGACGCAGCCGATGACGGTAGCGACAAGGGCAAGGACAAGGGTATCCCGTATTCCCCTGAGGTAAGAGGGCCCGTATTTTCCCCACAAAAGGGAAATATCGGTTCCCAGCTTGACAAGCGTCTCCATGTGGAAATCTCCTTTCTCGGTAAGCTAGACTCAGATGGCGGGCTGAATGGCGATCGCCTGATCCATGAGCGCGTTGAACTGCTCCTCGTTAAGGGCGGAAAGCACCTTGTTCATGGCATCCACGAGCTGGGTGTTGCCCTTCTTGACCGCCATGCCGATATTGACGTTCTCGGCGCGCTCCGCCTCATCGGCAAACTGGAAGTCACCGGGAGTACCGGAGAAATTGAGGATAACGAGATTGTCGTTCTTGGCGCAGGCACCCATCGCGGTGGGCAGATCGGTGCAGACGTAATCGACCATACCGGTTTCAAGGGACATGATCATCGCGGAAGCATTTTCAGCAGGAGCCTGAATGTCGGCGCCCTTGATCTGGGAGAGGCAGGAATCATACCAGATGGTACCGGTCTGGGCGGTACACTTGCCGCCGGCGAGATCAGCGATGCCCTTCGCGTTCGCAAAAGCGCTGTTCTTGGTGGTGAGGCAGACGATCTGCGCGTAGTAGTAGGGGCCTGCCATATCGACCTGGGTGAGACGGTCGGCGGTCATGGACTGGCCGGCGATGTTGGCATCCATCACGCCGCTGGCAATGGCGGGGGTAAGGGATTCCCATGCGCTGGAGATGACCTCCAGCTCCCAGCCGTAGGCCTCGCAGATGCGCTTAGCGATCATGATATCATAGCCGTTCGCATAGGAACCGGGAACGTTGGCAATCGGGACCGCGCCGTTCGAGTCGTCGAGCTGCATCCAGTTATAAGGGGCGTAAGTGCACTCCATGCCGACGGTCAGCTTGCCGTCTTCCAGACCGGGGATGGCGCTGGTGTCAACACCGGTCAGGTCCTCCACGGGGGGAATATCCGCGCCGGGGGTTACCGGGTTGTTTTCTTCCGGGTTCTGGGGGTCGGTGTTCCCGCCGCAGGCGGCGAGGGACAGGATCATCATAACAGCGAGCAGCATTCCAATCAATCTTCTCATTTTTCTTTCACCTTTCAAAAAATATTTTGGTTAAAAAATAAGACCGCTTTTGTAAGCGGTCCATGGAAGATACATCATCAGCCCCCAAAAAGGAGGTACGACTTGTAACACAGCCATTGATAGCGCTTCACAAAAGATTTTGTGACAGTCCGTCAGATTTTCTCTGCCGGCCCAGGAAACGTATCTCAGGCGAATACGTTCCTTCGGCGGTGTTCCCTTTTTCCTTCCGCGACTGCCTGGTCTTACGGAGGGGTACTCTTGAGCCCCGCGCCTCTATCTAAGCGATCTTAAGTTTTTATTTACCTTATCATGATTACCCGATTCTGTCAACCTTTTTGGGGCAGAACGGGGAAAACTTTGTCTGTTTTTGATAAATATGTCGTGAAACTTTTCTTTTTTTGTGTATAATTCTGTTCTCCGACGGAGAAAGCGGCGCCGGAGACAGCCAAAAGAGAAACGAAAAGCGCCGCCCGGAAGGCCCGGCACAGCGCTTCTTTTTACTTGTGGTTCAGGATCATGCGGGCGCATTTATAGACGTCCCCGCAGCCCAGCGTGATGACAAGGTCACCCTCGGTGGCTTGCTCGTGCACATAGTCCGCCATCGCCTCAAAGGAAGGGAGTGCCGCGGCTCCCGGCACCTTGGCGGCAATATCCTCGGAGTGGATGTCGTAGGTATTGACCTCCCGGCTGCCCATAATGGGAGACAGCACCACCCGATCCGCAAGGGAAAGCGCCTCGGCAAAGTCCTCCAGAAGGAGGTAGGTGCGGGAGAAGGTGAAGGGCTGGAATACCGCCCAGACCCGCTTAAAGTCCAGCTCCTTGGCGGCTTTCAGCGTCGCGGTAAGCTCTGCGGGGTGGTGGGCATAGTCATCCGCCACGGTGACGCCGTTTCGGGTCTTGCCCAGCACCTCAAAGCGCCGTCCCGCCCCCTCAAAGAGGGCAAGCTCTCTGGAGATGTCCTCGGGAGAGGCTCCCATGAGATAGGCGCCCGCCGCGGCCGCCACCGCATTGAGGATGTTGTGATCGCCGGGAATGTGCAGGGTGACGGTGCAAAGGCACTCACCCCGGAACATCCAGTCAAACCGCCGTTCCAAACCGCCCAGATGGCGGATGTTGGCAGGGGAAAAGTCATTGGTCTCCTCCCAGCCGAAGGAATAGAAGCTCCTGCCCTCTCCCCTCGCCTCCTCCATGGCCCGAACGGTGCGGGGGTCGCTGCCGTTATAGAGGACGGTCCCTGCCTTTTCGGCAAAGCGGGTATAGGATTTCATGGCGTTCTCCACGGTCTTGAAGTACTCCATGTGGTCGTTATCAATATTGAGGACGAGGGCAATATCGGGATGGGTATCGAGGAAGGTATCCTTAAATTCACACGCCTCATAGACAAAGCGCTCCGACCGGCCGCAACGGCCGTACCCGCCGATGGCGCGAAGCTTGCCGCCGATGACCGCCGAGGGCTCCAGCCCCGCCCCAAAGAGGATCTGGGTGATCATCGAGGTGGTGGTGGTTTTGCCGTGAGTCCCGGAAACGCCCAGTGCCTCCTCATACCAGCTGGAAACCGCGCCCAGCATGCGGGAGCGCTCCCAAAGGGGAATGCCGCTTTTCCGCGCCGCCTGAAGCTCCGGGTTGGTCTCCATAATGGCGGCGGAATACAGGATGAGATCGGCGCCTTCTATGTTTTCCGCCTTCTGCCCCATCACAACGGGGATCCCCATGGCACGCTCCGTCGCAACGATATCGCTTTCGTTATTATCGCTGCCGGAAATCACATAACCCTTTTTATGGAGGATCTGCACAAGGGGAAACATTCCACTTCCGCCAATGCCGATGCAATGGATGTGTTTGACCCCCGCGGGGATGGTTTCTCTCTGCTTCATCATCTGACACCTAACGCCACCTTCATGTAAATGATACTTTAATATTATACCCCACTTTGCTGTCATTTGACAATAGAGGGAGAAAATTTGGTACGGAGCCGGCGTTCTTTCCCTGCATACTCCTCCAAAATCTGCCCATCCTCCCCTTGGAGATAACACAAAACTCATCACAAAAAACGGAGGCAGTATTAAGATGAACATTACCGACATTCGCATCAGAAAGCTCTATGAGGACGCGCGGCTCAAGGCGCTGGTCTCGGTCACGGTGGACGGCGACCTCGCCGTGCACGACATCAAGGTTATCGAGGGGCCGGAGCGGCTCTTTGTGGCCATGCCGAGCCGCAAGGACGAAAACGGCACCTTCCGGGACATCACCCATCCCATCACCCCGGAAGCGCGGCACACCCTGGAAAATGCCATTCTGGAGCGCTATCAGGAAGCGATTGCGGAGCTGGAGGCCGAAGGCGCCGCCCCGCACGCCACCGCCTGATACGTTTTTCCCCGCAAAAAGGCCCCCGACCCATAGCATTGGGACGGGGGCTTTTTTATAAAAATCAGCATCGCTCGACGGAGGAAACATCCACCACACCGCAGACCTTATCTATGATTCCGCCGTAATAGGTGACGGCCACCCGGTCACCCGGCTTAAAGTCCGCAGTACGTTGAGCGGGGAGGTCATCCACCGGGACATAGACGCAGTCATACTGTTCATTTAAGGGGTCGTCCTCGTCGATTTTGGTGAGGAGAGAATCCCCGGTTTTCCAGGGCGGTCCCGGTAAAGACCGCCTCCGTTTGGCCGTTAGCCCGTAAGCCCGAGGGCCAAGAAAAAGGCGAGGAGCCGGGACAGCATTTCTTCCTGAGCGGTCTCTTTTTATTCCGGGACCTGCCGCCGGAGCAGCGTCCCCGCGGGGAGCGCTTCGGGGTAATCCATCTGGAAGGGCGCCGCCGCGTGCGGCACCGACAGGGTGGGGGTCCCGTCCTCCTCATAGAGGGCGGTGACGGTGTGCGTCCGGACGCCTGCCATGGGAATGAGCAGTTCCAGCTCCTGTCCCACCGAGAATTTATTCCGCTGCAGAAGGAGCAGGCGCTTGGTCTCAGGGTCATAGCCCGTCACCACGCCCAGCACCTCATACTCCCGGATGTAGCCGCCGCTTTCATAGCACTGGCCCGGCTCCGGCCTTCCGAAGAGAAAGCCGGTGCTGTACTCCCGGTGGCTCACCTTGCGCACCTCCTCCCAAAGCTCCCGCGGGCAGGTGTAGCCGGCAGGGTCCTGTTTCCAGAGGTCCACAGCGCGGCGGTAGGCGCCCGCCGTCACCGCGACATAATAGGCGGATTTGGCTCTCCCCTCGATTTTGAGGGAGGAGACGCCCGCCTCGGCGAGCTTGTCGATGTGTTCAATAAGGCAGAGGTCCTTGGCGTTGAGGATGTAGCTCCCCTCCGCCGTTTCTTCCACCGGGAAATACTGCCCGGGGCGCTTTTCCTCCATGAGGGCATACTTCCAGCGGCAGGGCTGGGTGCAGGCGCCCGCGTTGGCATCCCGCCCGGTGAGATACTGGGAAAGGAGGCACCGTCCCGAAAAGGACATGCACATGGCGCCGTGGACAAAGCACTCGATGGCAAGCTCGGGCGGGGTCTTGGCCCGGATCTCCCGGATGGTCTCAAGGGAACACTCCCGCGCCAAAATGACTCTTCTGGCCCCGAGGGCGTAAAGCTCCCGGGCGGTGAGGTAGTTGGTAACGCCCGCCTGCGTGGAGACGTGAAGCTCCATTCCCGGCAGGAGCCGCCCCGCCAGCATCAGTGTCCCGATATCCGAGAGGATGAGGGCGTCCACGCCGGTCTCCGCGACCGCGGGAAGATAGGTGGGCAGAAGGTCGGCGTCCTCATTGGTGGGGAGGGTATTGCAGGTAAAATAGACCCGCTTTCCGAGGGCATGGGCTTTCTTCACCGCCCGAGCAAGCTCCTCCAGCCCAAAGCTCTTGGTGGAAGCGCGCATATTGCAGAGCCCGCCGCCGAGATAGACGGCGTCCGCGCCGAAGGTGAGCGCCGCCTCCAGACGTTCCCAGTCCCCCGCCGGCGCCAGCACCTCCAGGTCTCGCACATTCATCAAATGACCGCTCCTCCCGCCTTACAGCTTCGCCTGCATGGAGCGTCCGACCTCCAGCGCTTTTTCCTCCCCGACAAAAGCCGCCAGAAGATAAAGCCCGAAGAGGAAGGCGTTGCCCGCGCCGGAGGAGGTGATGATCTTGCCGTCCTGCTCCAGCGGAGCGCCGGTATAGGTTCCGTTGTACTCCTCCTTCTCAAAGCCGGGGTAGCAGGTGTATTTTCTCCCGTGGAGCACCCCGTTTTCGCCCAGCACCGAGGGCGCCGCGCAGATGGCGGCGATCCAGAGGTTTTCCTGCATGGCATAGACCAGACCCTCCTGAATGGTGAGGGAGGCCGAGAGATTGGGGGTGCCGGGGATGCCGCCGGGAAGGATCATCATGTCGATCTCCTCGGGCTTCACTTCCTCCTCCGCAATATCGCAGGTGACAGGAACACCGTGAGCCCCGGTAATGACCCGTCCGCCGATGCCGACGGTCTTGACCGTGACGCCGCCGCGGCGCAGGATGTCGATGGGGGCGATCGCCTCCAACTCCTCAAAGCCGTCTGCCAAAAACACATAAGCCATCATAATGCAAAATCTCCTTTCGGTCAGTCCATCAGTAGGTTGGTATAGAAGCCCTCCCCCGCCGTGCGTTCCTCCCCGAGAGGGAGCCACATGGCATACGAGACGGGCAATTCTTCCGGTAAAAGCCAGGGGCCGAGGCTGAGGGAACACGATTCCTCACCGCTCGCCCGAAGCAGGCCGCAAAGGGCCTTTTCCCGCAGAGCGGGGTCCTTTAGAAGCAGCTCCCGGACACGAAGCCCGCCCTCGCGGTTAAGCGCCGCCGCCCCAAGGGGATGCTCCTTTGTGCCCAGCCGCCAAAAGCCGCCCCCGTAGAGGGAAAGCCAGCGTCCCATGAAGGAAAGCCCCGCCTCTCCCCAGAGAAGGCACTCCTCCGGAAGGAACCGCTCCCGGAGCGTCCGGTACTCCGCCGCCGTGCAGGGGGCCGCGGGAAGAGCTTCCCCGCCCTCGTCCCGGAAGCGTCCGAACGCCATGGAGGAAAGCGGGCGGTAGCCCCTGCCCGCATAGAAGCGGCGGTTTTTCTCGCTGCTGGGGAGGAGCACCGCCGCGCGGCAGCCCTCCCCGGCAAGGCGGGCGTGGGTCCTCTCAAGAAGCTCGGTGCAGAGCCCTTCTCCCTCCCGCTCCGGCCGGGTCGCCACCGCGTAGAGATAGGCGGCGGGAAGCCGCCCGCCCTTTAATTTAAGCTCGGCGGGGAACACCGTCAGCATGGAGAGAAGGGTCTCCCCCTCCCAAAGTCCCAGCACCCGGGCCAGGGGGTCCCCAAGGGACAGTCTTCCCTCCTCCGGCGCCCCGAAGGCACGCTCAAAAAGCCGAAGCGCCGCCGGGAGCGCTTCCTTTTCCAGCTTACAAAAACGAATCTCTCCCATAGACGGCGCCTCCTTTCGGCTCGTGGGTTCAAAGCTCCTCGGTGATATATTTTTCCAAAAGCTCGGTGGGATAGTAGGATTCCTTGGAGCGGCGAAGTCCTTCGTCCCCCATGTCCTCCTCCCGGTTCAGGGTGGTGAGGGCGGGGTAGCGCTCCTTCAGAAGCCGCGCCATCTCCCGGCAGACCATCGGGTAGGCGCCCGGTTCATCCGCGAACGCCTTTTCGATGTTGATGTCCGCCACGGTGGGACTGATGAGGCTCGCGACGGAAAAGCCGAGGACCTTTCCGCCCGCCATGAGCACACCGCCCGTCATCCCGAGCGCTTCATATTCCTTGAGACAGCGGGAAACGACGCAGCCCTCCTGATGAAGGCCCTCCTCGCTGCCCTCGTTGATGGCGGCCCACTCCCGGTGCATGGCCCGCACCGCCGGAATATTTTCCTCCGTGAAGGGGAGGAACTCCCAGTCGGGGTGATTTTCGAGGAAGCGGTTCACAAAGTTCCGCTTCGCGTGGAGCTTTTTCCCCGCGTAGGTGGTCATGCGCTCGGCATCATAGAGATACTCGGCGTTGTCCCGGTCGGGGGTGTAGCGGAATTTGCCGGGATAGAGGGCTTCCAGCTTTTCCTTCTGCTCCGCGGTAAGCCCAAAAAAGCGGAGCTTTCTCCCCTCCTGATGGGCGTCCTCCAGCAGGAGGTCAACGGCTTCTCTGAGGTCGCCCTCGCCGAAGGGGAAGGCGTAGCTCCGGGAGCTGCCGCTCTTGATGAGAAGCCAGCCGCCCTCGATGGCAAAGGTGTTTTGGTAGACATTGCTCCAGAGATAGATGGTCTGAAAGCTCTGGGTGCAGGAACGCATCCCGTCTTTCATGAGATAGGGAGCAAAGCGCTCCCAGTCGGATAATTCGATTTTGCGAAATGTAATCATAAAGCTCCTAACTGAAAAAATTATAGTGAAAGGGTCCGGCGGATCTCGTCGGCAATTTCCTCCTTGGGGCGCATCTCGCCGTCCTTTGTGCAGGAGATGACGCTCCAGCCCTGCCGCCCGGCGCCATAGAGAGCAGCGTCCCGGCAGTGGAGAAGGTAATTAAAGTTTGCCTCATGGAGATCCCTTTTGGATTCGTCCCCGCCGTAGCGCTCGCTCAAAAGGCGGCGGGAAACCTCCGGCTCAACGTCCAGATAGATCACCCGGTCGGGCGCGGGAAGCCCCACGCGGGCATATTCCACGTCGGAAAGCCACGCAAGGTAGTTATCCCATTCCTCCCGGGGAAGCCGGGACATCTGATGCCCCACATTGGAGGTGGTGTAGCGGTCCGCCAGAATGGTGACCCCCGCCTCATAGTCCTTTTTCCAGTGGCGGCAGAAGCTGGCATAGCGGTCCACCGAATAGAAAAGGGACGCGCCGTAGGGGTTCACCTCGTTAAGCGTCCCCAGCTCCCCCCCGAGATACATTTTGACAAGGGTGGAGGAGGGGTCCTCATAGTCGGGGAACGAGATATGACGATAGGATTCCCCTTTTTGTTCCAGATACTCTGCGAGCATCCCGGTCTGGGTCGCCTTGCCGCTGCCGTCCAGACCCTCTATTACGATCAGTCTGCCTTTCATCGGTCACTGCTCCTTTTTTAAGTAATCCGCCAAACCGTCAGCGGCGGTTTTGGGTGCGGTAGATGAGATACCAGACGGTGGACGCCAAGAGGAACAGCGCCGTCAGAATATAAAGCCCGATGGGGTTGCCGCTGGTAAAAATCACGATTTCCCCGCCGTTCTCCGGGGAGGACGCCCAAAGCGTTAAAAACGAGAGGATGACCAGCACAAGAGAAACCAGGCAGAGGACGATGAGAGCCGCTTTTTTATTCATGGCTCTCCTCCTTCATTCTTCGGTACTTTTCCCGCACTTCCGTCATAAGGCCGCAGGTCATCTTGCCCTCGGGGCAGACGCCCGCTACGCAGGGAGGGCCGCTCTTGCCAAAGAGCGTGGGCGCGACCGAAAGGCAGAGCGCCAGCATCTGGTCCGCCACGTCGCGGATCTCCCACTGGGCGCGGTTGCAGCAGCGCAGGCGGAAGAAATTCATGAGACTCCTCGCGTTCATGGTCACGATCATCTTGGTATCGCAGGCATTGGGCAGCACAAAGCGTGCGTCCTCAATGGCGATCTTTTCCGCCTTGCGGGCGGCCGCCTTCGGCTCCATTCCCTCCGCCATGAACTCCTCGGTGCGCTTTTTCTTGAGGATCTCGGTGATGCGGCGGTAGTGCTCGATGCTCTCCTCCATGGCTGCGAGAAATTCCGCCTTTGCCTCGGGGTCCGCCTCGATCTGCGGCGGAAGCACATACTGGAAGTCATTTTCCCGGACATAACGCTGGCTCTGCACGCTGTAAGAGGCGATGCGGTGACGGGTGATCTGGGCCAGCAGGGTGCGGGAAACGCCCTCGATGCCGAAGGTGAACACCGCGTGCTCCACGGGGCTCTGGTGTCCGAGACCCGAAAGCATCTCGATAAAATCGGTGGTCTTTTCAGGGGTCAGCTTCTCCATAACGTCGCTGATCTCGGCGGGGCTGTAGCAGAGCTTGGCCGCCGCCGCGATGGTGCGCTCCGGGTCGGGCGTGTGGGTGATGAGTGTCACTTTTGCCATGATGTTCCTCCTTCTTCCGGCTCAGAGCTTTTCCAGCCGGGCAAACGCAGCCATGATTTTTTTGGCTCCTACTTTATCAAAATGAATTTCCAGCAGATGATCTCCGCCCATAGGCTTCACCGAAAGGATGGTTCCCGTTCCAAAGACACGGTGCAGCACACGGTCGCCTTTTTTTAGGTTAAAGGGCTCCGCGGGGGCGGCGGGACGCGGCACGGGGCGCGGGGCGCCCAGCTTCTGCGGGGCGGAGTTTCGGCCTGCTCCGGTCAGATTTCCGCGGACGGTGGTATCCTCCACCGTGAGAAGCTCGGTGGGGATCTCCCCCACAAAGCGGGAGGGACGGTTGCGGGAAGTGCGCCCGAAGAGCATCCGCTCGGCGGCCGCCGTGAGGGAAAGGTGCTCCCGCGCACGGGTGATGCCGACATAGGCCAGCCGGCGCTCCTCCTCAATCTCCTCGGGATTGTAGATGGACTGCATGCCGGGGAAGATTCCCTCCTCCATACCGATCATAAAGACCTCGGGGAATTCAAGGCCCTTGGCGGAATGGAGCGTCATCATAATGACGGCGTCCTCCTCCTCGTCGTAGTTATCCAGCTCAGTATAAAGGGCGATCTCCTCAAGAAAGCCGGAAAGCGAAGGCTCCTCGGTCTCCTCGGTATATTTGTGGACGGTGGATTTCAGCTCGTTTATGTTTTCCAGCCGTCCCTGACTTTCAACGTCGCGTTTCCCCTCCAGAGCCGCCACATAGCCGCTCCTTTCCAGAACCGCCTCCAGCGTTTCGATGAGGGGGACCTTGTCCACCTCTGCCGCGATCTCATCCATCCAGCCGGTAAAGCCCATGAGGGCGTTCGCCTTGCCGGCGATGGCGGCGTACTGATCCGCCGTGCGGAGCGTCTGGAACAGGGACTGCCCCAGCCCCTCGGAAATTTCCATGGCTGCCTTGAGGGTCGCATCCCCGATGCCCCGCTTCGGCTCATTAATGATGCGCCGGAGGCGCAGGGTGTCGGTATCGTTATTGAGGACGGCCAGATAGGAAAGCACGTCCTTGATCTCCTTGCGGTCAAAGAACTTGAGTCCACCGATGATGCGGTAAGGGATTCCGTAGCGGATGAAGAGCTGCTCCAACGTGGAGGACTGCGCGTTCATACGGTAAAGAACGGCGTGGTCGGCGTATTTTTTCCCCGCCTCGTGGTTTTTTCGGATGCAGTTCGCCACAAACGCCGCCTCCCGCTGCTCATCCGCCGCGCGGTGGAAAAGCACCGGCTCCCCCTTGGGGTTCTCGGTCCAGAGGGTCTTGCCCTTGCGCTTGAAGTTATTGGCAATGACGGCGTTGGCGGCGTCCAGAATGGTCCCGGTGCTGCGGTAGTTCTGTTCCAGGCGGATGACCTTTGCGTTCTTAAACTGCTGCTCAAAGGAAAGGATATTTTCGATGGTGGCGCCGCGGAACTTATAGATGCTCTGGTCGTCATCACCCACCACACAGAGGTTGCCGTGTCCTCCCGCCAAAAGGCTGACCAGAAGGTACTGGGCGTGGTTGGTATCCTGATACTCATCCACCATAATGTAGCGGTAGCGGTTCTGGTACTTGCGGAGCACCTCCGGGAACTGCTGAAAGAGCCGCACCGTGAGCAAAATGATATCGTCAAAGTCGAGAGCGTTCGCCTCCCGGAGCTTTTTCTGGTAGAGGGCATAGGCCTTGGCGGCGGTCTGCATGGCATAGTTATCCCCCGCTGTGCGGGCCAGGTCCTCCGCCGAGAGGAGCTGATCCTTGGCACGGGAAATCATGCCAAGGAGCGACTTGGGCGGGTACTGCTTATCATTGATGCGCGCTTCGGTGATGACCTGTTTCATCACCCGCACGCTGTCATCGGTATCATAAATGGTAAAGCTGGAAGTATAGCCCAGGTGGGAGATCTCCGAGCGGAGGATGCGGGCACAGGCGGAATGGAAGGTCGCCGCCATAACCTCCTCCCCTCTCGCCCCCAAAAGGGCACCGAGACGGGCTCTCAGCTCCCCCGCCGCCTTATTGGTAAAGGTGATGGCGAGGATGTTCCAGGGATTGGGAATATCGTGGGCAAGGATTCGTTCTGACTCTTCCATCCGGCCCTCCCCGCGGGCGGCCGCTTCCAGAATGGCCCAGTCCGCTTCGGTAAGGGCGGGCATATCGTCCAAATCAGCGGGAGCCGTTCCGAAACGCAGGAGGTTTGCGATGCGGTGGATGAGGACGGTGGTCTTGCCGCTTCCGGCGCCTGCCAGAATGAGCACCGCTCCCCGCACTGCCATGACCGCCTCCCGCTGGCGGGGGTTCAGGGTGGCAAGCGTTCTGCCGATGATCTCTGCTTTTCGTTTTTGATAGGTTAAATTGTCTCTCTCAGGCATGAATGGGTTCTCCTTTGGGGCTCACTGGTCTTTTCTTTATTACAATATTATAGTATAACACATTTTCCCCCAAGGGAGAACCTGCCAAAATGGTCAAAAAGGCGCCGTCTCTCCTTTCCTCTTTTGGGCAGGAAAAAACGCACGACCGAAATCGTGCGTTTCTTATCGGTTTGCTCAAAACATTGAAGGAAGTAGCTCTGCACTTCACGTCGCACATCCCCTTGCTCCGTGAATCTATTTATAGAATATCGCAACTCGGAGAGAATGTCAAGCGTTTATCTTGTAAAAATATATCGAAGATGTCAAATTCGCCGATTTCGCACCGTTTGACACCGGGATTCGCCCCAAGCAACCGCTCGCGAGGAGGCGTCGGCTCTTCACAGAGACTGGAAAAGAGCCCGCGGGGTGGCCGGAATGTTTTGCCGAGGAGGGAGGGCTTTCCCTTTGCACCCCAAGTTAACCAAAAGAAGAAAAGTCTCCGAGGAAATGCGTCCTTGGGGGCTTTTTGTATATCGGGCGGGGCTAAAAAGAGCTGCGAAAGGCGGGAATCTCGGGAGGTAAGCGCGTGCGAGGGGTTCTCCCCTACCCGAACACCGAGCACGCGCGGAGCGGAGGGAGCGGCCTCCCGGAAAAAATCCCGCCTCCCCGGGAAAGGGGAAGCGGGAACGGATTCTGCTTTATTTTTCGAGGAACAGCTCTGCGATCTGGATGGCGTTGGTGGCCGCGCCCTTGCGGACCTGGTCGCCGCAGCACCAAAGCGAAAGGCCGCAGGGGTCGGTGAGATCCCGGCGGATGCGTCCGACAAAGACGGTATCCTGATCGCTGGTATCCAGCGGCATCGGATAAATCTCCTCAGCCACATTGTCCACCAGACGGCAGCCCTCCGCCGCCGCAATAGCTTCTCTTGCCTCCTCAACCGTCACAGGACGCTCGGTGCGCAGGGTGACGGAGATGGAATGGGAGCGCATGACCGGCACGCGCACGCAGGTGCAGGTGACCTGAAGCTCCGGCAGGTGGAGAATCTTTCTGCCCTCGTTCTGCAGCTTCATCTCCTCCGAGGTATAGCCCTCCTCGGAGACCCCGCCGATTTTGGGAATGAGGTTATAGGCAATCTGGTGGGCAAAGACCTTGGGCTCCACCGGCTCGCCCTTATAGATGGCTTCGGTCTCGGCGGCCAGCTCCAGAGGGCCGCCCGCGCCCGCGCCGGAAACCGCCTGATAGGTCGAGGCGATCATATTCTTGATGGGGCTGAGCTTTCCGATGGCGTGCACCGCCATGAGGGTAATGATGGTGGAACAGTTGGGGTTCGAGATGACGCCGTGGTGCTCCTTTGCGTCCTCGGGGTTGATCTCCGGGACAACGAGAGGGGTATCGGGATCCATGCGGAAGGCGCTGGAATTATCGATAAAGACGGCGCCGGACGCCTTGATGGCGGGGGCAAAGCGCTTGGCGATGGCGTTTTCCGCTGCGCCGAGGACGATATCGCTTCCCGCGAAGGCAAGGTCCGTCGCTTCCTCCACGGTCACTTCCCCGCCGGCAAAGGGCAGCTTTTTGCCGACACTGCGGGCAGAGGCGAGGCAGCGGAGCGTTTCAATGGGGAAATTCCGCTCCTCCAGCACCTTCAGCATTTCACGGCCGACCGCGCCGGTTGCGCCGAGAATGGTCACATTATACTTTTTCATAGGGAAACTCTCCTTCTCGGATTTATTTTACAAAGCTGTCATAGAGGACGCGGACGGTCTTATCAAAGTCCTTGTTCTCCACGCCGACGATGATGTTGAGCTCCTCCGGGCCCTGGCTGATCATACGGATATTGATGCCGTTTTCACCGAGGGTCGCAAAGATGCGGCCCGAAATACCGGGGCGGCAGACCATCTTCCGGCCGACCGCCGCGACAATGGAAATGTTCTCGGTGAGCTGGATCTTATCCGGCTGCAGCATCTTCTGGATCTCTCCCAGAATGGAATAGAGGCAGGCCGCCACCTTCTTGCTGCTCACCACCAGAGAAAGGCTGTCGATGCCGGAGGGGGTATACTCCACATTTACATTATGCTGTTCAAAGACCTCCAAGACCTTGCCCAGCACACCGATCGAGGAGGACATCCCGTTTTTCGCGATGGTGATAATGGTGAAGTTCTGCCGTCCCGCGATGCCGGTAATGAAGCGGTTTTTGCCGTTCTCCATATCCTCCGGGAAGC
>JAHHSN010000011.1 GCA_020025195.1 Angelakisella sp.
TGCCGGGATAAAGCCCTTTTGGAGCCGGTTAGTTTTTGCTGATAAATTCCTGAATGAGGGAGTCGCTCGGCACCAGCCCCACGTCAATGGAGAAAAAGTGCCGGAAGCTCCGGAGGAGCCGATCCACCGTCTCCTGCATATCGCCCGCGTCCTTGATGGCGGACAGCATCTCGATGATGGAGGCGGTGTACAGGAAGGGCTCATAGTCGTGGCAGGTGTTGATGTAAACATCGGCATACTGGGAGTTGGGACGGATATAAAGAATCTCGCCACGCCGGACGTCCTTCCACATCCGCAGGGTGCCGAGCGGCGGGGTCCCGCGGTTGATGGAATCCCGGATGATGCGCCGGGTGAGACGCAGGTCGCGCGCCTCCAGAATGATCTCGCCGTTTTCATCCACATAGTTGGTGTTGGGGTGGATGTAGATGCCGAAGCAACAGTCGGCAAGCCCCCGGCGAAGCTCGGGGTGCAGGCTGTGGATTCCCTCATAGATGATGATGGTGTTTTCGTCATAATCCACGGGGTGTACCCGGTCGGGGGAGCGGGTCCCCAAGGTAAAATCAAAGACCGGGAAGTCCACATGCCCTGTCTTCATGAGCTGATGGGTGCAGTCGTGCAGGCAGTCGAGATCCAGACACTCCACCGCCTCAAAGTTCTTGGAGCCGTCCTCCCAGAGGGGCATTTCGGAGCGGTTACGGTAAAAATCATCGAGTGAAATACGGACGGCGCGCCGTCCGAGGGCGGCCAGGTCATCCACCAGAAGATTCGCGGTGGTGGTTTTGCCGGAGGAGGAGGGACCGGTCAGCAGGATGATATGCGCGCCGCTCTGCACGGCGGCTTCGCTCATGGTACGGATCTGATCCTGAAAGCTCTGTTCGGCAAGCCCGACGGCGACCTGAGGATTTTCAAAGATATGGCGGGAAATCTCCTCAAAGCTCTTGGGCGTACGGGAGGGATACTGATTCTGAGGCATGAAGGTCCTCCTTTCAGAAAAATGGGGAAACCCCAAGATGAAGTCTTTACTATTATAGCATGGAACCCGGCGGTTGAGACGGGAGAAATGCCGGCGGGAGGTAGAAAATAACGGTTACTTTTTGACACGCTCCCGCAGAAGCTGCAGAAGCGAGAGCAGAAGAAAGACAAGGAGATCGGCTACCACCACGCTGGCGCCGGTGGGGGTGGCGAGCAGGAAGGACGCCACCACCCCGATCCAGAAGCAGAGGACCGAAATGAGCGCGGCGCCCAGCACCACGCCCCGGAAGCTGCGGCTCACCCGCATGGCGGAAAGCGCCGGGAAAATGATGAGACTGGAGATGAGAAGGGCGCCCATCAGGCGCATCCCGATGACGATAGTGACGGCGGTGAGCAGGGCCAGCGCCATGTTATAGAAATTCACCCGGATGCCGGTGGCACGGGCGAAGGCCTCATCGAAGGTGATGGCGAAGATGCGGTGATAGAGGAGCAGAAAGAGGAGGATGACCACCGCGGAGAGGAGGATCGAGAGGGTGACGTCGCTTTCGGTCATGGTGAGGATGCTGCCGAAGAGGTAGTTGTTGACGTCGATGTTGGAGCCGGAGGAGAGGGAGGTGGCGATGACGCCGATGGCAAGAGCGGAGCTGGAAACAAGGGCGATCGCGGAATCCCCACCCATGCGGCGGTTCTGGCTGAGACGAAGGAGCAGGACCGCCGCGATGATCACGACTGGCATGGCGACCGCCATCGGGGCGGCCCCGAGCGCGAGGGCGACCGACATGGCGCCGAAGCCCACATGCGAAAGCCCGTCTCCGATCATGGAGTAGCGCTTGAGGACCAGGCTCACGCCGAGGAGCGCCGCCGAAAGAGCGACCAGCGTTCCGACAATGAGCGCCCTCTGAATAAAGACCTTGGAAAGGAGCGAGGAAAGAAACTCAAGCATGCGAGGCACCTCCCATCAGCCGCCGGCAGAGCGGCGTTTTGCGGTATTCCTCCACCGTACCGAAGAAGGTATCGGCGCCGAGGTGGAGAATCTTGCCGGCGTGCTCCAGCGCCCCGGCCAGGTCGTGCGAAACCATGATGATGGTGACGCCGTGCTCGTGATTCAGGCGGTCGATCACATCGTAAAGCTCAGCGGAAACAGCAGGGTCCAGCCCGGTAAAGGGCTCGTCCAGAAGCAGAAGGCTGCCCGCCGCCGTGAGGGCGCGCGCCAGCAGCACCCGCTGCTGCTGGCCCCCGGAAAGATCCCGGAAACAGCTGCGGGCCAAGGGCTCGGCGTCCAGAAGCGCCAGCTTTTCGCGGGCGATCTCCTTTTCCTTTTTGGAATAGATGGGGTGAAAGCGCTTCTGCCCCAGAAAGCCGGAGAGCACCACCTCCATCACCGAGGCGGGAAAATCCTTTTGAATGTGGGTCTGCTGGGGAAGATAGCCGATCTCCTCCGCCTTCAGCGAAAAGATGATCTCGCCGCTTTGCGGGCGGAGCAGCCGGAGAAGCCCCTTGATGAGGGTGGATTTTCCGGCGCCGTTTTCTCCCACCACGCAGAGGTAGTCTCCTGACTCCACCGTGAGGTCGAGGTCGCGGAGGACGGACTGCCCCTCATAGCCGAGAGCAAGTTTTTTGCATTCCAGAAGTGTCATGACTTGTCCTCCTTTTTGTCTTTGCTGCGGCAGTCGGCACAGACGCCGTAGAGAATGGTACGCTCGGTGTCCAGCAGGAAGCCGTGCTGTTCCTCGATGTGCTCGGTGAGAGTGCTGAGTTGATGGCAGTCCAGGTGAAAGAGCCGCCCGCAGCGGGAGCAGACCATATGATAGTGGCGGCTGCAGTCACCGTGCCCGCCCACATACTGATAGGAGGCCGAAGCGCCCTCCGCGGGAAAAAAACGGCGTACCAGCCCGCCCTCGCAGAGCCGCTCCAGATGGCGGTAGACCGTCGCCTTGCCGACACGCTGGGCGCGCAGCGCCTCCGCCAGCTCCTCGGCGGTGTAGGGACCGATGTTTTTCTCAAGATAGGCGAGGATGACGGCGCCCTGCCGGGTGGAATAGCCTTCTTTCATCGGGGATGCCTCCTAAACTGAAATTGATTCTCAAATTCAGCTCATTGTACCGCGTTTCCCACCGGCTGTCAAGGGAGGGAGGGGCGCGCGGCGGGGAAGCGCCCTTTCCGGTGCTTTCCTGAGGCCCCGGGCAGGCCGCCGCCGGCACGCGCCTTTTGGCGCGTGCCGGGGCAGAGCGCCCTTCGGGCGCTCTGCCTTAAGCCGAAGTCCGGGGGACTTCGGCGGGCGGCGGCCGTGCCTTTCCCCTTCGCCGGGACCTTACCGAGGAAGCACCCCGCCGCCGGCCCGAGGAAAAGCCCATCCCGGACAGAAAAAAGCTCCAACCCCGAAGGGCAGGAGCCGGTTTCGCGGATATTTTATTTTGTGATGAGACCTTCAATGCCGTGCTGGCGGTTGACCGCCTCCGCTTTTTTGATGTTCTGCTGATGCTCGGCGTAGGTCTTGCCGTAGTAGTGGGTGTATTCCACGTCGGTCACAAAGAAATAATAGGGGGTGTCGTTGGGGTGGAGTGCCGCGTTTGCCGCGTCCACGCCGGGGTTCGCGATGGCGCCGACGGGCAGACCCTTTTTACCGTAGGTGTCGTAGGCGTCCACAATGTTCTGCGGTACTTTATTATTATAGTAGGGCTCAATGTAGTCCCAGAAGTAGTTGTTGGTGGTGCAGGATTGCAGCATCGGGTATTCGGAGTCGTTTTCCATGCGGTTATGGAAGACCGAGGAGACGTTATACATTTCCTCCACATTGGCGGATTCCTTCTGAATGATGGAAGCAAAGATGATGGCCTCCTCCAGAGAGAAACGGGACTCTTTCAGCGCCGCTTTCCACTCCTCGGTGAGGATCTTCCTTTCAAAGTTCCCCAGCATGGCGGAGACAATCTCCTCGGCGGTGTCGTCGGGGTAGAAGGAATAGGTATCGGGGAACAGGAAGCCGTCCAGCGTGATGAGCTTGCGCTTGTCTGCGCTGACTTCCTTCAAAAAGTCATAGTCATAGTCCAGAGAATCGGCGGCGGTAAGAAAGTCCTCCGCGGTGCAGAGCCCGGACTTTTCCAGAACCTCCGCCATCTGGAAGGCGTTATAGCCCTCCGGGAAGGTGACGGTTACCGTGTCCTTAAAGGAAACGGTGGAGCGGAGCACTTCAATGATGGCTTTGTAGCCGCTGCCCTCCGGAATGGAAAAATCGCCGTACTGGTAGCTGCCGTCCGCCTTGGTCAGGCGGGAATAGAGCCGGAAGAGCGCTTCGCTTTTTATGAGCCCCGCGTCCTTGAGGGAGGAGGCGATTCCGGCGGTGCCGCTGCCTTTTTCCACGGTAACGGTGAGCGGCTCGCCCAAGGGGCCGCCCTTTATTTCTCCGCGGACCCAGAAGACGCCCACGAGGAGCAGGACCAGAAGAACGAGCAGGACAAGAGGCGCTTTCCTCTTTTTACGGCGGGGGGATTTATTGTTTTTATTTTCCATATTAAACTCCTTATCCAAAAAGAACCATTCTGCGAGGAAATTCGACAGAACCTTTGGAACCTAATATACAGGAAGCCGCACCAAAAATCAACCGTCTGCATAGCATGGGGGGAGGTGATAGCGGGATGGAAGAATTCTTTTTTCTCATTATAGTCGGATATTTCGCGGCGATCGGTTTTCTTCAGGTGGCGCTTCTCCTTGTCCGAGCGTTCCGAAAGCCGGAGCCGCCCCGCGGCAGGCTCTATCTTGCGCTGCCGGAGGACCCGGAGCTGACCGAGGGCACTCTCTCCTATTATTGCCGAAAAAAAGAGGAAGATGAGGGCCTCCCCGGAGGCTTTGCCACCATCCTTCCCCAAAATGAGGAAGCGGCGGAGATCTGTCGGAAGTTCTGCCGGGCGCATGGTATCAAAGTGGTTGATTGCTCCGGCGTCGGGAAAGTATTATAATAGAGGAAAAAAAGAATGCGGGAAAGGAGGAAAAGACATGGAAGCCGAACTCACAAAGCTCACCGGCACGGTGGAGGAGGTCGTTTTTCACAATGAGGAAAGCGGCTTTGCCGTCCTGGAGGTGGACGTGGAGGGGGAGCTTACCGAGATCGTCGGTGAGGTGAGCGAGATTGCGGCGGGGGAAGCCATCACCGCGTCGGGGCGCTTTCGGGAGCACCCCAGCTACGGACTGCAATTTAAGGCGGAATGGATCGAGCATACCCTGCCTTCCACCGCCGGCTCCATCCTCCGCTACCTTTCCAAAGGGAGCATCAAGGGCATTGGACCGGTTCTTGCGGGGCGCATCGTCTCCCGCTTCGGCCGGGATTCCCTCACCGTCATCGAAAAGACCCCGGAGCGCCTTTCGGAGATCCCCGGCATTTCCGAGCGTAAGGCGAGGGAAATCGGGGAGCAGAGCGCGCGGCAGTTCGGCCTTCGGCGGGTCATGGCGTTTCTGGAGGGCTACCGCATTTCCTCCGCCATGGCGCTTAAAGCCTACAAGCTGATGGGGGATTTAGCACCCGACCTCATCCGGGACAACCCCTACCTTCTTTGCAGTCCGCTCATCGGGCTGCCCTTCCCCCGGGCAGATGAGATGGCGGATGATTTCGAGATTTCCGCCGAGGACCCGCACCGCCTCGCGGCGGGCATGGCATATATCCTGCGGCATAACGCCGGGGAGGGGCACACCTGCCTCCCGGAGGAAAAGCTCCTCTCCCTCGCGAAGGAATTTCTGCAGGTGGAGGAGGCCCCGCTTCTGGAAACCCTGGAGCGGGAGATCACCGACGAACGGCTCCTCCGCTATCAGGGCGGCGGCAGGAGCTTTCTTTATCTGGCTCCGTTTTATCACGCGGAGGCGACCATTGCCTCCCGGGTGGCGCTGGCGCGGGAGCTTGTCCCCGAGAGCTTTCTTCCCCTCACCGCGGAGATCGACCTTGTGGAGGAGGAGCAGGGCATCACCTATGACCCGGAGCAGCGCCGCGCCATGGCCGAGGCGGTGCAGAGCAATATGTTCATCTTAACGGGCGGTCCCGGCACCGGAAAGACCACCACCCTCTGCGGTATTCTGGCGCTTCTCAGGAACCGCGGGGAAAAGGTGGTGCTCGCCGCGCCGACCGGACGTGCCGCCAAGCGCATGGAGGAGGTCACGGGGCAGGAGGCCAAGACCCTCCACCGTCTCCTCAAGGTGACGGGCGAGGGCGGGGAAGCGGTCTTTCGCGCCAATGAAAAAAACCCCGTCGAAGCGGCGGCGGTCATCGTGGATGAGTTTTCGATGGTGGACACTCTCCTCATGGAAAATCTGCTCCGCGGCGTCAGCATGCAGACCCGTCTCATCATGGTGGGGGACAGCGATCAGCTCCCCTCGGTGGGAGCGGGCAACGTCCTCGGCGACCTCCTCAAAAGCGGCGTCCTCCCCTCGGTTCATCTGGAAAAGGTGTTCCGGCAGGCGGCGCAAAGTCTTATCGTCACCGGAGCGCACGCCATTGTGGAGGGGAAAATGCCGGAGCTTTCGAGAAAGGACGGCGACCTCTTTTTCCTCACCCGGACCGAGCCGGAGGCGGAACTTCGTCTGGTGACGGAGCTGGTTTCCAGAAGACTCCCCGCCAGCTATGGCTACGATCCGCTTCTGGATATTCAGGTCATCACCCCCAGCCGGCAGGGCGCGGTGGGAACGAGGGAGCTGAACCGCCGGCTTCAGGCGGCGCTCAATCCCCCTTCCCCGGGGAAAAGGGAGCACAAGGACGGCGAGCGTGTCTTCCGCGAGGGGGACAAGGTGATGCAGATCCGCAACAATTATGACCTCGAGTGGATTACCGAGGACGGTACCGACGGCTCCGGCATCTTCAATGGAGACATGGGCGTCCTGGAGACCATCGACCGGGAAAACCGCCGGATGAAGATTCTCTTTGAGGATAAGCTGGTAAGCTACCCGTTTCAGAACTGCGACCAGCTGGAGCACGCCTATGCCATCACGGTGCATAAAAGCCAAGGCTCGGAGTTCGAGGCGGTGGTGATGCCGCTGGCGGCGCACCGTTCCCGGCTCCATTACCGCAATCTCCTCTATACCGCCGTCACCCGCGCGCGGCGTCTGCTTGTTATGACGGGCGTACGGGAGACGGTGGAGACGATGGTGCAGAATAACCGCCAGACGCTCCGCTATACCAACCTCGCGGAGATGCTGCGGGAGGTTTCGGAGGGCTTCTATGAGTGAGGAAAAGCGCTTCTCACCGGGGGCGGTCTTAAAGAACCTGTTCTTTCCGCCCCGCTGTCTCCTCTGCGGGAAGCTGACCCCGTGGGGTGAGACGCTCTGCCCCGCCTGCCGGAAGCGGATGGGGAAGGGCACGCTCCGCCGGGAGGAGACGGTGTTTGGCTGTGACCGTGTCCTCTGGGCGGAGGACTATGCCGGCGATTTCCGTCTGGCCATGGAACGCTTCAAGTTTTCCGGAGAAATGGCGGGACGGGCCTTCTTTGGGGAGATGCTTTGCCGCGTCCTGCGGGAAAGCGGCCTTGCGCAGGAGGTGACCGGCATCACCTTTGTGCCCATGCCACCCGCCAGAAAACGGGCGCGTGGGTATAATCAGGCGGAGCTTTTGGCAGAATATCTCTCACAGGAGACGGGAATCCCACTTTTCCGGGAGCTTTTAACGAGAGAGGGACGGGCCGCCACGCACGAGGTGAAGAACCCCGAAAAGCGGCGGCTCCTCACCGAGAAAAGCTACCATGCGGGCAAGGCACTGCTGCCCCGGGATGCCGCCGTTCTTCTGGTGGATGACATCGTGACGACCGGCGCGACCCTTACGGCGTGCGCCCGGCTTTTAAGAGAAAAGGGAGCGGCAAAGGTCTATGGGGCGGCGCCCTTAAGAACACCTGCGCCGAAAGAAAAATAAGAGCTTTTTTTGCGGCAGAATGAGAGAAAAATCCGGCGGATTTCTATTTGTTAACGGTTTCTGAAATCACGCGCTGCCGCTTTGACATTGAAGCCGCCAGATGATACAATAAGCAGGTAATGAAGTAGGGAAATGAGGGATTCAAAATGTTTGCTAACGATATCGGCATTGACCTCGGCACCGCGACCACGCTGATCTATGCCAGTGATAAAGGAATCGTTCTTCGTGAACCGTCCATCGTAACGCTCGACGCCCGCACCGGGGAGGTACTGGCGGTGGGCGATGAAGCCTATACCATGCTCGGTAAGACCGGTGCGGATATCCGGGTGGTGCGCCCCCTGGAGGACGGCGTTATTTCCGACTATGAGGTCACCGAGAAAATGCTCAAGCATTTCTTTAATAAAGTCAATTCCAGCCGGATCTTCAAGCCCCGTGTCTGTGTTTGCGTTCCCAGCTCCATCACCGAGGTGGAGTCCCGCGCCGTCATCGATACCGTCATGTCCTCCGGCGCGCGGAATGTTTTCCTCATTGAGGAGCCTGTCGCCGCGGCGATCGGCGCCGGGATGGACATTACCAAACCCGGCGGCATCGCGGTGCTGGATATCGGCGGCGGCACCAGTGACATTGCCATCCTTTCGCTCAACGGCATCGTCTGCAAGACTTCGGTGAAGCTGGCCGGCAGCAAGATGAACGACGCCATCATCCGCTATATCCGCAGCACCTACAACGTGCTGATCGGTGATTCCACCGCGGATCTGGTCAAGCGGGAGATCGGCACCGTCTGGACCGAGGATCAGGAGGAAAAGACCATGGAGGTCCGCGGCCGCAACCTCGTGACCGGACTTCCCCAGCAGATCACCGTCTCCAACTTTGAGCTGGAGATGCCGCTTCGCATCGAGGTGGAGCGTCTCATCCTGGCCCTGCAGTCGGTCATGGAGCGGACCCCTCCCGAGCTGGTGGCGGACATCGAAAAGACCGGCCTTCTGATGACCGGCGGCGGCGCGATGCTCAATGGTCTGGACAAGCTTATTTCCAGCCGCGTCCGTCTGAAAGCGCATATGGCGGAAAACCCCGTAGAGGCGGTCGCCATCGGTACGGGTAAGTCCTTCGATTACCTTGGAAAGCTCTATGACGGGTTTGTCAGCTACACCAATTATTCGAGCCGGTAAGAAACAAAGTTAAGATAAAAAGAAGCGGTTCCCCAAGGCGGGGAGCCGCTTTTTGTGTTTATGGAAAAGAGCCTTAAAATTCATAGTCCACCGCCGCGCGGGAGCTGATGACGGAATGGACAAAGTCGGAGGCGGCGACATGGGCGGGGTGGACGCGGTAGGCGGCAAGCGCCTCCAGAGAGGGAAAGACCGAATCAAGGCAGACGTCATAGTCTTTTTTGTTGCAGTCGGGGGAAAGGGTGAGGGAGATAAGCCCCGGCACCACGCCGACGAGGGCCTCCAGCTTTTCTTTCATGGCGGCGATGTTTTCGGCCTTGGAGCGGCCACCCGTGGTTTCTTTCAGACGGTAGAGCACGATATGACGGATCATGGCGATCCTCCTTTTCCTAAAATTGATTTTTCCCCAGTATAAGGGAGGACGGGGGATATCGTCAAGCCCCGACGCATATAGTGGGAGAGGCGAGACCTTAACGAAAGCGGGAGAGGAAGGGAACGGATGAAACTGAAACACGCGGCTGCGGCGCTCCTTCTGGCGGTGGGGGCGGTCTTTGGTGCTTCCTATTGGGCAGACCGGGCACCGGCCGCTCTTTTTGCCGCGGCGTCGGCCGACCCGCCCGAAATGGTGGTGCTCATGTATCACGCCATCAATCAGAACGAGGGCAAGGCGGGGGACTATGTCATTCCGCCGTGGGAGCTGGAGGCGGATCTCAAGGCCATCAAAGAATGGGGCTGTGAGACCGTCACGGCCGGGGAGATCGTCGCCCATGTAAGAGAGGGCGCGCCGCTTCCCCGACGTCCGGTGCTCATCACCTTTGATGACGGCTATTACAACAACTATCTGCACGCCTTCCCCCTCCTCAAAAAATACAACTGCAAGGCGCTCATCAGCATCATCACGTCGGAGACCGACAAATACAGCGAGCTGAATGAAAACCGGGAAAATTACAGTCACCTCACCTGGGAGATGATCCGGGAGATGCAGGAGAGCGGACTGGTGGAAATCGGCAACCACACCTATGACCTCCACCACATTAAGGGGCGGCGGGGCGTCACGCGGCAGGAGGGCGAATCCAAGGAAGCGTATTTTGAGGCGGTCGGCGGCGACATCAAAAAGGCGCAGGACCGCATCGAGGAAATGACCGGCGTCCGTCCCACCGTCTTTGCCTATCCCTTCGGTTCTTACAGCGAGGATTCCGAGGAGCTGATGGCGTCCCTTGGCTTTGAGGCAACCCTCGGCTCGGAGGGAAGGGTTTTCCGGGTGGGGCAGACCCCGGAGACGCTGGTGCGCATCCCGCGGTATAATCGCTCCATGTCCACCTCGGCAAGGAAGATTTTGGAGGAGGTCTTTGGCCCTCCGTGAGAAATGATGGGTTGAAACCCGCCCGCATTGGTGTATAATAACAGGGTATCAACCAATAAGGAGGGAAGCCCTTTGCAGGGAGAAATCGTTGCGATCGGCGCCGCCAATGTGGACGTCATGGGACGCAGCCGCAATCCGCTCGTCCCGGAGGACAGCAACCCCGGCCGGATCAGCGTTTCGGTCGGCGGGGTCGCGCGGAACATCTGTGAAAATGCCGCGCGGCTGGGACTGCCCGCCCGTATGATCGCCATGGTGGGCGGCGATGACTACGGCAGAAGGATCCTCCGCCGCTGCCGGGAAAGCGGGATTAGGACGGACAGCGTCTTTGTCCTGCCGCAGGAGACAAGCTCCAGCTATCTTTCTATCCATCGTCCGAACGGAGAGATGTCCGTCGCGGTGAGCGATATGCACATTCTGCAGAAGCTCACCCCGGAGATGGTGGACAAGCAGGGAGATTATCTGAGGAAAGCGGCCGCCGTCGTGGTGGACGGCTGCCTGCCGGAGGAAACGCTCGCACATATCATAGAGACCTATGGCGGGGAGACCCCCATCTTTGCAGATACCGTTTCCACTGCCTATGCCCGCCGCTTTTTGGGGTGCCTTAAGGGCATCCACACCCTCAAACCCAACCGTCTGGAGGCGGAGGTGCTTTCGGGGATATCCATCCGCTCGGAGGCGGATTACTTCCGGGCAGGCGACGCCATCGTCCGCAAGGGAGTGGAACGGGTCGTCATCAGCGCGGGCGCGCGCGGCTGCTTCTATACCGACTGTCTGGGGCAGGCGTGCTGGGCCAGAACCCGTCCCGCACGGCACATCCGCAGTGCCACCGGTGCGGGAGACAGCTTCATGGCGGGGCTTATTTACAGCTTCTATCATGGGCTTTGCCTGCCGGAGACTTTGGATTTTTCCATGGGGGCGGCACTGGCCGCTCTGCAGGCGCCGGGCGCCATCAATTCAAAACTGAGCGCCGATATGGTTCGGCGTGTAATGAAGGAGTATCAGTCATGAGAGAAAACTATTTATCCGTTACCGAAGAAATAAAGACCGCCGTGGCGGAAAATAAACCTGTCGTGGCGCTGGAATCCACCATCCTGTCCCATGGGATGCCCTATCCCGAAAATCTGGACTTTGCCGCCAAGGTGGAGAAGATCGTCCGGGAGGAGGGCGCGGTGCCCGCCACCTGCGCCGTGCTGGACGGCAAGCTCAAGGTCGGCCTCAGCGTGGAGGAGCTGGAGATCATGTGCCGCGCCGAGGGCGTGGGCAAGGTGAGCCGCCGGGACCTCGCCACCTATCTTGCCACCGGCAAGCGGGGCGCGACCACCGTCGCCACCACTATGATCATCGCGTCCCTCGCCGGAATTCGTGTCTTTGCCACCGGAGGCATCGGCGGGGTGCATCGCGGCGGACAGGACACCATGGACATTTCCGCCGACCTGCAGGAGCTTGCCAAGACCCCCGTCGGGGTGGTCTGTGCGGGTGCCAAGTCCATTCTCGATATCGGCAGAACGCTGGAATACCTTGAGACGATGGGCGTGCCGGTCCTTGGCATGAATACCGATGATTTCCCGGCCTTCTTCTGCCGCAGAAGCGGCTTCGGCGTGGATTATAACCTTAAGAGCCCCGAGGAGGCCGCCCGCATCCTCAAAGCCAAGTGGGACGTGGGCCTTTCCGGCGGCGCCGTCATCGCGAACCCCATCCCCGAGGAGTATGAGATGGATTTTGACGAGATGGAGAAGGTCATCGCGGAAGCAGTGGCCTCCGCGGAGCGCGAGGGCATCCGGGGCAAAAACATTACCCCCTACCTCCTTGCCCGCATCAAGGATAAGACCGGAGGGGAATCCTTCGCGGCCAATCTGGAGCTGGCCTACAATAACGCCCGCGTCGCTTCCCGCATCGCGGTGGAATACTGCAAGCTGTGAGCCGCTTATGCCTCCGAAATAGATGAAATTTTTTGAACGATTCTATTTAACTTACTGATAAGTTTAATTTAGGGTCGAAAAAAGCGCAAAATGTTCCGGATTTTGGAAAAAATGTCTGCATTTTACGGCCTTCCTTTCCCAGCTTCTGACCGGAAAATCCAGGAATCCAAGAAGCGAAATGATAAAAATAAAGCGATATGTCCAAAATGGCATATCGCTTTTTTTGTTCTCTGTGTGATTTGCCGATTGCAAAACCAAAGGGGATTGTTTATACTATAAATGAAAATAATAACTGTAACTAATTAACGAAAGTATCGTTAAAGTGTTGACAAATTGTGTTTCCTATATTACAATAGGAGTTGCAAAAGAGCTTTGGATGGTGAGAGTCCACAAGCATTTGAGAAATTATTATCAACCTTGCGCTTTTTTATCACATTCACCATAGACAACATTGTAGAAACTAAATTTGGGAGGTATCACACTATGCGTAGCGAATGGAACAATTTTGTAGGCGGACGTTGGGAAGAAGAAGTCAACGTCAGAGATTTTATTCAGAGAAACTATAAGCCCTATGACGGCGACGAGTCTTTCCTTGAGGGTCCCACCGAGGATACCAAGGCTCTCTGGGCTCAGGTCCTGGAGCTTTCCAAGAAGGAAAGAGAGAACGGCGGCGTTCTGGATATGGACACCAAGGTTATCTCTACCATCCTTTCCCATGGCCCCGGCTACCTCGACAAGTCCAAGGAGAAGATCGTCGGCTTCCAGACCGATGCTCCCTTTAAGCGCTCTATGATGCCCTACGGCGGTATCCGTATGGCGAAGCAGGCCTGCGAGGACAACGGCTATCATATTGATCCTGAGATCGAGGAGTTCTTCACCACCCACCGCAAGACCCATAATGCCGGTGTGTTCGATGTTTACACTCCCGAGATTCGCGCCTGCCGTTCCAGCCACATCATCACCGGCCTTCCCGATGCTTATGGCCGCGGCCGCATCATCGGCGACTATCGCCGCGTTGCTCTTTACGGTGTTGACCGTCTTATCGAGGACAAGGAGTTCCAGAAGGCTACCACTCCCGACGTGATGACCGCTGACGTGATCCGTGACCGCGAGGAGCTTTCCGAGCAGATCCGTGCCCTCAAGCAGCTCAATGAGCTCGCTCACATCTACGGCTGTGATATCAGCAAGCCCGCTAAGAACGTAAAAGAAGCTATTCAGGCTGTCTATTTCGGCTACCTCGCTTCTGTTAAGCAGCAGAACGGCGCCGCGATGAGCCTCGGCCGCACCTCCACCTTCCTCGATATTTATGCGGAGCGTGACCTCGCTGCCGGCACCTTCACCGAGAAGGAGATCCAGGAGTTTGTTGACCACTTCGTCATGAAGCTGCGTCTCGTCAAATTCGCCCGTACTCCCGAGTACAACAGCCTCTTCGCCGGCGACCCCACCTGGGTTACCGAAGTGCTGGGCGGCATGGGCGTTGACGGCCGTCACATGGTCACCAAGATGTCCTACCGTTATCTGCACACCCTCGACAACCTCGGCGCTTCCCCCGAGCCCAACCTCACCGTTCTGTGGAGCACCCGCCTGCCCGAGACCTGGAAGTCCTACTGCTCCAGAATCTCCATCAAGCACTCCGCCATCCAGTATGAGAACGATGATGTGATGCGCCCTGTTCACGGTGACGACTACGGCATCGCCTGCTGCGTCTCCTCCATGAGAATCGGTAAGGAAATGCAGTTCTTCGGCGCCCGCGCCAACCTCGCCAAGTGCCTGCTCTACGCTATCAACGGCGGCCGTGATGAAATCACCGGCAAGCAGGTCGGCCCCAAGTATCAGCCCATCACCTCCGAGTACCTCGACTATGACGAGGTCATGGAGAAATATATGGATATGATGAAGTGGCTCTGCAAGGTCTATGTCAATGCCCTTAACATCATCCACTATATGCATGACAAGTACAGCTACGAGTCCCTTGAGATGGCTCTGCATGACAAGAACGTGACCCGCTGGTTCGCCACCGGTATCGCCGGCTTCTCCGTTGTTGCCGACTCTCTGTCCGCCATCAAGTATGCCAAGGTCAAGGTGATCCGCAACGAGGATGGTCTCGCGACTGACTTCGAGGTAGAGGGCGACTTCCCCAAATACGGCAACGATGATGACCGCGTTGATGAGCTCGCGAAGGACATCCTCCATCGCTTCATC
The DNA here is from genome assembly GCA_020025195.1 of Angelakisella sp. GTDB lineage: Bacteria > Bacillota > Clostridia > Oscillospirales > Ruminococcaceae > Angelakisella. The sequence continues at coordinate 14,503 of JAHHSN010000011.1, forward strand.
ACCTTCATCCGTGAGAACCCCACCTATCGCGGCGGTATCCAGACCACTTCCATCCTGACCATCACCTCCAACGTGAGCTATGGTAAGAACACCGGTTCCACCCCCGATGGCCGTAAGGCCGGCGTTCCCTTCGCCCCCGGCGCGAACCCCATGCACGGCCGTGATTCTCATGGCGCTGTCGCCTCTCTGGCTTCTGTTGCCAAGATCCCCTTCATGGATTCTCAGGATGGTATCTCCAACACCTTCTCCATCGTTCCCGACGCGCTCGGCAAGACCGAGGAGGAGAGCGTAAAGAACCTCTATGGCATGATGGACGGTTACTTCGGGAAGGGTGCTCATCACCTCAACGTCAACGTTCTCAACCGCGAGACCCTGCTTGACGCGCAGAAGCATCCCGAGAACTATCCTCAGCTCACCATCCGCGTATCCGGTTACGCCGTAAACTTCATCAAGCTGACCAAGGCTCAGCAGGACGAAGTCATCGCCCGTACCTTCCACGAGAGAATGTGATGAAAGGTTACATTCACTCCCTTGAAAGCTTTGGCACCGTGGACGGCCCCGGAATCAGATATGTCGTCTTTTTCCAGGGCTGCCCCATGCGCTGCCTTTACTGCCACAATCCCGATACCTGGGAGGCGGGCAAAGGCATGCAGATGGAACCCGACGAGGTGCTGGAGAAGATGCTTCGCAACATCTCCTTCTATACTACCGGCGGTATTACGGCGACCGGCGGCGAGCCGCTCCTGCAGCTGGAGTTCCTGACAGAGCTTTTTAAGAAAGCCAAAGCCCATGGGATCCACACCACCGTTGACACCTCCGGAATCATCTTCGATCCCCTCCACCATGAGAAGATCGACGAGCTGATGCAGGTGACCGACCTTGTGATGCTGGACATTAAGCATATCTTTGACGAGGAGCACAAAAAGCTGACCGGTCACTCCAACCGGGCCGTCCTCGCCTTTGCCGAGTATCTCCGTGAGATTGGGAAACCGATGTGGGTACGGCACGTTGTCGTCCCCGGCATCACCTTTAATAAGGAAGAACTGACCGCTCTCGGCAGCTACCTGAAGGGCTTCCCCAACCTTGAAAAGCTGGAGGTCCTGCCCTATCATTCGATGGGAAAGGTGAAGTATGACTCCCTCGGCATGGAGTATGTCCTTAAGGACACCCCGCAGCTGACCAAGGCGGAGGCGAAGGAAGCCGAAGCCATGATCCGCGCGGCAATGAATGCCTGATTCACCCAATTTGAATAGATACTGATCCCAAGGAAAGCCCCGACCGCTCGGTCGGGGCTTTTCCCGTCCTGGCGAAAAAGAACCATGGGTGAAACCGGAGGCTGACGCAAGCCCTAAGGGCGTAAAAAGCATCGCCTGTATCATCGGCTTTGCAATCCGCAAACGGATCGGCAGCTTCTTTTGGGGCTTATCGTCCCTCCGGCGGGGGCTGTTTTGGTATGTCTAGAGCGAAAGCCGCTATTCCTGCGGCAGAACGGGGGACTGTGCGCTAAAGCAGCAAAAAGAAAAGAGCGGAATCCTTTGCGGGTTCCGCTCATATTCGGGGTCAAAACTGCATTCAGAGGGAAAAGAGCGCGGCAAACAGCCCGTAGGAGACGCCGCCCATGATGAGCCCGCTTGCCAGTACGCCGGCGGCGATCACCAAAAAGGCTGAACCGAGCCGCATGCGGAGCAGCGCGGCGACCAGCGACCCCGTCCACGCGCCGGTGCCGGGCAGGGGAATGGCGACAAGGACGAAAAGCCCCCACTTTTCATAGGAACCGATCTCGGCTGCTTTCTGGTCGGCTTTCTTTATGATCCCGGAGAAGAAGCCGCCCACCTTGGGGAGGGTCGCGAGCTTCTGCAGAACCGTTTTCGCAAATAGGACGAGAAACGGCACGGGCAGGAGATTCCCCAGCACCGAGACGAGATAAACGGGCCAGAAGGGCAGCTCCATCGCGGCGCCCGCCGGAACGGCGCCCCGAAGCTCCACCACCGGAAGCATGGAGATGCAAAAGAGATAAAAGTACGGGTTCCGGAACAAAAAATCTCCTCCTCTCGGTGCAAAATAAGATAACGCCCCTATTCTAACATAACGTCCGGTGGGATTCAACTGAGGGAATTGGCACTCCGGGCGGCTGACTGCAAAAATATTTGTAAATTGTTTGTGAAGTCCCTTGACATCGGGTAAAATAAGAGTACAATAATAATCGTTGGCACTCATATAACAAGAGTGCTAAATCCGAAGGGAGGGAACCGAATGGAACTGGATCAGCGAAAGGCGAGGATTCTCGCGCTCATCGTGGAGAGCTATATCGAAACGGGTGAGCCGGTCGGGTCCAAGGCGATTGCCGCCAAGCTGGGCGGTACCGTTTCCTCCGCCACGGTGCGAAATGATATGGCGGCGCTTTCGGAGCTCCAGCTTCTGGAACAGCCGCACACCTCCGCCGGACGCATCCCCTCCTATCTTGGCATCCGATATTATATCGACCGTCTGATGCCGAGGAGAGCGCTGGACAGCGAGGAGCAGAGTGAGATCGACGCACTCTTTAATTACTGCGACCCAGACCCTGACCGGGTGCTGGAGGGCGCCGCGGAGCTGCTGGCCCGGACCACCGACTGCTTTGTGGTTTCCACCACCCTTTCCCGCCAGAGCCTCTATGTCCGGAAAATCGAGATCATCCCCGCCACGGCGCACACCGTCGTCATTCTTCTTCTGGCCTCCAACGGCATGGTGAAGAACAAGGTCTGCCGGGTGAATTTTGACCTCACCCCCAACGTGGTGGAATTCTTTCAGAACTTCGCGAACGGAAGCCTTGCCGGACGGAGCCTCAACGAGATCACCCGCCGGTATATCAATTCCATGGCGTTCAGTCTGGGAGAGCACACGGACATCTTTGCACCGCTTCTCGCCGCTATCTATGAGCTTTGCCGGGAGGCAAACGACGGACAGATCTATCACAGCGGCACCAGCAATCTTTTAGCGCATGACGAGATGCTCGCCACAGCCAATCAGCTGTTCCGGCTTCTCGGCTCCCGCGAGGAGATGAACCGGATGCTGGGGGAGAGCACGCAGGGGCTTTTCGTCAGCGTCGGCCGGGAAAACAGCCTGATCGAGATGGAAAACTCCTCTCTCATTGTTGCCAAATACCGCATCGGGGAGGACTCCATCGGCGCCTTGGGACTCTTTGGGCCCCTTCGCATGGATTACGCGCGGCTCATCCCGCATCTGGAATATTTCTCCGGGATGCTCAGCAAGATGCTGAGTGAAACCCTGGACCACGGACTATAAGCCAAAAAGGAGGAACCCCCGTTGGACGAAAATAAAGTAAACGCCCCCGAGGAGGAGGTCAAGGAGGACACGGTGGCTGAAGCGGAGCCTCAGCCCGAAACCGAAGCCCCGGCCTCCGAAAAAAAGCAGAAAAAGAAAAAATCCCGCGAGGCCGAGGAGCTGGAAAAGCTCCGGCAGGAGGCGGGCGAACAGCAGGAACGGTATCTTCGCCTGATGGCGGAATACGACAACTACCGCAAGCGCACCCAGAAGGAGCGGGAAAGCATCTATCCTGATGCGGTGGCCAACACCCTTAAAGAACTGCTTCCGCTCTTTGATAACTTTCAGCGGGCTATGGAAACTCCCTGCGCCGATGAAAACTACGCCAAGGGCATCGAGATGATCGAAAAGAGCCTGGAGGACTTCCTCAGCAAGATGGGAGTCGAAGCCTTCGGCAAGGCGGGAGAGCCCTTTGACCCCAATCTTCACAACGCGGTCATGCATCTGGAGGACGAAACCCTCGGAAAGAACGTGATCGCCGCGGTATTCCAGAGCGGCTACCGCATGGGCGACCGCATCCTGCGGCACGCCATGGTTCAGCAGGCAAACTGAGCGGCCCTGCCTCTCAGATTCCCATAAATGCACACCAAAACATCCATATGAAATATATTAGGAGGAAATAGATCATGAGTAAGATTATCGGTATCGACCTCGGCACCACCAATTCCTGCGTCGCTGTTATGGAAGGCGGCGAGGCTGTTGTCATCCCCAATCCGGAAGGTGCGCGTACCACCCCTTCCGTTGTTGCATTCAAGGATAACGAGCGTCTGGTCGGTCAGGTCGCCAAGCGTCAGGCCATCACCAACCCGGATAAGACCATCGCTTCCATCAAGCGTCACATGGGCTCCGACTATAAGGTAGCCATCGACGGCAAGAACTATACCCCTCAGGAGATCTCTGCTATGGTTCTGCAGAAGCTCAAGAGCGATGCGGAAGCCTATCTCGGCGAGACCGTCACTGAGGCGGTCATCACCGTACCCGCCTACTTTACCGACGCCCAGCGTCAGGCCACCAAGGATGCCGGCCGCATCGCGGGCCTTGACGTAAAGCGTATCATCAATGAGCCGACTGCCGCGGCGCTTGCCTACGGCATTGATAAAGAGAACGAGCAGAAGATCATGGTCTATGACCTCGGCGGCGGCACCTTCGATGTCTCTGTCATCGAAATGGGCGACGGCGTGCAGGAGGTTCTCGCAACCGCCGGCAACAACCACCTCGGCGGCGATGACTTCGATGAGCGGCTCCTCAACTATATGGCGGATGACTTCCAGAAGCAGAACCAGATCGACCTGCGGAAGGATAAGATGGCACTGCAGCGTCTCCGTGAGGCGGCCGAGAAGGCGAAATGCGACCTTTCCGGCATGACCACCACCAACGTGAACCTGCCCTTCATCACCGCGGATTCCAGCGGCCCCAAGCACTTTGACATGACCATCACCCGCGCCAAGTTCAATGAGCTGACCGCGGATCTGGTGGAGAAGACCATGATCCCCGTGAAGAACGCCCTCTCCGACGCGGGTCTCAAGCCCTCCGACATCGGCAAGGTGCTCCTCGTCGGCGGCTCCACCCGTATCCCCGCCGTTCAGGAAGCGGTCAAGAACTTCATGGGCAAGGATCCCTTCAAGGGCATCAACCCCGATGAGTGCGTGGCGCTTGGCGCGGCACTGCAGGGCGGTGTCCTCACCGGCGACGTCAAGGGCCTCCTGCTCCTGGATGTAACCCCCCTCTCCCTCGGTGTGGAAACGCTGGGCGGCGTCATGACCAAGGTCATTGAGCGCAACACCACCATCCCCACCAAGAAGCAGCAGATCTTCACCACTCCCGCAGACGGCCAGACCACTGTTGAGGTCCATGTCCTGCAGGGTGAGCGTGAGATGGCTGCCGACAATAAGACCCTCGGCAACTTCCAGCTGACCGGTATCCCCGCGGCTCCCCGCGGCGTTCCTCAGATCGAGGTCACCTTCGACATCGACGCGAACGGCATCGTTCATGTTTCCGCGAAGGATCTCGCTTCCGGCAAGGAGACCGGTATCACCATCACTTCTTCCACCAACATGAGCAAGGACGACGTGGAGCGCGCCGTCAAGGAGGCGGAGCAGTTCGCGGAGGAGGATAAGAAGCGCCGTGACGGCATCGACGCCAGAAACAACGCCGACCAGATGGTCTATCAGACCGAAAAGACCGTAACCGATCTCGGCGACAAGATCTCTGCCGAGGACAAAGCGACCATCGAGCAGAAGACCGCGGCGGTCAAGGAAGCCCTCAAGGGGGATGACAACGACATGATCAAGGCGGCTTGTGACGATCTCGCCAAGGTCTCTATGGAGATCTTCGGCAAGGCGTACCAGGCGGCCGGCGGCCCCGACATGGGCGGCGCGGCCGGCGGCCCCGATATGGGCGGCGTAAACCCCGGCGCGGGTCCCGATGACGCGGTGGACGCCGACTATCGCGAGGTTGATGATAACTGATCGTTTTAAGAAAAATGAGAGAGGCGCAGCAGGGCTTTGGCCCCCCTGCGCTGTCTCTATGCAGCGGAGAAACGGCATTTCTCTGCAAAGAACCGAAACGGCGGGCAGAGTCCCGCCGGGAAAAGGGTGAGAGATTTTGGCAGAGAAAAGAGATTATTATGAAGTGCTGGGCGTGCAGAAGGGCGTGAGCGACGATGAGCTCAAGCGTGCCTACCGCCGCCTTGCAAAAAAATACCACCCCGACCTAAACCCCGGTGACAAGGAGGCGGAAGCCCGCTTCAAGGAGGTGGGCGAGGCCTACGAGGTGCTTTCCGATAAGGAGAAGCGCCAGCGCTATGACCAGTTCGGCTTCGCGGGCGTCGATCCCAACTTCGGCGCGCAGGGCGGCGGTTTCGGCGGCGGCTTTGGCGGCTTCGGGGACATCGGCGACCTCTTTGGGGATATTTTCGGCGGCGGCTTCGGCGGCTTTGGCGGGTCCTCCCGCGTCCGTGACCCCAACGGTCCGGTACGAGGGGAGAATATCGGCGTGAACATTACCATCTCCTTTATGGAGGCGGTGAAGGGCGTCACCCGGGATATTTCCCTCCAGCGGCTGGAGGCGTGCAGTGAGTGCGGCGGTACGGGCGCCAAGAAGGGCACCCATGCCGAGACCTGTCCCGACTGCCACGGCGCCGGTCATGTGACGGTGCGCCGTCAGACCGCCATCGGCGTGATGCAGATGCAGCAGCCCTGCCCCAAGTGCGGCGGTAAGGGAAAGATCATCAAAGAACCCTGCCAGAAGTGCGGCGGCAAGGGAAGGGTCCGGGTCAAAAAGACCGTTTTGGTGAACGTTCCCGCCGGCATTGACGACGGCCAGACCTTTGCGGTGCGCGGGCAGGGAGACGGCGGCAGAAACGGCGGCCCAGCGGGCGACCTTCATGTGACAGTATCGGTGCGCCCCGACCCCATCTTTGAGCGGGAGGGCTACGATATCTGGTGCGAGATCCCCATTACCTACGCGCAGGCGGCGCTCGGCGACGATATCGTCGTGCCCACCGTGGATGGCAAGGTGAGCTATCATGTGCCGGAAGGCACCCAGTCCGGGACGGTGTTCCGCCTCCGGGAGAAGGGCGTCGGCTCCCTCAACGGGCGCGGTCGCGGCGACCAGTATGTGCGGGTCATTGTGGAGATCCCCAAGAGCCTTACAAAAAACCAGAAGGAAAAGCTCCGGGACTTCGAGGAATCCCTCGCGGACAAAAACTACGCCAAGAAAAAGTCCTTTGCGGAACGCCTGAAAGAGCGCTTCAGCGAGAAAGATAAATAAAGAAGAAAGCCCCTGCCGGGAAGGCGGGGTTTTTCTTTTATTATAAGCGGTATGGGAAAAATGCGGCAGGGGAGTGGCTTCCCCGGCAAAAGAAAAAGCCCCGTCCCGCGGGGCAGAGCTGTTTTCTTATAGACAGGCTTGGGAAGCAACCCCTCATAGGTCGTCCAGAGTGAGCCGATAGGCAGGCAGAAACTCCCGCAGGAAGGTTTCCGCCTCCGGGAGCTTGAGGTCATGGACCGCCTGCAGAAGGGTTTCATAGGCACGGTCAAATTCATGGTTGCCGGCCTTCTGCTCCTCAATACATTTAATGAGAGCGGAAAGCTTGTCCGCCGCCTTAAGAAAGGGCTTATATTCTTTGGGCGGGTCAAAGCAGGGGGCGATTTTTGCCGCCATCCCCTTGGGAAGCCGCTTGAGGAGCGCCCGCTCCGCCTCCGACTCCACCGCCTTATAAGCGGCGCGGATGCTTTCGTTCTTATATTTTACGGGGGTCGGCATATCCCCGGTGAGGATTTCGCTGCAGTCGTGGTAGAGGGCATAGAGCACCCCCTGCTCAGGGATAAGCATTCCGCCCGCCTCCCGGTGGAGCAGCAGCAGCGCATGGGTGAGGTAAGCAGTCTCCAGGGTATGCTCCGAGAGCGTCTCGTTCCGGGTGTTCCTCATGAGGCACCAGCGGTCAATGTATTTCATGCGGCCTAAAAGGGCAAAAAAGCTGTTTTCCATATGGGCAAGCCCCTCCTTTTCTGGTTTTATGATAGCAGAGCCGGCACCATTTAGCAAGGCGTCAGAGACCGGACAATGGGACAGGCTCCCGGCCCTTGCGGGGAGGCGGGGAGAGGACGGGGAAAAAGATGGCAGGAACCACTCGAAATGCAGGATTAGATAAAAAAAGTTCATATATTGACGAAAATAAGTACAAAATCAGCGCAAAATAGCGGCAATATGAATTAAATTATAAGAATCCTGCAATTTTATCAAGAAAACGCTTGCAATTCCATCACGGAATGCTATAATACGAGTATAGCTTCTCACAGGCACTTGTGGGAGAGATAAAACATGAAAAAGGAGAAAAGATTATGAAAAAGTTTTTAGCCATTCTTATGGCAGTCATGATGGTTCTGCTCGCGGTCGGCTGCGGCGGCGACAAGGACCCCGCTGATCCCGCGGCGCCTAATACCGACCTCAAGCTGAACGTCGGCACCGGCGGTTCCACCGGCACCTATTATGCCTACACCAACGTGGTCGGCACCACCCTCAACGCCGCTACCGGTTATTCCTTTAATGTTCTTTCCACCGGCGGCTCCGTTGCCAATATCAACGGCATCGAAGACGGTGACTACAACATGGCCATCGTTCAGAACGATACCATGATCAAGGCTTATAACAACCTTGACCCCAAGAACTTCCCCACCCCCATCACCTCCTTCTCCGTTATGGGCGAGGTGTACTCCGAGGTCGTTCAGATCGTTGTAGCCGGTTCCCTCAAGGATACCGTTAAGACCATTGCGGACCTTAAGGGTCTCCGCGTTTCCGTCGGTGATGCCGGTTCCGGCACCGAGGCAAACTCCATCGCTATTCTGGAGGCCTACGGCATCGACACCACCAAGGACATCACCATGCAGAACCTTTCCGTCGGCAACTCCGCTGACGCGATGAAGGACGGCAAGCTGGACGCCTTCTTCTTCACCTCCGGCGCTCCCACCACCGCGATCACCGAGCTTGCGACCGCGATGGACGTCTATCTGCTCAGCATCAGCGACGATGTTTCCTCCGCCTTCATCGAGGCCAACAAGATCGGCGGCTATGAAGTGTTCTCCAAGATGAACATCACCCACGATCAGTATGCCTTTATCCCGGAGGATGCTCCTGTTACCACCATCGGTGTTACCGCGACCTTCATCGTATCCAACGACCTTTCCGAGGAGTCTGTTTACAACATGACCAAGGCTCTTTGGGAGGGCAAGGATGAAATCGCTCTGGGCCATGCCGTCGGCACCAGCATGGACGTCAAGAACGCCGTCATCACCATCGGCAATATTCCGGTTCATCCCGGCGCCGCCAAGTACTACACCGAGGTCGGTGTGATGTAAGAATAGCCTTGGACTGCTGTTCTTCAAGAGAAACAAGGAACTTCCGATTCGCGGCGGGGCTTTCCCCGCTGCGAATTTTGCCTTGCATTTGAGAATTGAGGAGATACTATGTTATTTAAGAAAAAAAAGCTTGAGGCGCACAACACCGAGGAGCTCCTGCAGGAGCTGGACCGGGACAGCAAAAGCCGTGTCCTGACCGGATGGCGCAACACCATGATGAACACCATCTATGTGCTCTATGCAGTGGTTCTCATCGTGATGGCGCTGGTCATTTCCGGCGCAACGCAGTTCACCCGTCTGCCGCTCTTTGTCGGCATGACGCTCTTTGTCGGCTATCTCAAATTCCCCGCCTGCAAAAAGGACGCCCTCCGGGAAAACTACATCCCGTGGTATGATATCCTCCTTGCGGTGGCGTCTCTCCTGATCTACTGCTACTATGTTGTGAACCAGAAGGCCATCATCCTGATGGCGAACCGCATCGGCAAGAAGGAAATCGTGATCGGCATCATTGCCATCCTGCTCCTTGTAGAGCTTTGCCGCCGCTCCACCGGGATTCCCATTATCGTGGTGGCGGGCGCCTTTACGGCCTATGCCGTCTACTGGCTTATGAACAACAACCCCAGAACAGCGCTCCGCAACCTGATCTATAACCTGTTCTACAACCTCAACTGCGGCATCTTTTCTTCCCCCATCACCGTCTGCGCGTCCTTCATCGTGCTGTTTATCATTTTGGGCTCTTTCCTTGAGAAAACGGGCATTGGCACCTTCTTTGTGGATCTCGCGAACTCCATCGCGGGCGCCAGTGTCGGCGGCCCCGCCAAGGTCGCGGTCATTTCCAGTGCTCTGGAGGGCATGTATTCCGGCTCCTCCGTTGCCAATACCGTCGGCAGCGGCAGCATCACCATCCCCACCATGAAACGCATTGGCTACAAGCCGGAGTTCGCCGCAGCGGTTGAGGCGGCAGCCTCCACCGGCGGGCAGATCATGCCCCCCATTATGGGCGCGGCGGCGTTCCTCATGGCGGAGATCACCGGACTCCCCTATGTCACCATCGTGGTGGCCGCCATCCTTCCCGCCATTCTCTACTTCGCCGGCATCTTTATGATGGTGCACTTTGAGGCGAAACGGCTGGGACTGAAGGGCCTTCCCAAGGAGGCCATGCCGAATTTCTTCCGCCTGATCCTCAAGAACGGCTATCTTCTGCTGCCGGTCGTGGTGCTGGTCATCTGCATGAATTACTTTACCGCCGGGCTTTCTGCCTGCGTGGCCATCCTCTTCTCTCTGGCGGTCGGCTTGGTCGGCAATGATAAAAAGCAGATCTTCCGCTCCTATATCCTGCCGCTTCTTCCCATCGCGGTGCTCCTCCTTTTCTGGAAGGTCATCCCCATCGGCATGGGCCCCGCGGTCTTTGTGGCGATGGTGGCGGCGGTGCTGTGCAGCATCTTTACTAAAAGCTCGGTCCTCAAAATTTCCACAGTCGCGGAGGGCCTTAAAGGCGGCACGACCAGCTCCATCGGCGTGGCAGTTGCCTGTGCAATGGCCGGTATCATCTCCGGCGTTGTCTCGATGACCGCACTCGGCACCACCCTCGTGGCTATCATTGTTCCGCTGGCGGAGAAAGGACTCATCCTCGCCCTGTTCTGCACCATGCTTGCCTGCATTGTACTGGGCATGGGCGTTCCCACCACCGCAAACTATGTTATTATGGCGACCATCACCGCGCCCATCCTCATCAAAATGGGTATTCCTATGCTGGCGGCGCATATGTTCGTCTTCTACTTCGGCATCGTGGCGGATATTACCCCGCCGGTCGCACTTGCGGCTTACGCGGGCAGCGCCATTGCCCATTCCAACCCGCTTAAAACCGGCGTGACGGCGACCAAGCTCGCCATCGGCGCCTTCATTATTCCTTATGTCTTCGCACTGAACCCCGCTCTTCTTCTGGTTGAGGTGGAGTCTGTGCCGAAGCTTATCATTATCATGATCACCGCCATCGTCGGAATGATGGGCCTTGCGACCGGTATGACCGGCTTCATTTATGCAAAGGCCCCCTGGTGGATGCGCCTGATGCTGATCCTGGGCGGCGTGATGCTCATCGTTCCCTCCCCGGTCAGCGATATCATCGGTCTTATTCTGGTCGGCGTCCCCTTCCTGCTGCAGCTCCTGCAGAAGAAAAAGAACGGCGCCCACCCTGCGGCCGCCTAAAAAGCAATTCAGGAAATTAGTAGAGAGCCGACGTTCCCGCGGGAGCGCCGGCTTCTCTTACAAGGGAGGAACCCCCATGAAAGGTCAGGAGATCGAACGGAAATTTGTGGTGAGGCGCCCGGATGAAGCGTGGCTCCTTTCCCGGCACGGCGTCCGGGTCATTGCCATCCGGCAGACCTACCTCAAAGCCCCGGAGGGGCTGGAGCGGCGGGTCAGAGCGTCCGGGGAAAACGGCGCGACTCGCTATACCTATACCGAAAAATCCTCCGAGGCGGCGCTCTGCCGCCGGGAGGAGGAGCGGGAGATCACTCCCGCGGAATATGAGCGGCTTCTTTTGGAGCGGGAGTCCCCGACTCTAAAAAAGACCCGCTATGCCTTCCCCTATGAGGGACACACCATGGAGCTGGACTGCTATCCCTTCTGGGAGGAAAAGGCGGTGCTGGAGGTGGAGCTTTCCGCCCCGGAGGAAACTTTTTCCCTGCCGCCGGAGATTGAACTTCTGCGGGAGGCGACCGAGGACAAGACGCTCAAGAACCGCGCCCTCGCCCTTGCGGCGGGCGAGCGGGACTGACAGGGGCCGGCAGCGGGAAAGCACCGTTCCGGCACTCTTTTTCCCGCGCCTTTGGGAAAACGCTGCCCATGGGAGAAAGGCAAAAGCTCCCGCTTGACAAACGCTTGCCGAGGGGTGTAAAATATCTAGGAATCCAGAAAACGCTGAGAAGGGAAGGAGTACGCTCCCCAAAGCCCCTAAGAGAGCAGCCGGTCGGTGCAAGGCTGTGGGGGAAGGAGCGGAAGGTCGTCCCGGAGCGGCGCCGCGGAATTAGGAGTAGGCGGCGACGGACCCCCCCGTTAAAGGAACAGAGTGCGCGCGGAGCTTTCGCGCGAAATCAGGTGGTACCACGCAAAAATGCGTCCTGTTTTGCCCTAAGGGGCAGAGCAGGACTTTTTTTATTGGGTGCCCGAACAGGCTGGTAAAATATTTTCAGGAGGTCGCCGAACATGGCAAAGGAACTGGAGAAGCTCTATGACCCCGGTAAAGTCGAAGACCGGATCTATGCGTTCTGGCTGGAGAAGAATTATTTCCATGCTGACGTAAACAGCAAAAAAGAACCCTATACGATCGTGATCCCGCCCCCCAATATCACCGGGCAGCTGCATATGGGTCACGCGCTCGACAACACCCTGCAGGACACCCTCATCCGCTGGAAGCGGATGCAGGGCTATGAGGCGCTGTGGCTCCCCGGCACCGACCACGCCTCCATCGCCACCGAGGCGAAGATCGTGGAAGCGATGCGGCAGGAGGGCCTTTCCAAGGACGACGTCGGCCGCGACGGCTTCTTGGAGCGCGCGTGGAAGTGGAAGGAGCAGTTCGGCGGACGCATCATCAGCCAGCTCAAACGCCTCGGCTCCTCCTGCGACTGGGAGCGGGAGCGTTTCACCCTCGATGAGGGCTGCTCCCGCGCGGTGCAGGCGGTGTTCCAGCGGCTCTATGACAAGGGCCTTATCTATCGCGGACGCCGCATCATCAACTGGTGCCCTCACTGCCTCACCTCCATCTCCGACGCGGAGGTGGAATATGAGGATCAGGCGGGTCATTTCTGGCACCTGCGCTATCCCTTCAAGGATGGCAGCGGCTATCTGGAGCTCGCCACCACCCGTCCCGAGACGCTCCTCGGCGATACCGCCGTTGCCGTCAATCCCAAGGATGACCGCTACAAGGACGCGGTCGGCAAGACCCTCATCCTGCCTCTTGTCGGGCGGGAGATCCCCGTGGTGGCGGATGACTATGTCGATATGGAGTTCGGTACCGGCGTGGTGAAGATCACCCCCGCCCACGACCCCAACGACTTCGAGGTCGGACAGCGTCATAATCTGCCCGTTCTTAATGTCCTCACCGACGACGCGAAGATCGTGGAGGACTATCCCAAGTATGCCGGCATGGACCGCTACGAGGCGAGAAAAGCCATCGTAAAGGACCTTGAGGAGGGCGGTTACCTTGTCCGCACCGAGGAGCATGCTCACAATGTCGGCACCTGCTACCGCTGCGGCACCACCGTGGAGCCCCGTGTCTCCCTTCAGTGGTTCGTCAGCATGAAGGAGCTGGCCGGTCCCGCCATCGACGCCGTCCGCAATAAGGACATCAAGTTTGTTCCCGAGCGCTTCGATAAAAACTACTTCCACTGGATGGAAAACATCCGGGATTGGTGCATCAGCCGCCAGCTCTGGTGGGGTCACCGCATCCCCGCCTATTACTGCGACGACTGCGGAGAGACCGTTGTTTCCATTGACGGCGTGGAGACCTGCCCCAAGTGCGGCGGGCATATGACGCAGGACCCCGACACCCTCGATACCTGGTTCTCCTCCGCACTCTGGCCGTTCTCCACCCTCGGCTGGCCGGACGAGACCCCTGAGCTTAAAAAATTCTACCCCACCTCCACGCTGGTGACGGGTTATGATATCATCACCTTCTGGGTGAGCCGCATGATCTTCTCCGCCCTCGAATATACCGGGCAGAAGCCCTTTGATACCGTGCTCATCCACGGTCTGGTCCGTGACGCGCAGGGCAGAAAGATGAGTAAGTCCCTCGGCAACGGCGTGGACCCGCTGGAGGTCATCGACCAGTACGGTGCCGACGCTCTCCGCTTTATGCTCCTCACCGGCAACAGCCCCGGCAACGACACCCGCTATATGGATGAAAAGGCCAAGGCGGCGCGCAACTTTGCCAATAAGATCTGGAACGCGACCCGCTTTGTGCAGATGAACCTCTCCGACGCGGTCACCAAGATCGAACTGCCCGAAACCCTTGCCACCGAGGACAAATGGGTGCTCACCCTCTACAATGACCTTGTAAAGGAGGTCACCGAGAACCTGGAGAAGTTTGAGCTGGGCGTCGCGGCGCAGAAGCTCTATGATTTCATCTGGGACATCCTCTGCGACTGGTATATCGAGCTTTGCAAGGCGCGGCTTCAGGCGGGCGGAGAGACCGCTCTCGCGGCGCAGAAGGTGCTGGTCTATGTCATGGCGAACACCCTCAAGCTGCTCCATCCCTTCATGCCCTTCATCACCGAGGAAATCTGGCAGAGCCTGCCCCACGAGGGCGAGGCGGAGGCCATCATGATCGCCTCCTGGCCCACCTTTGACGCGGCACTTTCCTTCCCCGCGGAGGCTGCCGATTTCCAGAAGGTCATCGACCTCATCCGTGCCATCCGCAACCAGCGCACCGAGATGAATATCCCGCCCTCCAAGAAGGCGAAGGTCTATATCGAGACCGAGGAGCAGAAGGTCTTTACCGACGGCGTGCCCTTTATCATTCGTCTGGCGTTTGCCTCCGAGGTGGAGGTTGCCGCCCGGTGGGAGATCGCGGACGCGGTGCAGGTCATCACCAATGCCGCCCGTGCCTTCCTGCCGATGGCGGAGCTCATCGACCGGGAGAAGGAGCTGGCCCGTCTGGCCAAGGAGCGGGACAAGTGCCTCAGCGACATTGCCTTTATCCGCCGGAAGCTGGACAACCCCGGCTTTGTGGCCAAGGCGCCCGCCAAGGTGATCGAGACCGAAAAGGGCCGTCTCGCGGAAAACGAGGCGCTCCTTAAAAAGATCGAGGAATCCATCGCGGCGTTCCAATAAGAAACAATTTTGCTGCACCGTGTCCTTTTTCTGGCGCGGTGCAGCGTTCTGTCGGCTTTCAGAAGCCCAAAGGAGACCCCATGAATTATCAGGAAGCACTGAGCTGGATCCACGCCACCGAACGCTTTGGCAGCCGTCTGGGGCTTGCCCGGATGCGGGAGCTTCTCCGCCGTCTCGGGGACCCGCAGAAGGGAATGCCCTTTCTGCACGTCGCCGGCACCAACGGCAAAGGCTCCACCACCACCATGATCGCGGGAGCGCTGACGGCGGCGGGCTACAAAACCGGAAAATACATCTCTCCCTTTGTCCTTGAATTCCGGGAGCGGATGCAGATAGACGGGAAGATGATCGAAGAGGAGACGCTGGCCGCCCTCGCCGGAGAGGTGAGAGCCGTTGCGGAGAAGATGGGAGAGGAGGGAATGCCCCCCACCGAATTTGAACTGGTGACCGCAATCGGTCTTTTGTGGTTCAGACGGGAAGGGTGCGACGTCGCCGTCCTTGAGGTGGGGCTTGGCGGGCGCCTGGACGCCACCAATGTCATTGATCCCCCGCTCGTCACCGTCCTGACCCGCATCGACTATGACCACACCGCCATCCTCGGGGAGACCCTCACCAAAATTGCCGGGGAAAAGTGCGGCGTCATCAAAAAAGGAACCAAGGTCGTCTGTTATCCCGATCAGGAGGAGGAGGCGCTGGCGGTTATCCGCCGCCGTGCCGGGGAGGAGAGGGCACCGCTCATCCTGCCCGACCGCACCGCCATTACCGTCCGGGAGGAGACCCTCGCGGGAAGCCGCTTCTCCTACCGGGGGGAGGAGTACTTTGTTCCCCTTGCCGGTCCCCATCAGATCCAGAACGCCGCCGCGGCGATCGAAGCGCTGAAAGCGCTTTCCGGCACCCGCTTCGCGGTGCCGCCCGCGGCGATTGCCGCGGGGATCGCCGCGGCCCGCTTCCCCGCGCGGTTCGAGGTGCTGCGGGATACTCCGCCGGTCCTTTTGGATGGCGCCCACAACCCGAACGGCGCCGAGGCTCTTGCGAGGGCGCTGAGAGAGCTGGGACTTTCGGAGCTTACCACCGTCATCGGGATGCTGCACGACAAGGACTGCCGGGAGGCCCTTGGCCGGGTGGCGCCCTTCTGCCGTCGCATCATCGTGACCTCGGTGCCGAACCCCCGCGCCGAGTCCCCCGAAGCGCTTGCAGCGCTTGCGCGGGAGCACTGCCCTGACGTGACCACCGAGCCCGATCTCACGGCGGCGCTTCGCATGGCGCTGGCGGATGGGGAAAATGGCGTCCTCGTCATGGGGTCGCTCTACCTCGCCTCGGCGGCGCGTCCCTGCCTGCTGGAGGCCTGCCGAAAGACAAATTTATAAAAAGCCGGAAGGGAAGCCCCATTCCGACAGAATATTTGCGCCGAAGCCCTTATCCTTTTGGATGAGGGCTTTTTTATTTTAAGGACAAGAGAAAAAAGGAGGCGGACAAATTGCCGCTCATCATAAAGGAAGAACAGGAAAACCTCGCGGCGTTCCTCAAGGGGGAGCTGGATCACCACCACTCCGAACGCCTGCGGGAGGAGATCGACGCCGAGGCGAGGGCCAAGCGTCCCCGGGAGCTGATCCTCGACTTTAAGGAGGTCGAGTTCATGGATTCCTCGGGCATTGGTCTTGTGTTGGGGCGTTACCGGCTGATGCAGGAGCTGGAGGGAAAGCTGGTGCTTCGCAATCTCCCCCGGCATCTGCAACGGGTGATGCGGGTTGCCGGCATCGGAAACCTCGATATTCGTGAGGAGGAAAAGAACGATGAAACAAAATAAAAACAGCATGAAGGTCGTTTTCCCCAGCCGCGGAGCCAATGAGGCTTTCGCCCGTATGGTAATTTCCGCCTTTATCACTGAGGTGGACCCCACGGTAGAGGAGCTTTGTGACATCAAGACCGCCGTTTCGGAGGCGGTGACCAACTGCATCGTCCATGCCTATCCCGATAAGATCGGAGAGGTCTACATAACTGCCGCTCTCACGGAGGACCATCACCTGACGATAAGGATTCGGGATCACGGCCGTGGCATCGAGGACATTTCCCGGGCGATGGAACCCCTCTATACCACCGGCGGCAGCGAACGGGCAGGGCTGGGCTTTGCGGTGATGCAGGAGCTGATGGACGAGGTGCGGGTCATTTCCCATCCGGGGAAGGGCACTACTGTCACACTGCGGCGCGCGCTTTCGGCAAGACCCTGCCGGTAGCAGGAGGAAAGAGCAAAATGCCAATGACCACAGAGCCAAAGCCCAAGGGGACGGTAGACGCTTCAGTGGAGCAGAATTTAGGGCTGGTCCATTCCTGCGCCCATCGCTTTCGGGGGCGGGGTATTGAATACGACGATCTCTATCAGGCGGGCTGTATGGGACTCGTCAAGGCGTCCGCTGCGTTCGATCCGGAGAGGGGCGTGATGTTTTCCACCTATGCTGTGCCGGTCATTCTGGGGG
The DNA here is from genome assembly GCA_020025195.1 of Angelakisella sp. Lineage (GTDB taxonomy): Bacteria > Bacillota > Clostridia > Oscillospirales > Ruminococcaceae > Angelakisella. The sequence continues at coordinate 31,988 of JAHHSN010000011.1, forward strand.
AGATCCGTCGTCTTTTCCGGGATGGCGGAACCGTCAAGGTGAGCCGCAGCCTCAAGGAATTGGGGCTTGCCGCGGCAAAAACACGGGACCAAATGGGGAGCGAGCTGCTCCGGGAAGCGACCGTTTCGGAGGTCGCCGAGCGAATGGGCCGCACCCCGGAGGAAATTGCCGAAGCGCTGGCAGCCACCGCGCCGCCCGTCTCCCTGACGGGTGGGGAGGAGGACGGCTCCGGGCAGATCGACCTGCCGGAGGAGGGGCCGGAGGAGCGCATCTCCGACCTTCTTTCGCTGGGTCAGCTTCTGGAGCGGCTGGACGAGCGGGACCGGGAGCTGATCCGCCTGCGCTATTATGGCGGAAAGACCCAGACCGAGGTCGCGCGGCGGCTCGGCATGACGCAGGTGCAGGTCTCCCGAAGGGAAAAACGCCTGCTTCTCTCCATGCGGGAGCAGCTGACCGGCTGACAGAATAAAAACCCCCTTGCCGAGGAACACGGCGAGGGGGTCTTTTCTTTAGGAAAAGAAAAAGACCGGCTTTCCTGTTTCAAGAAAACCGGCTGGTAGGGGGAGAGAGTCAGCGCTTCCGCGAGGTGATGAGCAAAACGGCAGCGACAACCACAACAACCGCCATGACAATCACGGCAATGCCGACAATGCTGTTGTCACCGGTCTCGGGAGCCGCGGTGGTAAGGGCGGCAGCAGCGGAAATAAGCTTGTTCATGTGACGACCTCCGACAATGAAATTCTAAAAACTCCGCGTGGGCGAAGTCATAATTTTGACTTTCTACTATTATAGCGCAACTGTGTTGGGGTGTCAATCGAAAGCCCTTCTGTGCCGGGAGAGAGAATAATGTTTCCTTCCGTGGAAAAGGCTTCCCGCTTTGGGGAAGCCCGATCCACAGGAAGGAGAATCACGGGGAAATGAGTCCCGCTTCGATCATGAATTCCCGGGCGACCTCCTCCACCGGATCTCCCAGTACGTCACAGCGATAGGTCATTTCGGTCATGTCCTCGGTGGAAATCTTCCCGGTGAGCTCCTCCAGGATGCTTTCCAGCTCCGGGCATTTATCCCGCAGTTCCTCAAAGAGGGCGTCCCGCACCAGAAGGGCACCGTTATATTCGGGGAAGAAATGCCGGTCGTCCTCCAGAAGCTTAAGCCCCGCCTTGCGGTTGAGACCATCGGTCGCGTAGACCTCCGTCACCTCAAAACCGCCGCTTTCCACGGTGGTGTATTTGAGAGCGATGTCGACCGGAACCGAATCTTTGAACTTGAGTCCGTAGAACTTGGTGAAGGGATGGTATTTCATACTGCCCTCCAGCGTGAAGAAGTCATGCTCCGCCCCGAAGGTGAGCTCTCCCGCACAGGGGATGAGGTCGCTCACCTTGGTGAGATGATACCGCTCGGCGGTGGGGGCGGTGACGGCGATGGCGTAGGTGTTGTTAAGTCCCACCTTGCCGAGAAGCCGCAGCCCGTGCCGTTCCATGGCGATCCGGTTTGCGTAGTCGTAGAGCGTCTCTCCCGCCGGTACGTCGGAGGGATCCAGATGCAGGAAGGTGGTGAGCAGGGTGCCGTCATAGCTCATCATCAGGTCGCAGGAGGGCTGGTCGGCTTTCATCTCATTAAAGGTGTTGACCGCGGTCATCTGGTCCTTGATCTCCACCGTGAGGTCGGTGCGGTCCTCAATGAGCATCTTGGCACAGCGGTGCATCAGCTGAAGCTCGGAGTAGGTGCCGTCATACATCACGATGTCCGGGCGGCCGCTTCCGCCGGAGTAATAGACCGTGCCGCCCACCAGAAGCACCGCCAGCACCGAAAGAACGGCGGCCAGCCCCCGCTTGGTGTGGGGATGATGCCGTTCGGCACTTTTCTGGTTCTTTTCCACCCAGCTCATGAGGGTATCAAAGAGGAGGGCGATGACCATGAGGGCGCCGGTCGCCAGAAGGATAGTTTTCATATCCTGCACGCGGATGCCCTGATAGATGGCACTGCCGATGCCGCCTCCGCCCACAAAGGCGGCAAAAACAGCGGTCCCGATGGCATTGACCACCGCGATGCGGACGCCGGTGAGGATCATGGGATAGGCCTGCGGCACCTCCACCCGGAAGAGCTGATCCATGCGGCTCATGCCGCAGCCGCGCGCCGCCTCCTTAAGCCCTGCGGGGACCTCCTGAAGGCCAAGGCAGGTGTTGCGGACGATGGGCAGGAGGGAATAAAGGGTGATGCCGCAGATGACGGTTACCTTGCCCGCTCCGAAAAAGACCATCAGAATGCCGAGCAGGGCCAGCGAGGGAATGGTCTGGAACAGGTCGGAGATCCAGAGGATAGGCCGCCGTGCCCGGGGGGAAAGATAGGCCGCCACCCCGAGGGGAAGCCCCAGAAGGAGCGACGCCATCACCGAGGCGAGGACAATGTAGAGGTGTTCCCAAATAAGAGACCAGCTCATGCAGCATCCCCCTTTCTCATGCCGCGGGGAATGACATGCTTCTGCAGGCGGTCGATGAGCGAGCCGCAGAGGATGGCCAGCAGAGCGGCGGGGATGGCCCCCGTGATGATAAGAAGGTTGTTGTTGGAGCTGACGCCCTGATAGATGAAGTCTCCCAGCCCGCCGAGACCGATCATGGCAGCCAGCACCGTCCAGCTGACGGTGTAGATGGTGGCGAGCCGAAGCCCGCCGATGATGGTAGGCATGGCGAGAGGCAGCTCCACCTTAAATAAAATTTGGGAATTGCTCATGCCGCAGCCGCGTGCCGCCTCCTTGTAGCTCGACTCCACCTGCCGGATGCCGGTGTAGGTGTTTTTTAAGATGGGGAAGGTGGCATAGATGGAAAGGGCGATGAGCACCGTGGCGGGCTGACGCCCCAGCCACAGGAACAAAAGTCCGATAAAGACGATGCCGGGGATGGTCTGAAAGACCGAGAGTACCGGCAGCAGGACCGCGGAAAAGCGGGGGGAGGTCCGGGAAAGGAGCACCCCCAGCAGGACTCCCAAAAGGAAGCCGGCCGCGACCGAGAGGAGGACATAGACTATATGTACTCCGATGGCCCGGAGAAGCGGAGGACCGTAAAGTGTGAGCCATTCTTTCATTCGGAATCCCCCCAAAGCGTATTCGCTACAACCTTTGCCATGCTGTTTTTGGTGATGATGCCGGCGATGGTGCGGTCGGCGTTCAGCACAACGACATAGCTGTCATTGGTGTTCATCAGGTGCTCCATGGATTCCCGCGCGTCCTCTCCCACCATGACGGTATGCACCTTGGTGGTGAGGAGCGGCAGGATGCTGACGGCCCCGTGCCCGTAGCGCCGGACATTGGCGATGGTGAGCACTCCGAGGTAGACGTCGTTCTGGTCGGTAACGAGCAGGGTATCGACGCCGCTTCTCGCCATCAGCTCCGCGCACTCCAGAACGCCGCGGTCCATCGAAACGGTGTAGGGGTTGCGGCGCATGCAGTCCTCCACCAAAATGGGCGCGTTCTCCTCCGCGGGCGCATGACGCCCCAGAAAGCTTTCCACCAGAGGGGTGGCGGGGTGTGCCAGCATTTCCTCTGGGGGCGCCATCTGCTCCAGCTGTCCCGCGTTCATAAAGAGGATGCGGTCCGCCAGCTTGAGGGCCTCGCCCATATCGTGCGTGACAAAGACGATGGTTTTGTGGAGCTTTTTCTGCAGCTTTTTGAGCTCGTTCTGCAGGGTATCACGGGTCATGGGGTCCAGCGCCCCGAACGGTTCATCCATCAGCACGATGGGGGGCGAAGCCGCCAGAGCGCGCAGCACGCCGATCCGCTGCTGCTGTCCGCCGGAAAGCTGGTTCGGGTATTTCTGCCCGTAGGTCTCATAGGGCAGCTCCACCATATCGAGAAGCTCCCGCGCGATCTTTTCGCAGCGGGCGTCATCGTATTTTAGGAGCTTCGGCACCACGCAGATGTTCTGCGCGATGGTCATGTTGGGGAAAAGGCCGATCTGCTGGATGACATAGCCGATGTGACGGCGGAGCTCCACGGGATTTTCCTTGGAGATATCCTTCCCGTCGATCAGCACCCGGCCGCCGTCCGGCTCCATGAGCCGGTTGATGAGCTTGAGCGAGGTGGTTTTGCCGCAGCCGGAGGGACCGATGAGCACGGCAAATTCCCCATCCTCAATGGTGAAGCTGACGTCCTTGAGAATCTTGGTTTTTCCATAATATTTGGTGATGTGTTCAAATTGTATCATAGGGTCTCCTTCCTTCATCGAATTTAAGCATGGATCAGCCGGTGGGCGGCGTCCACGGCCGTGAGGGTGCCCACCAGGAGCAGAACGTCTCCGGACAGCAGCTCGGCGTGGGGACCGGGGGAGAGGATCAGGTTCTCCTCCCGCCGGATGGCGATAATGGTGGCGCCGGTGCGCTGCCAGAAGTCGAGCTCGCCGATGCTCCTGCCGAGGAGGGGAGAGTCTTCCGGAATGGCAAGCTCATAGTTGGGGAGCGGCTGGGTGGCGGAGAAGAGGGACTTCTGACGCTGTACCAGCGCGGCGGAAACCTCCGCGATCTCCCGGCCCAGGGCCTCATGCTGTCCCACCAGCTCCATCAGACGGTGGCGCAGGGTGTTAAAATCGGCATTATCGCTGTAATTTTCCAGATAACGGCGCGCGTGCGCGGCGGAGAGTACCACCGTGCCGCTTTGGGGAAGGGTCTCCACCACACTGCTGTCCGCCAGCAGGCAGAGTGCCCGGCGAACCGTTTCGGGGGAAACCCCGTACTCCGAAGCGAGCACGGAGCGTCCGTAGACCCGGCTCCCTTCCGGCAGCTCTCCCTTTGAAATGCGCCGTGCGAGATCCAGAGAGATCCGGAGATACTGGGAGGGAATGGGGGCTTCTTTCATGTTTAACGGCCTCTTTCCTTTATAGTTGAATGTTTCCATTATAAACTAACAACTTGACTTTTGCAATAGAGATTGTCAATTTACTCCCATATTCCCCAAAAACGGCATAAAAAAAGAAACGCCCGAGGGCGCATCCCTGTGTTTGGCTTGGGTTACGGTTCTTCGAGCGTAATTTTGCCGTGTTCTTTTTCGTAGTCCGCAATACAGCGCAGCATCAGCTGAATAAGCTGACTGTTGGCGGACCGCCCCTCATAGCCGCAGACATAGCGAAACTTTGCCGGAATTTCGGCATCCACCCGCAGCCCAAAGTGTTTTTCCATGCCTTGGTTCATCCGGGGTCCCCCTCCTATAAAGTCATTACGACTTTATTTTAGACTCATTCTGCGATACAATGCCGAAACGGAGCGAATTAAGAGTTAAAATAACTCCGAAAAATGAGAGAGAAGGAAGACGGTATGATTGATTTTGAGACGGCATTCGGAGAATTCCTGGATCGGCGGGAGTATGACGCGGGGGAGGGGGCTCTTTTTTTCATCGTGCGAAGCGCATTTCTTTCCGGGTGGCAAGCCGCTGGCGGAATACCTCCTGCGCCCCGGCAGGTTTTGAGGCCTCTTTCCCAATCGAAGTTACCGGAGGAGAAAGAAAACGGAGGGAAAAGGCGCCCTATGCGGGGGCTTTATCTTCGGAAGGAAAGATAGTGTGAAAGGAAACCATCAGGGCTTTCTTTCACGTTTAATCAGGGCTGGGGCTATCCCTCCAAGGGAAAGACTGGTGTTCCCAAGATCCACCCAATAAAAAAAGACACCCAAAGGCGTCTATTTTATTTGGTTGACGATACAGGACTCAAATAGCATATTCTGATAATTTAACCAATACCAAAAAGTAAAAAAATCCTGTTCCGAGAGAAAATAAAAAGCAAGTTACCCAAACAGAACGAGGATTTGTTGTACATTGCTACAAACATATATGCATGTATGCTGACTTTTGACTTATTCTCTTTTATAATGAAGCCAGAAAAAGAAAGAATGGTTTAGGCAGAACAGGATCAACGAGACGGGAGCTGAATAAAATGTCAACAAATTCAATGAAAACCGAAGAAACCAGACGTGCTCTTGTCCAGTCTGCTATTGAGATTATTTCCAAAAAAGGTTATGCCAAAACTACGCTGGAAGATATTGTCCAGAATATCGGGATGACGCGTGGTGCGTTTTACTGGCATTTTAAAAATAAAAAAGAGATTCTCAATGAAATCGAAACCCTTTATGAGAATCAGTATTTAAGAGATTACGGCAAATTCGAAGTACTGCCCAGTGCTTATAAAACGCTGGAGAATGTTGTAAGACACCAAATTCGGGGAATCTTTGAAGATGAACATATGACGTACGCTTTTATTATGCGTTATCGCGTGGAAGCGCTGACGGAACTGCCCGATTTTGTGGAAAAACAGGTCAAGATCGATGATTTCAGCATCTGCCGTCTTGAAGAACAGGTTGAGCGCGGAATCCGCCAAGGGGAGTTCCGGAGCGATGTGAACCCCCATGAGGCAGCGCTTGCGATATTCACTTATATTGTAGGTGTTGAATATGTTAAAATGCTTCACCAGGAGAACGATGAAGTCTACCGCTACGAATATTTTGTAGACGCTGGGCTGAAATTCCTTCTTAAAATTCTGACTTAAAATCCATCTTTGGACCGGGTGACAAAGATGGTTATATTTTGAGAAAAAACATACATTCATGAATGTACGGAGACGTATGCCCAATCATTTATCATTGATATTTTTGCAGGAGGTTATGATATGGCAATCAATTTACATGGCAGAAACTTTTTGGCAATGGAGGACTTTACTCCGGATGAACTGCGGTATCTGTTGGATCTTTCCCACCAGCTGAAAGCAGAGAAGAAACTCGGCAAGGATCAGAGAAGATTTGTCGGGAAAAATCTTCTCTGATGCTGTTTGAGATGGGTTCCACCAGAACCCGCTGCGCATTTGAAACTTCGGCTGCCGATCTCGGGATGGGTTCCACCTATCTTGCAAACTCTCATTTCGGTGTCAAGGAAACGGTGAAAGACTCCATGCGGGTATTCAGCGCAATGTATGATGTGATTGTTTACCGCGGCATGGAGCATCAGCAGCTGCTCGACATGGCCAGAGATTGCAGCATTCCGCTCATCAACGGTTTTACCTCTTATGAGCATCCCACCCAGATGCTGGCCGATTTTATGACGCTGGAAGAGATCTGGGGCAGGAACGGCTTCAAAAACAGGACTTTCTGCTTCTGCGGCAGCGGCATCAACGGTGTAGCAACTAGCTATGCAGTTACCTGTGCACTCCTCGGAATGAATTTCCGCTTTGTCGGACCGGCTGACAGCCACATGACTCCGGATGAGCTGAGAATGGTCCAGGACCTTTACCGCAGATACAGCCCCAACAACACGCTGGAGATCACTTAGGATTTGGACCGCGTCAAAGGTGCTGATGTGATTTCTACCGAGAACTGGGGCGATTTCACAGCACCGGCTGAAACCTGGATCCCCGGCATCGCGAAATACCGTGCCTATCCGGTCAATCAGGCCCTGATCGACCGGACCGAGAACCCCGACGTCTTTGTAATCCATATGCTGCCCTCCAGCCACAATTGCGATCACTCTGCAGGAAAAGAACTGATGAGCGCTCTGGATGCTCCCACGGCTGAATTTATTTCTCACGGTCTTGAAGTGACCGATGATGTGTTTGAGGCCAACAGCTCTGTCATCTTCCGCGAAGCGGAAAACCGTCAGCATACGATTAAAGCAGTGATGGCTGCTCTGTTATAATGAGAAAGAAAGGAATGGATATCATGTTAACCAACTATCGTTATCCCTTAGAATTTGAAGCACAGGATGCGGTCTTTATCAACTGGGTCGCCGATCAGTATGCGGCTGAGGGCTACGATTCGCATCAGACATTTGTCGATGTCATCAGGAACCTTGTCGGTCATGCCAAGGTCTACGTCAACTGCGGCGTAGAGGGCACCATTGCGGACTGC
>JAHHSN010000012.1 GCA_020025195.1 Angelakisella sp.
CTTTGTTATCATATCATTTCCCTGCCGATATGTCAAGGGCTTTTTTCGATTTTTTCCGAAAAATCGAAATTTTCTTTCCGCATCCTTCCTCGCCTTCCGAATTGAGTTTGTCATTTTTCCTTTTCCCCCTTGAAAAACCGATGAAAAGCGGCTATAATATATTAGAATTTGTGCCCGTAGCTCAGTTGGATAGAGCGTCAGACTCCGACTCTGAAGGCCGTGCGTTCGAATCGCATCGGGCATACCAAAAGCAGTTCTCCTCTGGGGAACTGCTTTTTTCTTATAATATACACAGAGAAAGAAAAACACCCGAGCGGTTTTTCGTGCCGCCCGGGTGTGATTTTTCATTTGTTTGCAAAAAAGAGAGAAGGCGAATGGGTGCTGTCGCAACAATGCTGAAGCGCAGCCTTTTCTGAGGCTTTCCTCCTCAGCGCCGGCTCGCCTCCGCCAGCTTCTCCAGCTTTTCGGGGGAAACCAGCTTCACCGTCCCGCGGGACAGCGCCACCAGCCCCTCGGACTGAAAGTACTTCATCATGCGGGTCACCACCTCCCGGGCGGTGCCCAGATGGTTGGCCAGCTGCTCATGGGTGATGGCAAGGCTCTCCTGCCCGGTAAGGTCCCGCTCCTCCAGAAGAAGGGCGGCCAGCCGGGAGTCCAGCTTCTTGTTCATGATCTGGTCAATGAGCCACATGACGTCGCTGAAGCGGGACGCCATCAGCCGGTTGGTGTATTCCGAGACCGCGAGGGATTCTCCCATCAGCTTTTTATAAAGCTCCGGGGGCATGTGCAGAACGGTGGTGTCCTCCGCGGCGGAAACCGTCACGTCAAACTGGATGCTATTGAGGACGCAGGAAGCCGAAAACAAGCAGAAATCCCGCTCCAGAAGGCGGTAAAGGGTCAGCTCCCGTCCCTCGTCGGAGACGGTATAGACCCGCAGCTGTCCTTTCAGAACCAGCAAAAGCCCCACACAGTCGGCGGAACCGTTATGCAGGATCTCTCCCCGGTGGAAGCTGCGCTCATGCACCGCTTCCTCCAAGAGCCGCTGCTGCTCGGATGTGAGCTTTGCCCAAAACGGAAAATACTGTCCCAAATCTGCCATATCGGTGTCCTTTCTTATTGGTGATCAGTGGCAGCCGTGTTCGCCGCAGCCATGCTCGCCGCAGTTATGACCGTGGTCGTGCTCGCCCTCGTGGTGGGCACACTGCTTGTTGGGGTCATAGCTGAGGGTATCCGCAAGGAACGCCTGAACCGCCGCGTCTGCCTCCCCGACAACGCCGGGATAGACCTGAATGCCGGCCTGTGCCAGCGCAATGCGCGCGCCGCCGCCGATGCCGCCGCAGAGCAGGACCTCTACGCCCTTTGCCTGCAGGAAGCCAGCCAGAGCACCGTGGCCGCTGCCATTGGTGGAAACGACCTCGCTGCCGGTCACGGCTTTGTCCGCGGTCTCATAGATCTTGAATGCTTCGGTGTGGCCGAAGTGCTGAAATACCTGCCCGTTTTCATAGGTTACTGCGATTTTCATGGAAAATGCCTCCTTCAAAGTATTGATCTTATGGTTTTATTATAGCCCATTATTGACATAAGTCAATAACCAGCCGTTATTTTCCCACCAAGCGGCGTTTGAGGAGAAGGATTTTTCCTTTCCCGCTCTATAAATAGGCAGATTTTCTTTATTATATACGATTTTTCCGAAAACAGGAATGGGGCACGGATAAATTTTGCAAAAGGCGGGCAGACGCCGTCTGGCCAAAGCGAAAAGGCCGGGACCTCTCGCCGCGAAACAGAAAGCGGCTGCGCTCTTTTCCCCAAACAGCCGGGCCGAGGAACGGAGACCTTTCGCCCGCTGTCACGGCCGGAAGGGGAGCCGTCTCCTTAGCAAAAGCCCCGCCCTTTTCTCCCCTCAGCGGGAAAAGAACGTTTTGATAAAAGGCAGGCCGGGACTCCCCGGCGGGCAGTCTGCCCCCCGCCAAGCGCCTCCCTTCCCCCAGCGCGCCTGCCAAAACGCCCGCCTCCCACAGGGGAAAACGGGCGTCTTTTTCTGTTATTCGGTTTTGGTGAGCTTTCTCGCCATCATGACGCCCATAACGGAAGCCATCATGAGGCCGCGGGTCCAGCCGCTGGAGTCACCCAGACAGTGCAGGCCCGGGAGATTGGTGTTAAAGTCCTTGTCCATCTTGACACGGTTGCTGTAAAACTTGATTTCCGGGGAATAGAGCAGCGTTTCCTCCGCCGCGAAGCCCGGCACCACCGTATCCGCCGCCTTCATGAACTCGATGATGTTGGTCATGGTGCGGTAGGGCATCGCCGAGGTGATGTCGCCCGCCGCCGCGTCCGGCAGGGTGGGGCGCACGTTGGAGCGCGCCAGCTCCTCCGTCCAGGTGCGCTTGCCGTCCAGAATATCGCCGAGACGCTGTACCACGATGTGGCCGTCGCCCAGCATATTGGTGAGCTCGCCCACCTTGCGGGCGTACTCGATGGGCTGGTCAAAGGGCTCCTGGAAATTGTGGGAGCAGAGGAGCGCGAGATTGGTGTTCTGGGTCTTTTTATTTTTATAGGAATGGCCGTTCACCACCGCAAGGCCGCCGTCATAGTTTTCCTGACTGACCACACCGCCGGGGTTCTGGCAGAAGGTGCGCACCTTGTTGCGGAAAGGATTGGGATAGCCGATGAGCTTGGATTCATAGAGGACGTTGTTGACCGTCTCCATGACCTCATTCCGAAGCTCCACCCGCACGCCGATATCCACGGTGCCGGGCTGATGCGCCACGCCGTGCTTCCGGCAGAGCTTCTCCAGCCAGTCCGCCCCCCGGCGGCCCGCCGCCGCAACGGTCACGTCGGCATAGCAGGAGATCTCCTCCCCCTTGACGGTGAGACGGGCGCCGCGGCATTTGCCGTCCTCCACAATGAAATCGGTGCAGTTGGCCTCAAAAAGAAGCTCCACGCCGTGATCCATCAGATAATGCTCAAAGCCGAGATAGATCTCCTGCGTTTTTTCGGTGCCGAGATGGCGAATGGGGCAGTCCACCAGCTTGAGGCCCGCCTGAATGGCCCGCCGGCGGATCTCCTTGACGCTCTGGGGGTCGCCGACGCCCTCCACCTTGGGATCCGCGCCGAACTCCAGATAGATGCTGTCGGCATATTCGATGATCTCCTGCACCCGGTCCGCGCCGACAAGGTCCGGCAGATCGCCGCCCACCTCATAGGAGAGGGAGAGCTTGCCGTCCGAAAAGGCGCCCGCACCGGAAAAGCCGGTGGTAATATGGCAATAAGGCTTGCAGGAAACGCATTTCCCGGTCTTATCCTTGGGGCAATGGCGCTCCTCCAGCCGGCGTCCCTTCTCCGCGAGGACAATCTTTCCCCCGAAGCCCTTTCTCACAAGCTCCATCGCGGTAAAGATGCCCGCGGGGCCTGCACCGATGATCAGTACATTCGCATTCATTCTCGCCACTAATTCCTTTCTCATTGGTTCAATCACTGATACAATTCCGCAAGCCTCATCGCGCCGGCAAAAACCGCAGGACAAAAGGAGAACCTCGACACGAATTTCGCGCGAGGTTACTGTTAGCTTGCTCTTAATTATACCATGCTGCGTCCCTTCTGACAAGACCCGCCGCCGAGACGCCCTTTTCCGCTTTGTGCTGATTGATGCCGCTCCCGCAAAGCCTTCGCCGGATGGCTCAAAAAAGGCTCCATCTTTTGGGATGGAGTCCTTTTACTATTTTTATGTTCTGTTAGATAAATTGGAATAGGGCTGAGGCTCTACTCGTACTCAGCAACCATGGGGAAGGTGGCATGACCTACATGCTCATTTTTTGAAACGGGTACCCTGTGTTTAGAATAGATTAAATCTCTTTTACCATGGAAAATGCTTTCAGCATGGTGCCATCCTTCAATCTGACGGCATTCGGTATTTCTCCAGTGTGTACAAATCCCATACTCTCATATAAGCTGCGTGCACGCTCGTTTTCCTCAATATAGTCCAACTCAATTTGCTGGACACCCTGTTCTTTGGCGCGGGCAATCATTTCAGAGCACATGATCCTTCCGATACCAAGTCCCCAGTATTTTGAAAGGAGTGCAACAGATATGGTTGCACGATGCCTTAACTTTAACGCTTGATTAAAACTAACGGTGCTAATTCCAACGATTTGATCATCAACAATACAAATAATCATCATAATGACCGCAGAGGAATTAGAGCTTTCAATATATTTCGCTTCACTTTCATCTGTCTGGGTCCATTCTTCCGGATAGCGCATCAAAAAGTCGGTTTCTGAGAAGCAAGTTTTCAAAAATGTCATCATTTCGCTTGCATCTGCTGATTCAGGGCTTCTAAGAAGTGCTGTCTTTCCATTTTTTAAGACAATTCCTTTTGAACCGAAAAACATATGGTGTTCCTCCTTTCGATATTTGCTATGATATATTTGTTGCGTACACAAGTGTCAGACAAATCGGTTTAAGTCCATCACTTTTTAACAGTACATCGTAGTATTGTGTTGATTGCGAGTTTATTTCAAAAGTTTTCGCAATTTGGTGCGCCCCCGCAGGAGAGAGTGTTCAGAAAATTTTGATATGTCTAATAAAATTAAGTCTTTATTTTTACTCACATTATAGCATGCTTTGCCGTGTTTTTGTATGCTGTTTCTGTGAAACCCTTCTTATCTATTTATAATCTGCTGCTGAAAGAAGAGCATCCCGGCAAAATCGACGGAGTTTTATTCATCACGCCAAAAGGGAAAAGGGAGCGCCGCCGGGGCTTCCCCGTTCCCGGTTCTCCTTATAATAGGAAACGCGGTGCAAATTCCTGCGTTTTCCTTTGCATCGCGGCGGAAAACCATGCCCCCACGGTTCCACCCCTCTAAACAGTCTGGGATGATAGTTTCTATCAGATGCCGGGCTCCGATACGATGCAGGCGCTCCCCGCGGGAGGGGGTTCCGCTCTTTTCCCTCCGCTCCACGCTTTGGGACAAAGTCACGGAACCCGCGGGACGCTTATGATAAGATAAAACCGTACTCAAAAGTTCCCCTCATTCTCCTCTTTCCTATAATAAGGAAATTACACCCGGTTGGCCCGCAGAACCAATCGGGTGTTTTTCTTTTACCCGGACAAAAAAGAAATAACCCGCACGACGGTCGCTTCGCTCTCCCTTAAAATGCCCGCCGGATTTTGTGCAGGTTGGCGGCTTTGCCTCGGTGCTTTACCGTGCTAATCCGTCAAATCGACAAATTTGCCGTTTGCTTCTTTACATTAGCATGGTAGCGTGCTAAACTGTAAAGCATCAAGGGGGACGCCACACCGCCCCGCTACCTATTTTAAGGAACTATAATGGAGGAACCACTCATGAAAAAACTGCTTTCTATCCTGCTCGCCCTGATGATGGTTGCAGCAATGACCGCCTGCGGCAGCAAGCCCGTCTCCGAAGACATGACGGACTTTGAAGCAATTGTCGATGCCGGCAAGCTGAAGATCGGCGTGACCTATTATGAGCCGATGAACTACTTTGATGAGAACAACAACCTTGTCGGCTTTGAGACCGAATTTGCCACCGCCGTCTGCACGAAGCTCGGCGTTAAGCCTGAGTTTGTCGAGATCGAATGGAACGCCAAGCTCATGGACATCGAGGCCAAAAGCATCGACTGCATCTGGAACGGCATGACCATCACCCCCGAGATTGCCGAGGCGCTCTCCGTTTCCGATCCCTACATCCGCAACTTTCAGGTCGTTGTGGTCCGCGCCGACCAGCTGGACAACTACAAGTCCACCGCCGATCTCATTGGTAAGACCGTAGAGGCCGAGGCCGGTTCCGCCGGTGAAAATGCGATCGCCGCAGATGAGAACCTCAAGCAGGCCAACTACATTTCCGTTGTTGCACAGGCGAACGCCCTTCCCGAGGTACTGACCGGTGCCGCTGACGCCGCGGTTCTGGACTACGTTCTCGCAAGCGCCGTGGTGGGCAAGGGCGACTTCAAGGATCTCGCCATCCTCCCCGACCTGCAGCTCTCCGTTGAGGACTACGGCATCGGCTGCCGCAAGGGCTCCGATCTCACCGAGAAGATCAACCAGGCCATGGCCGAGCTGATTGAAGACGGCACACTGGGCGAGCTCGCCGTGAAGTACGGTCTGGAGAAGCAGCTCCTCGCGAACCAGTGATCCTTAAGACGGTTATTATCTTCCTGAGAATTCTATAAAAGCAGAATCCCGGCAGGAGGGCTCGCCCCCCTGCCACTCTGCTGTCTTGCGGCGGGTCTCCCCGCCCTCCATCTGCTCATAAAAAAGGAGAGAGGACATGAGCTTCAAGACCATCAATCTGATGCTGCTCCAGGGCTTCTGGCTCAACATTCAGATCTTTGCCGTCACTCTGGCGCTTTCGCTGCCGCTGGGCCTGCTGGTTTCCTTCGGCACCATGAGCCGCATCAAACCCATCAGCTGGCTCGCGCGTCTTTATGTCTATCTGATGCGCTCCACCCCGCTGATGCTGCAGCTTGGCATTGTCTATTACCTGCCGGGCTTTCTGAACCCCGGCCATATGCTGCCCCGCATGACCGCCGCCTGTCTCGCCTTTGTGCTCAATTACGCCGCCTATTTTTCGGAGATTTTCCGCGGCGGCATCCTCGCGGTGCCGAAGGGGCAGCAGGAGGCCGGCGAGGTACTCGGCATGACCCGCGGGCAGATCTTCCGCCATGTGACGCTCCTGCAGGTGGTCAAGCACATCATCCCCCCCATCGGCAATGAGATCATCACCCTCATCAAGGATACCTCGCTCGCCAACTTCATCATGATCGGCGAGGTCATCAAGGTGGCGAAGGACTTCGGCAACAAGGCGCTCATCTGGCCGCTTTTCTACACCGGTATCTTTTTCCTGATCTTTAACGGCGTGGTGACCATGCTCCTCGCCAAGACCGAGCAAAAGCTCAGCTATTTCAAATAATGGAGGCGCGTTATGGCCATTCTTGATGTCCGCAATATCGAAAAGAGCTTCGGCGCCACCCGGGTGCTGGAGGATATCAGCTTCTCTCTGGAGGAGGGGCAGTCCCTTGCCATCATCGGCTCCTCCGGCAGCGGCAAGACCACCCTTCTGCGCTGCCTTAATTTTCTGGAAACACCGGACCGCGGCCGCATTTCGGTGCGGGGCGAGACCCTCTTTGACGCCGCCGTCCCCGCCGCCCAGAAGGACAGTGAAATCCGCAAAAAGCGGCTCCACTTTGGTCTGGTGTTCCAGTCCTTCAACCTTTTTCCCCAGTACACCACCCTGAAGAACGTCTGCCTCGCGAAGGAGCTTCTGGCGCAGGAGCAGCCGGACTTTGCCCGGAACAAAAAGGAGATCCTCGCTGGAATCGAGGCGGAGGCGTTGGAACTTCTCGCCCGCATGGGACTTGCCGACCGGGCGGGGCACTATCCCCATCAGCTGTCCGGCGGGCAGCAGCAGCGGGTTGCCATCGCGCGCGCCCTCGCCCTCCATCCCGACATTCTCTGCTTTGATGAACCGACCTCCGCCCTCGACCCGGAGCTGACCGGAGAGGTGCTCAAGGTCATCCGCTCCCTCGCCGACCAGAAGACCACCATGATTATCGTGACCCACGAGATGGCCTTCGCCCGGGATGTGGCGGACCGGGTCCTCTTTATGGATGACGGCGTCATCGTGGAGGAGGGCGACGCGAAGCAGGTCATCAACAACCCGCAGCAGGAGCGCACCCGTCAGTTTCTCTCCCGCTACGCCCAGAACGGCGCCATCGACTGAGAAATCCCCGCGGACGCCCCGGAGCCGGTTTCCGGCGGCGCGCCGCTTTTCCTGTTCCTCATATGAATGTGAAAAGGCCCATGGCTTCCGGCTGTGGGTCTTTTCGCGTGAGGAAAGCCCGCGCGAGGGGCTCCCAGCCCCCCGAGCACCGAGCGCGGGCGGGGGTTCCACATTGACTTCCCCACCCCGCGTGCTATAATCAGACTGTCAAGACCTGCCCGGCGTCGGCAGAGAAAGGAGGATGCCCCATGACCATTTCGACCAAAGGACGCTACGCGCTCCGTGTGATGATCGACCTTGCGGAGCATCCTTCCGAGGGGTACATCCCCCTGCAGGTGATCGCCGAGCGGCAGGAGATCTCGAAGGAGTATCTCGGCACCATTCTCAAGGTTCTGGTGGAGCACGGTCTGCTCCGGAGCCTTCGGGGCAAGGGCGGCGGCTACCGTCTTTCCGCCCCGCCGGAGGAATACACCGTCGGGGAGATTCTCCGTCTTGCGGAGGGGGATCTCGCACCGGTCCCCTGCCTCACCCAAAAGGAGCCCTGCCCCCGCCGGGACCGCTGTCCCTCCCTTCCCATGTGGCAGAAGCTGGACCGTCTCATCGGGGATTTTCTGGGAAGCGTCACCCTTCGGGACCTGATGGAAAACGAATAAGAAGCTCCGCTCCCCTGCCGTTCTCCGGAACGTGGGGGAGTTTTGTTTTCTGGGCCCGGTTTTGCCGCACAGCGGCACCCGAAATGCCTGATTCCAAGAGGGAAAACAGGTGCCGCTCTATTGACAATATTCGCACAATGTGCTAAACTTTATGGCGTCTCAATTGGAAAGAGTCTTTCCAAAGCAAGATACGACCGCCGATCTCGATCGGCTAAGGCCATACGGACAGCCGGGTCGAATGCCGAAAACCGCATTTTGCGGTTGGCAACTTCTGTTGCCTTATTGATTGAGTTAAAAGCTCAGTTTTATAAGTTGGTTACTATAAACCAGTGCCATGTGGCATACGCTTGTGAAATGGTCAATAAGAGTAAAAGGTTTTCTTTGCTGTAATGACTCTGATCCATTGTGATTGAACCACGCCCCACCGGGGCGCTGACCGCTCCCTTGGGGGGTCGGCGGCGCGGGGTGTCATCCATCATGTTTCCAACGCGGTATGCTGTAAGAACGGCATACCGCTTTTTTTGCGCTTCCAAACGCGCGTATTTCGGGTAGAGGAGAGGATTTCAAGTGGACAAGCTCATCGAATTAAGACACATCTCCAAGGCATTTGACGGAGAAACCGTTCTGGACGACATCAGTCTGGACATCCATGACAATGAATTCATCACGCTGCTGGGGCCCTCCGGCTGCGGAAAGACCACCACTCTCCGCATGATCGGCGGCTTTGTTCAGCCCGATCAGGGCGACATCGTTTTTATGGGCAAGCGGATCAATGATGAGCCTCCCCACAAGCGGAACGTCAACACCGTGTTCCAGAAATACGCACTGTTCCCCCATCTCAATGTCTTTGAGAACGTAGCGTTCCCCCTGCGGGAAAAGAAGGTCCCCAAGGACGAGATCAAGGAGAAGGTGGAGGAGATGCTTTCCCTCGTCATGCTCTCCAATTTTGCCAAGCGTCAGGTCACCAGCCTCTCCGGCGGACAGCAGCAGCGGGTCGCCATCGCGCGCGCCCTCATCAATAACCCCAAGATTCTGCTCCTCGATGAGCCGCTCGGCGCTCTTGACCTCAAGCTCCGCAAGGATATGCAGGTGGAGCTTAAGAAGATCCAGAAAAGCACCGGCATCACCTTCGTGTTCGTGACCCACGACCAGGAGGAGGCGCTCAGCATGTCGGATACCATCGTCGTAATGAGCGAGGGCAAGATCCAGCAGATCGGCACCCCCACCGACATTTATAATGAGCCGGTCAACGCCTTTGTCGCCGATTTCATCGGAGAAAGCAACATCATCGACGGCATCATGCTGGAGGACTACAAGGCCAAGTTCGCCGGTCATGTCTTCCAGTGCCTCGACAAGGGCTTTGCCAAAAACGAGCCGGTCGACGTGGTGGTACGTCCCGAGGACGTCGATATCGTCCCGGCGGACAAGGCGGAGTTTTTCGGCGACGTCACCTCCGTCACCTTCCTCGGGGTCCACTATGAGATCATCGTGGATGTCGATGACTTCAAATGGATGATCCAGACCACCGATTTTGTGGCAGAGGGCGAGCGCATCGGCATGAAGCTCGACCCCGACGCCATCCATATCATGAAGAAATCCAAATATTCCGGTATGTTCGGCGACTACTCCACCTTCTCCGAAGAGACGGAAAAGCTGGAAGAACTGGAGGAGCTGGACGAACTCCCCGAGGATGAGGGAGGCGAGGAAGAATGAGCAATGCCTCCCGGAAAAGGAGGAACCGGAACTGCCGCATGGCGCTCGCGCCCTATTCCCTCTGGGCGCTCCTCTTTATTCTGGTTCCCATGCTGTTCATCGCCTACTATTCCTTTACCGATAACAGCTTTCAGTTTACCACCGAAAACATCACCCGCTTCTTTACCGCAGTCAGCAATATCCGCGGAGAGGACGGCACCATTACCGAGGTCCACACCTACCTGCTCATCCTGCGCCGCTCCTTAAAGCTGGCCGTCATCTCCACGCTGGTGTGCCTCCTCATCGGCTATCCGCTCGCTTACCGGATCGCCCGGGCAAAAAAGCGTCCCCAGCAAACCATGCTCACCCTCGTCATGATCCCCATGTGGATGAACTTTCTCATCCGCACCTATGCGTGGATGACCATTCTGCAGGATTCCGGTGTTCTCAACAACTTCATCGCGAAGCTGGGTCTCCCCCCCATCCACATCATCGGCACCGAAACCGCCGTCGTCATCGGCATGGTCTATGACTACCTTCCCTATATGGTGCTGCCCATCTATTCCATCATGGTGAAGATGGACCCCAGTCTCATCGAGGCGGCAAGGGACCTCGGCTGCGGAAGCTTTTCCGTTCTGCGGCGGGTCATCTTCCCGCTCAGCCTTCCCGGAGTCATCTCCGGCATCACTATGGTGCTCATTCCTTCCATCAGCACCTTCTATATCTCGCAGAAGCTGGGTAACGGCAAATTCTTCCTCATCGGTGACGCCATCGAAGGACAGTATGTCGCCAACAACCTGCATTTTGCCGCCGCCATGGCATTTGTGCTGATGGTCATTCTGCTTTTATTTATGGCTCTTATCAAATATGCCACGAGCCGCTATGTATACGGAGGTGACGCCAAGTGAAAAAGGTACTGCCCCATATCCTGACCGCCCTGGTCTATCTCTTTCTCTTTGCGCCCATCGTAGTGCTTCTGGTCTTTTCCTTTAATGACGCGAAAAGTCTTTCGGTCTTTTCGGAGTTTTCTTTCCGCTGGTACCGGGAGCTTTTCCGTGACCGGAACACGCTGGAGGCCGTGCGGAACACTCTGGTGCTTGCCGCTTCCGCCACCGCCATTTCCACCGTCATGGGGACCGCCGCCGCGTGGGGCATTGACCGTCTCCGCTCCCGGTGGTACCGCAGGGCAATAAACACCGTCACCGATATTCCCATGACCAACCCCGACATCATCACCGGTATTTCCATGATGCTGATGTTTGTCTTTGTGGGACGGCTCTTCGGTGCCAATAACAGCCTCAACTTCTGGACGATGCTCATCTCCCATGTCACCTTCTGCCTGCCTTATGTCATTTTGCAGGTGCTGCCGAAGCTAAGGCAGATGGATCACTCGCTCCCGGAGGCGGCAATGGACCTCGGCTGTACACCGATGCGAGCCTTTCTCAAGGTGGAGCTCCCCGAAATGATGCCAGGTATCGCGACCGGCGCCATCATGGCGTTCACCCTCTCGCTGGATGACTTCGTCATCAGTTATTTCACCGCCGGCCCCGGCTTTGAGACCCTGCCTATCCGCATTTACAGCATGACCAAGAAAACCGTCACCCCGAAGATGTACGCCCTTGCAACCATCATCTTCTTTGTGACCCTTGCTCTTCTGCTGGCGAGCAACTTCATCGAGGCCCGGGGCGAGGAAGAATCGTCCGGGAACCGGGATGAGCGGAAAAAGAAGTCCGCGGGAGAAGGACGGAGCTGGAAAAAGCCGGTGGCGGTGGCCGCGGCGCTCCTCATTCTCGTGTCCCTCACCTACAAGGCCTTTTTTGCCCCGAAGAAGCTGGAGCTCAATGTCTACAACTGGGGTGAATATGTCGCCGACGGCACCGATGGCTCCCTGGATACCATCCGTGCCTTTGAGGACTGGTACCAGGAGACCTATGGCGATGTGGTGACCGTCAATTACAGCACTTATTCCTCCAACGAGGATATGTACAATAAGATCTCCGGCGGCGCTGTGAGCTATGATGTCATCATCCCCTCCGACTATATGATCGCCCGGATGGCGGAGGAGGGGCTGCTCCAGCCGCTCAACTTCGAGAACATCCCCAACTATCAGTATATTGATGAGTCCTTCCACGGGCTTTATTATGATCCCGACGACAAATACACCGTCCCCTACACCTATGGCATCGTGGGAGTCATCTATGACGCCAATGTGGTAGACCCGGCAGATATCGGCGGCTGGGATCTCCTGTGGAACGAAAAGTACACCAACCGCATCCTGCAGTATGATAACTCCCGTGACGCCTTTGGTACCGCCATGTATAAGCTCGGCATCGATGTCAACTCCACCAGCAAGGCCGACTGGGACCGCGCGGCGGAGGAGCTTATCACCCAGCGTCCCATTCTCAAGGGCCGTGTGATGGATGAGATCTATAACATGATGGAATCCGGTGAGGCGGCCATCGGCTCCTACTATGCCGGCGACTACTTCACCATGCAGGACGCCCAGGCCAACCATGTAGACCTCAGGTTCTACTATCCCGAGCGTACCAATCTCTTTATTGACGCCATGTGCATCCCCACCTGCGCCAAGAACAAGGAGCTGGCGGAGATCTTCATCAACTATATGCTCTCCGAGGAACCCGCTATCGCGAACGCGGAGTATATCAATTACGCCTGCCCCAACCGTCTGGTCTATGAGAACCCGGGCTACATGGAGGACATGGGCGCCGAGGCGATGGAGATTCTCTATCCCGATCTCGGCAATTTCTCCGAGCTTTATAACCAGTACGCCTACCGCAGCATGAGCCCTGAGATGCTGGGCTATCTCAACTCGCTCTGGGAAACGGTAAAGATCAACTGATAAAACAAGAGAAGAGCCGCTCTCCGGAAGGGGCGGCTCTTACTTTGCCCCGGGCTTTCCGGGCGGGGGGACAGCGCCGATCAGAACCACCAGTGAACCAGCGGCCGGCACAAGCCCTAAAAGGACTTATTCCCGGCATGCCCCTGAAGGGGCTCCGAAAAGACGATACGGTACCGTCATCTTCGCTTTGAATGCGCTAAACTATTTATGTCGGTCATTGACATATCCTCCTTCTGTTATTTAATGCGGTCAGCTGGCCTGCATCTGTTTTAACAGAAGCCGGAGCGATGCCGCGGAGGACGGCAAAATTTGCCGTGGACGCCCCGCCGTGCTATACTGGACGGGAAGTTTTAAGGATAAGCCGAAAGGAACCGCCATGCCGAATGTGATTGAAGTAAAAGACCTGAACGCTCCGGAGCTGGAGCCCTTTACCCGTCTGACCGAGGCGCAGCTCCGAAACCGGCTGGAGCCGGAAAAAGGAATGTTCATCGCGGAAAGCCCCACCGTCATCGAATGCGCTCTGGGCGCGGGCTTTCGCCCCGTTTCCTTTCTGATGGAGCGAAAGCGCATCGACGGACGGGCGGAGGAGCTGCTCCGAAGATGCGAGGGGGTCCCCGTCTACACCGCCGACCGGGAGGTGCTGGCAGGGCTGACCGGCTATGTCCTCACCCGGGGCATTCTGGCGGCGATGCGCCGTCCCCGGCTCCCCACGGTGGAGGAAATCTGCAGGAACGCGCGGCGAATCGCCGTGCTTGAGAGCGTGGTGGACGCCACCAACGTCGGTGCCATCATCCGCTCGGCCGCCGCCCTCAATATCGACGCGGTGCTGGTGACCCCCAACTGCTGCGACCCCCTCAACAGACGCGCGGTGCGGGTCAGCATGGGGACGGTCTTTCAGGTCCCGTGGACCGAGATCGGGGAGGTAAACAGCGACTGGCCGGAAAAGGGCCTTGCAAGGCTCCGGAGCCTCGGCTTTAAGACCGCGGCGATGGCGCTGCGGGACGATTCGGTCTCCATTGACGACCCCGCTCTCCGGCGAGAGGAAAAGCTGGCGGTCATTCTGGGGACGGAGGGCGACGGGCTCTCCCCCCGGACCATTGCCGACTGCGATTATACCGTCCGCATCCCCATGGCGCACGGCGTCGATTCCCTCAATGTGGCGGCGGCGTCGGCGGTCGCCTTCTGGGAGCTGCGGGCGCGGTAAGGGGAAAAAATTTCACTTGAACTTTCCCAAAACTATGCTAAAATAAGGAACAAGAAAAATCGGAAAGGGGCGCTATTATGCTGCTGACTACCACACCGGCCATTGAGGGCAAACGTATTTTGGAATACCGTGGGATCGTGTTCGGAGAGGTCATCACCGGCGTCAATGTCCTGCGGGATATCGGCGCGGGCTTCCGCAACTTTTTCGGCGGCCGGAGCGAAGGCTATGAACAGGAGCTGACCGAGGCGCGGGCCGCGGCGCTCCGGGAGCTGACCCAGCGGGCCGAAGCCCTCGGTGCGAACGCCGTCGTCGGCGTGGACGTCGATTATGAGGTGCTGGGCGCCGAAAACGGCATGATGATGGTGAGCGTTACCGGAACCGCCGTTCTGGTGGAATGATTTGCCGCGTCCCGTGGGGAAAAAGACCCGGTCGGGACGCTTTTTCTTATCGCTTATGAAAAGGAGGAGTCCGTATGCCGTCTGAAACCCGAATCCCCAAGGGGGAGCCCGTCATCCGGGAACGGCTCCTGACGCTTTCGGAGCCCGGCTACAAGGCGTTTCATTCCGCCCTCATTCCCTCCGTCCCGCCGGAGCGGATTCTGGGGGTGCGTCAGCCAAAGCTCCGCGCCCTCGCGAAGGAGCTGGCCGGTTCTCCCCCGGCGGAGAACTTCCTGCGGGAGCTGCCCCACTATTATTATGAGGAACAGAACCTCCACGCCTGCTTTATCGAACGCCTTCGGGAGGAGGCATCGCTCTACCGGGCGCTCGACCGCTTCCTCCCGACGGTGGACAACTGGGCGACCTGCGATATGCTCTCGCCGCCCCTCTTTAAGAAGCATCCCGCGGGGCTCCTCCCCAAGGTGCGGGAGTGGCTGGCGAGCGGGGAAACCTATGTCATCCGCTTTGGTGAAACGGTGCTGATGCGGCACTATCTGGGAGAGGAATTCCGCCCGGAGTTCCACCGGTGGGTGGCGGCGGTGCCGACGGAGGACTACTACCTTCGCACCATGGCCGCCTGGTACTTTGCCACGGCGCTCAGTGTGCGCTGGGAGGAGACGCTCCCTTATATCGAGGGGTCGGCGCTCTCCCCCGAAACACGGAACGCCGCCATTCAGAAGGCAGTGGAGAGCCGCCGCATCACCGAGGCGCAAAAGCAGACGCTCCGCGCCCTCCGCGTCAAAACAAAATAACCGAAAAGGAAAAGAGCCTGACCCCGGCCATGGGAGCAGGCTCTTTTTTTGCGGCGGACCCCGCCCCTGCCGCAAAAAAGAAAGGCGCCCGCTTAAAACGGACGCTTTATTTATTACTTTTTATTCATAGGGCCACGGCGGGGTGATGAACTCACAGAGCACGGTGTAGATCGGGGAAAAGCGGTCGGTGAGGTAGTCGGGAGCCGCTTGACGAAGCGGCAGTACGGTTTCCACCCCGGCAATGGGCAGGGAGCAGATGGCCGAAGTGCCGGCGCCCTGCGTGGAAACCAGCCGTATCGAGCCGCCCATCTGCCGGAAGATCTCCTCGGCCAGGGAAAGCCCCAGCCCCAGAGATTGGAAAGGAAGTCCGTCCCGGTCGGAGGAATAATAAGGCTGAAACACAAAGGGAAGCTGCTCGGGAGCGATCCCCCTCCCCCGGTCGGTAACGGAGATGATCGCCTGATCCTCGGTGACGGAGCCCCGCACCTCCACGGCACTGCCGGGAGAGGATGCCGCGAGGGCGTTGGCGATAAGGTGAAGAAGCGCTATGATGAGAGCATCCCGGTTGCCCGCGACGGAAGTTTCCTGCGCGGGGAAGGAATATATCACCGGAAAAGCCCCGTGCACCATCAGGGTGGAGACGGCGGAAAGACAATGGGAAAGCTCCGCCCAAAGGGAAAAGGCTTCTTCGGAGGGCTGGAGGGTCTGCTCGGACAGGGATAACGCCGTGACCACCCGCAGAAGGCGATAGCCGCTTTGCAGAATGGCTTCCAAAGAGGAACGAAGTGCGGGAGAAGGGGGATCCTCCTGGCGCACCGCCGCATCGATCGCCGCAAATAATTCGGTGAGGGGACGGCGCAGGGCAGCAGACAGCGCCAACGTACGGTCGGACGGGGAACAAAGTTCCTTCTGGTTGGACATAGCGCTCAACTCCTATCCGTAAAATGGAAATTCGACATTATTCGACAAAAGCTATTATAACCCAAAAAGAGGAAATTGTCACGTGTTTGGGCTATAATAATATTATTGTGTGGAGAAAACACAGGAAAAGGCATGAAAAAGACTAGGGAATTTGGAATATTTTACGCCAAAGCGGAAAATACCACTTGCAGTTTTCCGAGGAATGTTATAAAATAGACAAAGAGGCAATACTAAATATAAAAATTAAGGAGTGTATTAACATGGCTATTAAAATTGGCATCAACGGTTTCGGTCGTATCGGCAGACTGGTGTTCCGCGCGGCGATGGCCCAGCCTGACAAATATGAAGTGGTAGCGGTAAACGACCCCGCAATCGATAAGGACTATATGGTCTATATGACCAAGTATGATTCCATCCACGGCAAATTCGAGGGCACTGCGGAGATCAAGGACGACAAGTTCACGGTCAACGGTCATGCCATCGAGGTGTTTGACCTCCGTGATCCCGCTGAGATCCCCTGGGGCAAGGTCGGCGTTGACTACGTTGTAGAGTCCACCGGTATCTTCACCACCACCGAGAAGTGCCAGGCGCACCTCAACGGCGGCGCGAAGAAGGTCATCATCTCTGCTCCCGCTAAGGATTCCGAGACTCCCACCTTCGTAATGGGCGTCAACCACATGAACTACACCAAGGACATGAAGGTTGTTTCCAACGCTTCCTGCACCACCAACTGCCTCGCTCCTCTCACCAAGGTTATCAATGACAACTTTGGTATTGTCGAGGGTCTTATGACCACCGTTCATTCCACCACCGGCACCCAGAAGACCGTTGACGGTCCCTCCAAGAAGGACTGGCGTGGCGGCCGTGCGGCGGCGGGCAACATCATCCCCTCCTCCACCGGCGCTGCCAAGGCCTGCGCTCTGGTTATCCCCGAGGTGAAGGGCAAGCTCACCGGTATGTCTTTCCGCGTTCCCACGCTGGATGTTTCCGTTGTTGACCTCACCTGCCGTCTGGAGAAGGCGACCACCTATGAGGAGATCTGCAAGGCGGTCAAGGCGGCTTCTGAGGGTGAGCTGAAGGGCATTCTCGGCTACACCGATGAGGACGTTGTTTCCACCGACTTCATCCACGATCCCCGCACCTCCATCTTCGATGCGAAGGCCGGCATCATGCTGAACGACCACTTCGTCAAGCTGGTCTCCTGGTATGATAACGAGTGGGGTTATTCCAACAAGCTGCTCGATCTCATCGGCCATATGGCTGAGGTTGACGCGCAGTAATCACTGGGCTTTTCCGAAAAGGGCCTCCGGAATTTCCGGAGGCTCTTTTTTGAGCGTAAAAGGTTACATTTTGTTATTATTGGGGGTGAAAGAAATATAAGGAAAACGCAGCGGAAAATTTTTATTGGAAGAAAAAACACGAAATTCCTCTGTTTTACAGACTTTTTGTGCAGAGCGTCAAAAAGAAAATCCCCCGATGGATGAGAGCGGTCGGAACGCACAAAATGACAAATTGGTTACAAAAACCATCTTGCCGCCGCGAAGAATAGCCCTTACAATGCAGTCAGAGGCCGGCGGAAGAGTCCGGAGAAACTCCTCCCGCCGCGTCTTAAAAGATTAAACTGTAAGGAGATTTTTAAGTCATGAAAAAAGTGCTTGCTTTTGCTATGGCTGCCGTGATGCTCTGCTCCGTCGCTTTCGGCCTTTCCATCGGAAACGAGAACGACTTTGATGGCACCACCGCCGCCGAGAACATCTATATGCACTCCGTCACCCCCGGTCAGTCCATCGTCTTCACTCAGGAGGAGCTGGGCCTCAACGACAGCAACTGGGGCAAGACCGACGGCAACTTCGATCCCGCCAAGAACAAGGTAACCATCACCTTCGCGGTCGGCAACGAGCTCATCACCTCTCAGGGCTGGATCAAGACCGACGCCACCACCTATAAGTATGTTGTTAACACCAAGGCGAGCGAGACCGCCGTTCTCGATAACAACGCCGACCTCATCATTTCCGCCATCAAGGTGACCGTTTACGGCGTCAGCAAGCCCATCCTGGACGCGAAGTATGTCAAGGACGTTTCCGGCGTCACCCACTATGCCTATGTGGACAGCGTGGAGGCTCTTGCTTCCTTCAAGGTCAATGAGCCCGGCGAGAACTTCTGCGCCATGAACGAGAAGGCGGAGGACCATGTCCTCGCGATGGCGTTCGACTACGGCCGCAAGTCCGATGATACCAACGCCACCTTCGACAAGAACGGCGTCGTTGTCAATTCCATCGACCTCACCGGCAAGACCATCTACACCGTGAAGGCCGCTACCGTGGACGGCAAGTATGTCAACTCCGGCGTATGGTCCGTATCCGCTCAGGAAAACGGCGGCGGCAAGATCACCGCTTCCGTTACCCTCAATGCCGGTGACAAGGTTTACTTCGGCACCGTCAACAAGGCCAACCTCAGCGCCAATGCGCAGAAGACCTTCCTCGACAACCTCAACCGTCACAGCGCCACCATCAAGGCATCCTACGGCTATGAGTCCGCTCAGAACACCATCAACAAGACTCTGCAGTTTGCCGTGGACGGCATGCGCGCCGAGTACAGAGCCTACATGATCAACCGCGACGGTACCGCGACCCGTCTGGATACCACCTTCGACAAGGAGAACGGCATCCTTTCCTTCAGCGGTCTTTTGACCGGTCCCGTGGTCGTAACCGATAAGGCCCTCTCCGCGACCTCCTCCGGCTCCGGTTCCGGCTCCGGTTCTTCTTCCTCCGGCTCCGATTCTTCCTCCTCCGGCTCCAACGGCGGCAGCCAGACCAACCCCGAGACCGGCTCCAACAGCATCGTTGGTGCTGCCGTCGCTCTCGCGGCTGTGACCGCTGTTTCCGCGGCTGCCATCTCCCTCAAAAAGAGATAAGAACCCCGGAAAACCCCAAGCCTAATCCCAAACCGCCCCCCGGCTCTTCTCCAAGCCGGGGGCTTTTTCTGTCTGAAGCAATCTTTTACCGGGAAACTCCGCAGGGTTGGAGGGCATCTTTTCAGCGCTGTTCCCTGCCCGTCCGGTTCGACCGTCTTCCCGTTTGCAAGAAGCTGTGATTTATGGTAAAATAATACCTTAATTTAACGCATGGAGGCGGGTTATGAAGATCTTATTTGTAGGCGATGTGGTGGGCCAGCCGGGCTGTGCCTTCCTTTCGACAAGACTGCCGGAGCTTAAAAGACGACTGGGCGCGGAGCTTGTCATCGTGAACGGGGAAAACTCCGCCGAGGGCAACGGCATCCTGCCCTCCAGCGCCCGCCAGCTGCAGGACGCCGGCGCGGATATCATCACCCTCGGAAACCATGGGCTCCGCCGCCGGGAGATCTATCCCGTGCTGGAGGAGAGCGACTGCATCATCCGACCCGCCAACTTCCATCCCTCGGCGCCGGGCCGCGGGGTGGCGGTGTATGACTGCCCGGGCAAGCCCCGTGTCGCCGTCATCAACCTGCAGGGGAACTACATTCTGGAGAGCCACGAGAACGCCTTTGACTGCATGGATCGTCTCCTCCCCGCCATTGACGCCCCCATCCGGATCGTCGATTTCCACGCGGAAGCGACCAGCGAAAAGGTGAGCCTCGGCATCTATCTGGACGGACGCGTTTCTGCCCTCATCGGCACCCACACTCACATCCAGACCGCCGATGAACGCATCCTTCCCGGCGGTACCGGCTACCTTACCGACGCGGGGATGTGCGGCGTCTTTCACTCCGCCCTCGGGGTAAAGCCGGAGCTCGCCATTCAGCGCTTCCGCACGGGGTTGCCCACCCGCTTTGAGAACGAGCGCGGCGCAGTGCGGCTGTCCGGTGTTCTGCTGGAGGTGGACGGCAAGACCGGAAAAACGGTTAAAATCACCAGAATCAATGAGGAATAAATAAGACAGGCTCCTAACTTTCATAAAAAGAGGGAATTTCCTTGAAAGAAAGCATAAAATCACTTATAATAAAAAGAGCTTTCCCAAGACTGAATCACTATATAATCGGAGGGATATTATGATAGGCTATGAAAACACGCTGGGAACGGTGGAAGTTTCTCAGGAGTATTTTGCCAACCTTATCGGCAAAGCTGCGTCGGAATGCTACGGCGTGTCAGGCATGGTGAGCTCCACCTATCAGGGCTTCAAATCCGCCATCACCAACCGGGACATCCTGGATAAGGGCGTTCGGGTCAAGACCGCGGACGGCAAGCTGATCGTCGATATCCACATCGCCGTGACCTACGGCGTCAATATCAATGCCATTGTAGAGAGCATTGTTCACAATGTCCGCTACACGGTGGAAAGCTGCACCGGCTTTTCTGTCGCCAAGGTCAATGTCTTTGTTGATGAGATGAATTCCTGATAGCGGGCCAAACCGCCTTAATTTTCTGGGAGCCTTCCGGCTTTCCCGAAAGGAGCGTACAACTTGATCGATGCAAAAACGCTTTCGGATGCCTTTATATCCGGAGCCAACAATATTCTCAATAACCGTCAGCGCGTAGATGCGCTCAATGTATTCCCCGTCCCGGACGGCGATACCGGAACCAATATGAGCATGACCATGAGTTCCGCCAAAAAGGAGCTTTGGCAGGGCGCCGGCGATACCGTCGGCGAGGTGGCGCATACGGCCGCTTCCGCGCTGCTGCGCGGCGCGCGCGGCAACTCCGGCGTTATCACCTCGCTTTTGTTCCGCGGCTTTTCCAAGGGCCTTAAAAACAAGGATACCGCCACCCCGGAGAACCTGGTAGAGGCACTGGAGATCGGCGTTGCGGCGGCCTATAAAGCGGTTATGAAGCCCACCGAGGGCACCATTCTGACCGTGGCGCGTGTCGCGGCGGAACGAAGCCGTGCCGCTCTTTCCGAGGAGATGAACGAGCAGGAGATCTGGCGCATCGTGGTGGACGCCGCAAAGGAAGCGCTTGCCGAAACCCCCGAGCAGCTCCCCGTCCTCAAAAAGGCGGGCGTAGTGGACGCGGGCGGTCAGGGACTGGTCGTGATCTTCGAGGGAATGCAGAGCGTCTTTGAGGGCTGCGGCATCATTCCCGCGGCAAACGAGGAGGAATCCGCCGGTGAGGCAGAGCCCGCCGAGGGCGCTACCGTCGTGAACGCGGCGGGCGAGGTCGAGGAAGTCGATATCAACAACCCCTACTGCACCGAGTTCATCATCCTCCGGGATGACCACAATAAGGATCCCCTGCGTCTCCGCGCCTATCTGGAATCCATTGGCGACTGCGTCGTGGTGGTGGATGACGAGGAGATCATCAAATCCCATGTTCACACCAAGCACCCCGGTCTCGCTCTGGAAAAAGCGGCGGAGTTCGGTATGCTCACCAAGCTCAAGATCGAAAACATGATTATTCAGCATGAGGAGCAGGTGGCGGCGGCGCGTTCCCAGCAGGAAAAGAAGGCGCCCGAGGCGGTGGCCATCGACCCCGAGGTCCCCGTCGGCTTTGTTGCCGTTGCGGCGGGCGAGGGCGTGAAGCAGCTGTTTCTGGATCTCGGCGTGCAGCAGGTGGTCAGCGGCGGCCAGACCATGAATCCTTCCACCGATGATATTCTCGGCGCCATCCGCAAGGTTCCCTCCGCCGACGTCTTTGTCCTGCCCAACAACAAGAACATCGTCATGGCGGCGGAGCAGGCGGCAAAGCTTTCTGCCAAGGAAGGCACCCGCCGGGTCCATGTGATTCCCACCACCACCATCCCGCAGGGCCTCACCGCGATGCTCTCCTTTGACGCTTCCTCCGATGTCGAGCAGAATGCTGCCGGCATGACCGAAGCCATCGGAACGGTGGAGACCGGGTCGGTCACCTTTGCCGCCCGGGACAGTGACTATGACGGTCATACCATCAAGGAGGGCGAGCTCTTGGCGCTGGAGAACGGCAAGGTTGCCTTTACCGGAGAGGACCTCAGCGAGGTCGTCACCCAGCTCACCTGCCGTCTCCTCCATGAGGAATCCGCGTTTGTGACCCTCCTTTACGGCGAAGATGTCACCGAGGAGCAGGCGGCCGAGGCGGAAAAGAAGCTCCGCGCGGCGCTTCCGGAGGAGGTCGAGCTGACGGTGGCCTACGGCGGCCAGCCGGTATACTACTATATCGTCTCCGTCGAATAATCCTCATCCAAAAGAATATAGAAGATCCCCCAAACCGAGCAGCTTCGGCATGGGGGATCTTTTTTCGTGGCTTTGATGGGTCTGGGGACCATCAGAGATAAACAGGGTCCGCCAGCACCACGCGGGTGCGGCAGCCGGTGTAGTTATAGATGATCTTCACCCCGAAGGCCGCCATCAGCTGTTCCCCGCAGAGGGGCGCCTGCACTCCGATCATCCGCCCGGGATGGATGTTGTAGAGCTTCGGCAGAGAAAGGGCGATGCTGTGCACCCCGCGCTCTCCCCGGATGATGCGCTGATAGGCGTCGAGGCTCGGCACCGTCGCGGAAAATTCCGGCGCGGGAATGACATACCGCCCGCGGTTCACCTTGAGGGGGTTGCCGAACGGGTTTTTGAGCAGCTGGGTGTAGCCGCCCTTCTGATCCTTGAAGATGATCTGGGAAAGGGCGGAGCTGCGCCGGGTGATGTACTCCAGCGAGCAGTAGCGCGCGGCGTCCACCGCGGGGTCGTTATTGACCAGCATGGTGGCGGCGGAGGGCAGCGCCTCCACCCGAAGCTCCATCCGGTCATTCAGGTACGGCTCCCGCCCGTACAGCAGGAAGCAGAGCTGGGAGAACGCCTCCCAGACCGAGCGCCCCTTGGGGACGGTGTAGCTGGCGGCCTTTTTGGCTTCATCCGGCACGGTGAGCACCCGAAATCCGAAGGGCCCCAGCACCTCATTAAAATAGGTGCGCGCGGTGAGGTTCTGATAGGCGGCAGGCTTGGCCTCGTTATCGAGGAGCAGGGCGCCGGGACTCCGGGCATTGATGGTGACGGTCGCACCGCTGTCATCCACCGCCCGGATGATCTCATCGCAGTACCCCCGGAAGAGGATGTCCTGATCGTGGCTCACCTGAATGTCGGTGAGGTCGGGAATGGCTCCCTCATGGGGAAAGGTGATCTCCAGCATCTCGGCGGGGGAATCATAGGCGCGGGTGATGGTCATGGCGGTCGGCTCCAGCAGGGTGATGCTGGCGCCGTCGGCGGCCGCGCGTCCCAGCAGCTTAATTGACATAGCGGGTTCCCTCCTTGTCGGTGGCGCTCATCACTTCCTCAAAGCGGAAGGAGTAGCGCAGGATGCTGCCGTCCCCCTCCTCGATGAGGGAGAGGTCGGCGAGAAAGGCGACCACCTGCCCCAGCGAGGGGATGGTGAGAAGGCCGGGAGCGCCTTCGAGGAGAAGGGTCTCCAGCTGAACGAAGTGCTCCCGGGCCTTGGCGCCGTAAAAGACGCCGCTCCCGGTGATGGTGCGCCCGCGGGGCCCCAGATGCTGCAGAACGGGGCCGAACTCCGGGCAGTGCGCCGTGGAGATCATGGTGCGGGTCAGCACCTCGATTTTCCCGGGGTTCTGGGGAAAGGTGAAGGTCTTAAAGGACATGGTTTTCATCATTTCACCTCACAGTCTAGAGGAGCGGCTCGCCGCACTGGTCCATGCTGGGATGCAGGCGGCTCTGCCGCAGGGTGAGAGAGGAAAGCTCGCTTTCCAGACTGGCGACCTCCCGGAGAAGAAGCTCCTCCCGTTCCTCCCGGAGGGTGATGACGGGCAGGGCGTCGGCGGGCTCCCGCTCGGCGGCGGGAAAGAGCGACTCGGCGGAGGGGTCCCGCACCGAGACCAGACGGCTCCGCTCCCCGGCCTGCTGTTCTCTCAGGGTCATACCGCCGTCACCTCCTCCCGGGAAAGGGCGGAAAAGACCGCCTTTTCCCAGAGGAGCGCGTGCTCGCTTTTTTCCTCCAGACGGCTCCACTCACAGCCGGAAAAGCGGGTGGTTTTCCCCAAAGCTGTAATTTTCACAGTAAAATTACTGAGAGTATAAAAATCAAGCGGCTCCGACTCCCATTTGAGCCGGGAAAGCTCCACCGTGAAGCGCTTCCCCAAGGGGAGCAGGGCGAGCGGGACGGCGCTGCCGTAGCTTTCGGCGGGGAGGAGCTTCTGCTCCGCCCGCACCGCGTAGCGGTCGGCGCGCGCCGCCGGCAGGCCGTTGATTTTGAGCCGGACGGAAACCGCCGGGGCGGAATAGACCACGCTCATGGCGTCACCTCCCCGGAGCCGTTCTCCAGAAGACAGGCGAGGGTGCAGTCGGTCTTTTGGGTAAAGGCGCCGAGGGCACGGTTATATTCCGCGGCACCGCTTTCCAGCCGCAGGACCGGGAAGGGCAGCTCCCCCGCGAGGGAGAGCGCCGCCAGCGCCTCGGTCGTCTCCTCGCAGGAGGCCCTGTCATCCCGGTGACAGACGGTGAAGCGAAGCCCCACCTCCAGCACCAGACCGTCGGCGGGGTCGAGGAGCGCCGCCGAGCGGGAAAGGCTCTGCACCCCGATGACGAGCAGGGTGGTCTCCTGCGGGACGGGGGTGCGGACGGTGGGAAGCGAGGACAGCACCTCCACTCCGGGAAGCGCCTTCAGCAGGGCTTCGCGGAGCGTCCCCCGGAGATGATAAAGACTGGTGATCGTTTTCATTCACTCACCTGCCCAAAGTGAAATTTCTCGCTCCGAAGATAGGGGGCGAGAGCGGAAAGATATTCCTCCGAAAGGGCCTTCGCCGCGGCGAGGGTCTTTTCATTGACGAGGGTCGCCTCCCCCAGCCGGGAGAGAGCGCTACCGGAAAACGCCGCGAGGGTGTAGCGGTAATAGGCCAGCGCCGCGGCGGCGGAGCTCATAAGCTCCGCCGGGCAGGCGGTTTCCCGGCAGCGGCTCATAAGCTCCCGGGCGGCGTCGAGGCAGAGGGAACGGCAGGCGGTCAGTTCCTCGCCCCCAAGGGCGGAAAACTCCGCGAACCGACCCAGAATGAGCTGCAGATCCATCAGGGATTGCCTCCTTTCTCGGGGTCAGGGGACTCAGGCCTTGACGGTCATGACCTTGACCGCGTCGGGGAAGATCATCGAGAAGCCCGCGATGGAGGAGACCGCGGCCCGCTCCAGCTGGGTGTCGATGAGACGGTCGGCGTCCACGGTGACCTCATCGCCCATCACCATTTCGAGCGCGTAGCGGCGGTCGAGGGCAATGACGGTGTTGGCGGGGACGGCGGCGGAGACGATCATCTCCGCGCCGAGGGGCGTGCCGAGACGGCCGGAAACGGGGAAGTTCTCCCCATTGGGCTTCGCGAAGTTATCGAGCGCGAGGATCTTGGCCGCCATGGCGGGAGAGACCAGCAGGGTGTTCATCTGGTAGGCACTGAACTGGCTCCAGAGGTGGATGAGGTCGGCGTAGGTGATGGCGCCGGCACCCGCGGTCTGCAGGGTGGCGGGCTTGCTGCCGGTGGAGCCGTCACCGCCCAGCAGCACCCCGACAGCGTCCTCCATCTGACCCTTTACGATGTCGGCGCCCATGCGGCGGAGGGCAATGGTAAAGAGGTCGAGGCGCTGGAACCTGAGGGCCTCATAGGAGGCGGAGAGCAGACGGCCGCGCTTCTTGAGCGCGGTGGTCGCGTCCTTGAGGGTGATGGTGGTGGTCGGCAGGGCCGCCTTCTCGGCGGTCACGGCGGCGTCGGTGCCGGCATCGGTCTTGAGTCCGCGGTAGTCGGTGGAGTTGATGAAGGTCCGGGCGGCGACAAGAGAGGCGAGCGGAGAGTTTTCCTCCATGCCCTGACGGACGGCGCGCATGATGTACTCGGGGAACAGGACGGCGCTCTCGGCGTTCTGGAAGAACTTTTCCAGACGGCTGGAGCGGGCGCCGCCCACCTGAATGTCAAAGCGCTTCAGCTGGCGCTGGAAGGCATCCAGCCCCGCCAGCTCGGTGTTCTGGTAGTCGGCGGTGGGGTCCAGTGCCTCCAGCTGCTGGGAGAAGGGCGCCTCGCCGTTCTTATACATGGCCTTGGAAATCGAGATGTTCTGATAATTCATAAATCGTTCCTCCTTAAATTTTGTAATGGTCAAAGGGCTGTTCCGGGGCTTCCCGATCGGGCGCGGTCTGCACCCGGGGGGCGAAGCGGCGGTCGGCACGCTTTTCGGCAAGCTCCCGCAGCACCCGCAGCTCCTCCACGGAGAGGGGGGCGAGGGATTTTTCTAAGAGTCCGGCCGAGAGGTCCGGCTCCGTCAGAAGGGTAAAGCGCCGGACGTCATAGAGGAGCTCCTCCCGGTAGCGCTCCCCCGCCAGACTCTTTTCCTCCAGCACCCCGATATGGGCGCGAAGGGCCTCGGCGGAAGCGCGGTCGAGGTGCAGCTCCCCGGTCTCCATCTGGAGCAGGGCGCGCTCCGGGGTGAGGCGCAGCGCCTTGGCGGCGCCGTGGCTCTTGGTCACGCCGGCGGCGGGCTGGCTCGGCACCGCCACAAAGCTCCACTCATAGGCGTCGCTCGGCTCGGAGAGCCGGGTGTAGCAGAGCGCCTTCTGGTAGCGTTTTCCGGGTTGATGGGCGCAGGGCTCCTTGCGGCGGTCGGCCCCGCAGATGGAGCAGGTGGCCTTTTCCACCGCGCACCCGACGCTGACCTCCTTCTTGATGCCGGCGTCGATCTCAAGGATGAGATCGGCGTTTTTGGCGGTCCGCACCATGTAGGCGCGGGCATGGAGCGCAAGATAAGGCTCGCCCAAAAAGTTGAGCCGCCCCTCTTCCTCCTCCACCCAGGTCTTGTAGATGCGGGCGTTCTGCTTTTCGCCGCTCGGGTCGTGGTCAAAGATGCCGGTCCGGCCGACAAAGAGCTCGCCGAGCGTCCCGAGTGCCTCTTTGGTAAAGCACTCAAAGTCACGGTCGAGGTCGTTATCGCAGAGGACCAGGGAAAAGGTGTAGACCTCCTCGGCCTTTAAGGGGCGGCGGGAGAACTTCGCGATGGCGGCAAGCTCCTCCTCGGTCACGCCTTCGTTTTTTGGTTCGATGGTCGCTTCTTTCATGGATCACACCTCCTTGGGGGTTGTCCCCAGTTTCTGTTCCAGCAGGGCGGCCTCGGCGCGGCTGAGACGCGCAGAGGCGATCTCCTTTTCGTCCTGCAGGCTGATGGCTTCCCACTCGATGGTGACGGCGGGGTCGGCTCCGTGGAGACGGAGCCAGAGCGAGCAGATCTTTTTGAGCGGCGCTTCCAAAAGCCGTCGGTAGGATTCCAGCTCGCTGGTGAGCAGATCGCTCTGCTGGGTGCTCATCCGCTCGGTGCTGCTCCAGTTAAGGCCGAGCAGGAAGGGCGGAAGACCGAGCTTCGCGACGATCTGTTCCAGAAGCTGACGCACCGGGATCTCGGTGGAGATGAACTGGTTGTCGGCGCCGATTACCTTGATGTCGACGTCGCCCACCGCCACAAAATCGCGGATGTCGCCGTAGGAGCCGGCGGCCATGGCAGCGCTCCATTCCCGGCTGATGTCCTCCGCCGCTCGGGCGGCGTCGGTGTGGTCGCCGGGGGCGGGGCGGTAGGTGACGGCATAGCGCAGGTTGCCGAGCCGCTCAAAGTTGTGCCCGACCGCCTCATAGATGGTAAGCAGGATGCGGGAAAGCTCCGGCAGACCCGAGAGCAGCGACTGTCCCGTCAGGGAGCCGGGCTCGGGGGAAAGCGCCGTGAAAAGCAGAAGCTCCGGACAGGGTAGGGCGACGGCGTCCCGGCCGTGCCCCTTATAGATCACCGCCTCCAGGGGGGTCTGCCCCTCCCGGACCTCCAGCGTCTCCAGCGGCGGGAGATAGAGCCCGAGAAGCTCCCGGCGATCGCCGGAAAGCACCATCTCGCCGACGGCGCTGCCGTAGGTGAGGAGACTGTCCAGATACTGGGCGGCAAAGGTGAGAAGCCCGGTGCCGGAGCCTCCGACCGGAACGGCGGTCAGCCATTGCTCCAGCCGGGACTGCATGGCGGGATCCTCTGCGCGGACGGTAAAATCCACGGTGAGCCGGACGATCTTCTGAATGGCGGCGTCAATGATGGGAACGGTATGCCTGAGCGCCCGGTAGAGGGGCAGCTGTGCGGGCAAAGAATTTTCCGGCAGAAAGCGCGCGGCACGCGGCTTGGGCGCGGTCTGCACCGCCAGCGGCGCGGCTTTGAGCCTTGATGGGTTTTTGAGTCCCAATTACGGATTCCTCCTTTCGATTAGGCTTCCTCCCCCGGGGGACCGTCGTGAGACCGATCCCACCGAGAAGGAGGACTGGTTCAGGGAGAGGACGGTCGAGACAAAATAGCGGATTTCGTCCATCGCGTGGTCGTTTTCCTTGCGGGGCTTATCCTCCCGGGCGTTTTCCTCCCAGCGGTAGAGGGAAAATTCCCGGAGGGTATCCCGGCAGGCGGCGGAAAATAAAATTTTCTTCTGCCGGAGCGCCTCGCTCACCAGACGGATGCCGTCCAGCACCTCGTTGACTCCGGGGAGGACAGGGCCGATTCCGTGACGTTTCACACATTCCATAAAGCTGGCGGCTGACGGATCGATAACAATGCCCTGAAGCTTCCGGTCCCCGATGAGGGCGATGAGCGCTTCACAGTATTCCTCGTCGGTCTTCTGGAAGCCCTTTGCCCTTGAGTCGTGGTAATATTCCGCGGCACGGTACCATTTTCCATCGGTGGGGCTCATCCCCCAAAGACCGATGGAGCAGGGATTGACGGTTCCGTAGTCGCAGGAGCAGTACCAGTTGGTGAGGTCGGACGGCAGGACCGCTACCGTATGCTCTGCGGCAGAGAACATGGGGTAGACGGCGCCGCTTGGCTGGGACCAAAGTCCCAGCACAAAGCGGTCATAGAACGCGCCGGAGTAGAGACTCTCATAGCGGCGGCGCACCGCCTCGGTGAGAGAAGGATTGTCGGCCATGGTGAAGTGGAGATAGAGCATATTCTTGAGAGACGCCTTTTGGATCCACTCCTCATAGAACCAGTGAAAGGGATGCTCGGGATTGCAGGAAAACCAGTACTTTGCCCCGGCAAGGGAGCAGCGGGCCAGCGCCTGCTCCACAAAGGAACGGGGCATCAGCGCCACCTCATCGAGGAGCACTCCGCCGAGCGTCACACCCTGAATGAGCGCAGCGCTTCCCTCATCCCGCCCGCCGAAAAGGTAGAAGCGGTTTTCCCGACCGCGGTGACCCACCATGAGGGTACGGCGGGAGGGGAGATAGCGGGTCTCAAAGCCAAGCTCATTGAGGACGGGCAGGAGCGGATGCAGGAGATTGCGCTCCAAAGAGGAGATGGTCTTGCCGCAGAGGGCAAAGCTCGTATCCTCAAAGGAGGCCATCGCCCACCCGATGAAGGAGAGCGAAAGGCAGAGCGTCTTTCCACTTCGCACCGCGCCGTCGCAGATGACCCCGCTTTTCTCCCGGTCAGAGGAGCCCGGCACCCACCAGGTGAGGACCCGGAGCTGCTTTCGGCTGAAGGGGGTAAAGGTCATGGCGTCTCCTCCAGCGCGGCGGCGCCCGCCAGCACCGCCTCATAGAAGCCCTGACCCTCCCGGGCCGCGGCCTCGGCGTCCTTTTGGGCCAGGCGGTCGAGGGCGTCCAGCCGGTCGAAGAAGGAAATCTCCAGCGAGCCCTTGCCCCGGCGGAGCCCCGAGACGTTAAAGAGATCCATCCGGTCAATGTCGGGCGGGGTCTCCTCCATGAACATGAGCTTGACGGCGTCCGAGACCGAGCCGAAGGCGAGTCTCCGGTAGCCCTCCAGCACCTCCGGTTCCCGTTTCCCGGCGGCGCGGATGGCGGCGAGATACCGCCGGGCTTCGGGCGATCGGAGCGCTTCCCCGGCGGCCTTTCTCTGATGGGGCTTCTCATAGACCCGGGCGGCGGCTTCCTCGGGGTCCTCCGTAAGGGCATACCAGTGACAGCAGAGCTTCATCCGGTCGGTGAGGGGGGCGCTGTTTTCTTTTTTCTGCAAGTGGAACAACTCCTTTCATCAATGCGGAAAAAGGGGCGCCGCGCGCTTCCCAAAACGAAAAATCACTCAAACCGTTACAGAAAGTTCAAAAAAATCCCCCCTGATCGGTTGGACAAGGGGATGTTTGGACCATTATAATAGAGAGGAACAAGAAGAAAGGAAGAAAGACAGCATGGCCATCCTCAATATTGTTCTGGTGGAGCCGCGCATTCCCCAGAACGTCGGCAATATTGCCCGCACCTGCGCCGCCACCGGCGCGCGCCTGCATCTGGTGGAGCCGCTCGGCTTCGAGATCACCGACGCCAAGCTAAAGCGCGCGGGCCTTGATTACTGGCAGTACCTTGACATCACCACCTATCCCTCCCTCCGGAACTTTATGGAAACTCACCGGACCGAGTGGGAGCGGATGTTTTTCTTTACCACCAAGGGACAGGCGCTTTACAGCGACGCCGCCTTTCCCGATGACTGCTACCTTCTCTTCGGGCGGGAGGACGCGGGCCTGCCGGAGGAGCTTCTGGTGGAATTCCCGGAGCGGGCGCTCCGCCTCCCCATGCGGCAGGGGCTCCGAAGCCTCAATCTTTCCAATACCGTCGCGGTGGGAGTTTACGAGGCGCTGCGGCAGTGGAATTTCCCGCTTTTAGAGAACAAAGGGCAGCTTCACCGCCTTCGGTGGGAAAAAGATTAAAAATGTTAGGTTAATATTTTCACAAATTGCTTGCAAACCGGTCGGCAATAAGATAAAATAGACTTGGAACGATAATAAAATAACAAATAGAAAGAAGGATTCATCGATGTCATTTCTCTCTAAATTCACTGTAGAAGACCTCAATGTAAAGGGCAAGCGCGTTCTTGTCCGCGTGGATTTCAACGTCCCCCTCAAGGACGGCCGCGTGACCAATGACAATCGTATTGTCGGAGCACTGCCGACCATCAATTATTTAAGCGATCACGGCGCCCGGCTCATCCTCTGCTCTCACCTCGGCAAGCCCAAGGGCCCCGATGCCGCCTTCACCATGGCGCCCGTCGCCAAGCGTCTCGGCGAGCTGATGGGCCGGGAGATCCTCTTTGCCGACGATGATACCGTGGTCGGCGAAAACGCCCGGAAGATGGCCGCTGAGCTTAAGGACGGCGAGATCCTCGTCCTGCAGAACACCCGCTTCCGTCCCGAGGAGACCAAGAACCTTCCCGCCTTCAGCGAGGAGCTGGCTTCCCTGGCCGAAATCTATGTCAATGACGCCTTCGGCTCTGCGCACCGCGCGCACTGCTCCACCGTCGGCGTGACCGACTACATCAAGGAGACCGCGGTCGGCTACCTGATGGAAAAAGAGATCAACTACCTCGGCAACGCCGTCGAGCAGCCCGAGCGTCCTCTCGTCGCCATTCTGGGCGGCGCCAAGGTCGCGGACAAGCTCAAGGTCATCGACAACCTCCTCGAGAAGGTCGATACCCTCATCATCGGCGGCGGCATGGCCTATACCTTCCTCGCTGCTAAGGGCTATGAGGTCGGCACCTCCCTCCTCGACAAGGAGAAGATCGACTACTGCCGCGACATGATGAAGAAGGCGGAGGAGAAGGGCGTTCGTCTGGTTCTCCCCGTAGATACCGTTACCACCGCGGAGTTCCCCTCCCCCATCGACGCCCCCATCGAGACCCTGATCGTCCCCGCGGACGGCATCCCCGCCGACCGTATGGGCATGGACATCGGTCCCAAGACCCGGGCGCTTTATGCAGAGGCTGTCCGTGACGCCAAGACCGTTGTCTGGAACGGCCCCATGGGCGTCTTTGAGAACCCCGTTCTGGCCGAGGGCACCATTGCCGTAGCAAAGGCGCTGGCCGACACCGAAGCGACCACCATCATCGGCGGCGGTGACTCCGCTGCAGCGGTCCAGCAGCTGGGCTTTGGCGACAAGATGAGCCACATCTCCACCGGCGGCGGCGCTTCTCTTGAGTATCTGGAGGGCACCCTGCTGCCCGGCATCGCCTGCATCCGCGATAAATAACCAAGAATTTTGCGGCCTCGTCGATGTTTTCGGCGGGGCCGTTATAACCTATACAGGAGGAAAATACTATGAATAAAGCTCTCCGCCGCGCGGTCATCGCCGGCAACTGGAAAATGAATAAGAACCGTGCCGAGGCGCGCGCTCTCATCACCGAGATGATTCCCCTCGTAAAGGATGCCGACTGCGACGTCGTCATCTGCACCCCCTATACCGATCTGGAGACCGCTCTCTCCCTCACCGAGGGCACCAACATCAAGGTCGGCGCGGAAAACTGCCACTGGGCACCCTCCGGCGCCTTCACCGGGGAGATTTCCGCCGATATGCTCACCGAAATGGGCGTGGAGTATGTGGTGATCGGTCACTCCGAGCGCCGTCAGTACTTCGGCGAGACCAACGAGACGGTACAGAAGCGCGTTCGCGCGGCACTCTCCGCCGGCCTCAAGGTCATTCTCTGCGTCGGTGAGACCCTCGCCGAGCGGGAAGCCGGCATCACCGAGGAAGTGATCGCCATTCAGGTGAAGATTGCGCTCGCGGGCGTCTCCGCCGAGGAGCTGAGCCGTGTCATCATCGCCTATGAGCCGGTCTGGGCCATCGGTACCGGCAAGACCGCGACCGACGAGCAGGCCAATGAGGTGAACCACTTTATCCGTTCTCTCGTCGGCCGGCTCTATGACGAAAAGACCGCCGCGGCCCTCACCGTGCAGTACGGCGGCAGCATGAATCCCGGGAATGCCGCGGGACTCCTCGCGATGGAAGACATCGACGGCGGCCTGATCGGCGGCGCTTCCCTCAAGGCCCCCGACTTTGCCGAAATCATCCGCGCAGCCTCCCGCTGACGCGCCAAGGGAAAGGAAAAGAACCGATGAAAAAACCGCTTGCACTCATTATTCTGGATGGCTTTGGCTACCGCCCCGAGACGAAGGGCAACGCCATTGCCGCCGCCCATAAGCCGAACCTCGATCAGATCTTTGCGAGCTGTCCCCACACCCTCATCGGCGCCTCCGGCATGGATGTCGGACTCCCCGACGGACAGATGGGCAACTCCGAGGTCGGTCATACCAATATCGGCGCGGGCCGGATCGTCTATCAGGAGCTGACCCGCATCACCAAGTCCATCGAGGACGGTGATTTTTATGAGAACCCCGCCCTTAAAAAGGCGATGGAAAATGCCGCTGAGGAGGGGCATGCCCTCCACCTGATGGGACTTCTCTCCGACGGCGGCGTGCACAGCCACCTCACCCACCTTTACGGGCTCCTCACCATGGCCAAAAAGTGCGGGGTGAAGGAGGTCTATGTCCACGGCTTCATGGATGGACGTGACGTGCCCCCCACCTCCGGACGGGACTTTGTCGCCGCGCTTCAGGAAAAGATGGCGGAGCTTGGCGTGGGCAGGATCGCGACCCTCAGCGGCCGCTACTATGCTATGGACCGCGACAACCGCTGGGAGCGGGTCATTAAGGCCTATGACGCCATCGTGAACGGCCGGGGCGACTTTGCGGCCGATCCCGTCCGGGCGATGGAGGAAAGCTATGCCGCGGGCGTGACCGATGAATTTGTCGTTCCCACCGTGGTGACCCCCGGCGCGGGCGTGAAGGCCGGCGACTCGGTGGTGTTCTTTAACTTTAGACCCGACCGGGCAAGAGAGCTGACCCGCACCCTGGTCGATCCCGAATTTAACGGCTTCGAGCGGGAGAAGGGCTTCTTCCCCCTCACCTATGTCTGCATGACGCAGTATGACGCCACCATGCCGAACGTGGACGTGGCGTTTCGTCCGGAAGCGCTCACCAACACCTTCGGCCAGTATGTGAGCGATCTGGGGCTCACTCAGCTGCGCATCGCGGAGACCGAAAAGTATGCCCACGTCACCTTCTTCTTTAACGGCGGCAAGGAGGAACCTTATCCTGGCGAGGACCGGGCGCTCATTCCCTCCCCCAAGGTGGCGACCTATGACCTCCAGCCGGAGATGAGCGCTTATGCTGTCACCGACGAGGTGGTGAGCCGCATCGAAAGCGGTAAGTATGACGTCATCATCCTCAACTTTGCAAACTGCGACATGGTGGGTCATACCGGCGACTTTGACGCCGCTGTCAAGGCAGTGGAAGCGGTGGACGCTTCGGTCGGCCGCATGGTGGAAGCCCTCCAGAAAGCGGGCGGCCGCGCCTTCCTCACCGCCGACCACGGCAATGCCGATATGATGGCAGAGGAGGACGGTTCTCCCTTCACGGCGCACACCACCAATCCCGTGCCGTTTGTGGCCATCGGCTTCCCCGGCAGAACGCTCCGGGAAGGCGGCAGACTGGCGGATATCGCCCCCACCCTGCTGGATGCCATGGGACTGGAGAAGCCCCCCGAGATGAACGGGACTTCTCTTTTGGTATAATTTTCCGCATAACCCCCAAAAATAACGCCCATACTCCTTTTCGTAAAAGACGAGAGGGGTATGGGCGTTTTGCTGTCCCCTCCTCATAAAAAGGACAGAAAAGGGGAAGACAACATGGAAAAAGCAAGACGGCGGGACGCGGCGCTCCTTTTGGGGCTCTTTCTGGCGGTTATTCTAACGGGGCTCTTTGGCTTTGAGCGGGACTGTGAGACGGTGCGGGAGTCGGTATTCCGGTTCCACATCCTCGCGAATTCCGACAGTGAGGAGGATCAGGCGAGAAAGCTGCTGGTGCGGGACGCCGTTCTCAGGGAGACGGCAGAGCTCTTTGCCGGGGCCGAGAGCCGCGGGGAAGCACTCGAAAGAGCACGGCAGAACCTCCCCTTCATCGAGGAGACGGCAGAGCAGGCCCTTCGGAAGGCAGGCTCAGCCGACCGGGTGCAGGCGTCGGTGACGGAAATGTACTTTGAGACGCGCACCTACGGCGACAAAACGCTCCCGGCCGGGGTATATGACGCCCTGCGTCTCACCATCGGGAAGGGAGAGGGACACAACTGGTGGTGTGTCATGTTCCCTCCTCTCTGCGTGGGGGCGGCGGCGGACTCGGAATCGCTGCGGCGCATCGAGGCGCTGAACGAGACGCCGGAATTTACCCTCTCCTTCGCCGCAGTGGAGTGGCTGGAGCAGCTCTTTGAGGGGCTGCGGCACGGCTGAGGGCAAAAAGAAAAACGGGCGGAGAACCAAGCTGTCTGGTTCTTCGTCCGTTTGCTGTATCATCAGAAAATCAGTACCGCGAGATAAGTGAGGTAGCCCGCCAGAAGCACCACGCCCTGCCATCGGTAGAATTTGCCCTTTATCATGGCAGGAAGGAGGGCGATAAGCGAGAAGGCGAGGGAGACCGGCAGGTCGAGGAGCCGGGTCCCGGCCGAAACCGGCAGCGATCCCCCGGAAACAAAGGCGCAAAGGGGCAGGATGAGCGCCATATCAATGAGATTGGCGCCGACGATGTTGCCGACCGAGAGCGACGCCTGCTTCTTGATGATGGCGGTCACGGTGGTGACAAGCTCCGGCAGGGAGGTGCCGATAGCCACGAAGGTAAGGCTGATGAGCGCCTCGGAAGCTCCCATCAGACGGGCAAGCTCGCTGCCGTTATCCACAAGGAGCCGCGCGCCGATGACGATGCCTGCAGCCCCCAGAACAAAGAACAGAAGCCGGCGGGGCAGTTCTTTTTTATGGATGGGCTGGCGTTCCTCGCCGCTTTCGGAAAGCTCCTCCCGTGCGTTGCGGATATTTTCCGCGATATAGATGAGGAAGATGACGAACAGGATGCAGCCGAGCGAGGCCTTAAGGGAGCCGGAACGGCACAGCACCCACAGAATCAGGGTGGTCAGGAGCAGCAGAAACGCCTTCCCGTTAAAGTGCCGGCGGTTTACCGCGGCCGGAATGCAGATGAGACTGATGCCCAGAATGAGGCCGGTATTGGCGGTGACGCTGCCCACGGCGTTGCCGATCGCCATATCCACCTTG
Organism: Angelakisella sp.; assembly: GCA_020025195.1. Classification (GTDB taxonomy): domain Bacteria; phylum Bacillota; class Clostridia; order Oscillospirales; family Ruminococcaceae; genus Angelakisella. Next base: position 36,065 of record JAHHSN010000012.1, read on the forward strand.
CCCTGCGAAGCCGCCATCAGGGAGACGATGATCTCCGGGAGGGTGGTGGCGAGGCTCACGATGGTGGCCCCCACGATGAATTTGGGGATACCGGTGGCCTCCGCGATCCAGGAGGCGGAATCGACGAACCAGTCACCGCCTTTTACAATAAGGATAAGGCCGAGAACAAAGAGCAGGATGGTCAGAGATAAAGACATTGAAAGATCAACTCCAATCAGCGTTTTGGTGGGAAGGCAAAAAAGAAAGCCCTATATGAAAGAAGAACTTCCTCATACACGGCTTTGCGTTAAGATACAGGCGGAGAAGGGAGAGCGCATCCTCATCCGGTGAAACAAAGGACCCCGCGCGCCGAGACGAACGAGGCCCTGCAATTGGTCGGGATGACAAGATTTGAACTTGCGACCTCTGCGTCCCGAACGCAGCGCTCTACCAAGCTGAGCCACATCCCGAGAAAAACCCTTTTGAAACACTCAAAAGGGTAAAAAAATGGTTGCCCGACTAGGATTCGAACCCAGACAAACAGAGTCAGAGTCTGTCGTGCTACCTTTACACAATCGGGCAATGCAACGTAAATTATTATACCAATTCCACAGAAAAAGTCAACCCCTTTCTGAAAGAAAAATCAAAACTTTTCTTTTTTACCGCCAGCGGTATAAAGAAAGACGCGCCGGCGCAAAATAAGGGGGAAATCATTCCGGAAAAGAGGGTGGAAAATGTTGGGAGACGAGCCGCTCCGCATCGTTTCGGGAGAGGGCGACCCCTTCGGCGGGACGCTCCGGGGACTGCTGCGGCGTCTGGGCTATCTGCCCCGTCGGCAGCAGGAGGCGCGGGTCTGGGTTCTTTCTCCCGCTCTGCCCAAAGCCCCGCAGGAACAGCCGCCCCCCGAAAGCTATCTTATTTTCAAAGGGGATTCCGCCCCCTCAGCGTCGCTCGCAGCCCGGGGCGGCGTGCCGTTTCTGGATTACGGTTTTACCAGACGGGCATCCCTCACCTTTTCCAGCCGGGAGGAGGGCACGGCGGTCATTGCGCTGCAACGCCCGCTCCTCACCCTTTCGGGCGGCGTCATCGACCCGATGGAGCTGCCTGTTCGCCTCAGCGCTCCGCTGGAGGATGACCTTCTCCTTTCCGCGGCAGCGGTGCTGCTCATTTCGGAAAAGCAGGAAGCGCTCGAAGCCCTCTGGGCAGGAAACGCTGCCTTAAACTCCCTCTCATAACGGCGCCGCCCCGGACAACAATACTACTGCAAGCGCAAAAAGCCGTCAAAACGGCAAGTAGATGAAAAGGAGAAAAGATTATGTCCAGTAAGAAATCCAAGGAAGCCCTTAACCAGATGAAGCAGGAAGCTGCCAGCACCGTCGGCGTATCCCTTAAGCAGGGTTATAACGGCGACATCACCGCCCGTCAGGCCGGTTCCATCGGCGGCGAGATGGTCAAGCGCATGGTAGAGAGCTACGAGAACGGTCATTCCGCTCAGTAACCATTTCAGCGAAAAGCCCGCTGTCCCCTTCGGGGGGCGGCGGGTCTTTCTGTTTGGGGAGAACCGCGCGGCGCGCTGATTTCCTTGGAAAAGCCCCCTCTTTTGCCAATATAAAATTATGCTAAGAGGTTGGCATTCTATACATCGAAGGAGACTGTCCTGCCGGAGCTCGTCGGCACCATGGCGAAAAACGCCTCCGCCGAGGCGGAAGCGCGTTCCCTTTTCCGGGCGCTGAAGCGCCATGGTTCCGGGGACGGTGCCAAGATCCTCGGGAAGGTGCCGGACGGCGCCTCTCCTGCTTTCCGCGCCGGGCGGGGAAAAGAAGAAGCCCCCGAGCCTTAAAAACTCGGGGGTTCATTTGATCGGTCATTTTACCTCGGTCCCGGGGTAATAGTGGGTCAGGATCTGCTTATAGTCCCAGCCCTCTTCGGCAGCGTAATTCGCACCGATGGTGGACATCCCCACGCCGTGGCCGTAGCCGTACACCGTGAAGGTGAAGGTCTTGGCGGTCTCGTCATAGGCAATCTCAAAGGCATGGCTGCGGAGATGAAGGATACTTTCCCGGATCTTACGCCCGGTGGTTTCCTTCTCCCCCACCCGAACCCGTCCGACATAGGGCCCGTCGGTGTAGCTCAGGATCTCCAGCCAGGTGCCGGGGTCGGAGTTTGCGGGATCGAGGGAGGTGCCGAGTGCGTTATTGAACGCGGTCGCGATCTCCCCGGCGGTAAAGGTCTTGGTGCTCTTATAGGAGGACCAGGAGTTGGAATAATTGTTGTCCCGCTCCCAGTGGGAATCCACCGAGACAAGGTAGGGGTAATTGGTGCCCCAGACATTCTTGGCGGAGGTGGTACAGCCTGCGCTCACCGCGAAATAGGTGCAGTTGGCGTACTTCCCGTTATAATAGACCGCCTCGCCCAGAACGGCATCGACTGCGCTGTAAACGGCGGGAACGGGGTTGTCCCGCAGGATGAGGCTGGGGGCGGTGCCCACATATTCGTTATAGAACTTGATGTAGCTGTATGTAGCCACAGCCATCGCCTTGCTCATTTCAGGGTGGTAGCTTCCGCCGATCTCATTCTGCAGCACCCGGGCGACGATCTCCCGCGCGCTGTCCTCCACGATGCTGCCCTGGTTGTTGACCCGCAGCGTCTCGCCGACGGCAGGAGACGGCTCCACGGCCGGGGGATCGTTCGGCTCGGGCGGCGCGGTCACCCCCGGCGGCGGGG
>JAHHSN010000013.1 GCA_020025195.1 Angelakisella sp.
GGAAAATGTGATATAATGGGGGTGATTCAGACCCCCATCCGCCGGCGTGTCTGCGGCGGATTTTGACTGCAAAAAGGAGAAAACAATGGCATCCAGATTTTTTGACCGGGAGATCGACCCCGCCTGCCGCTACTGCGCGGCGGGAACCCCAACCGTTGACCGTAAATTTATCCTCTGTCCCAAGCGGGGCGTGATGGAGCCCTCGGCCTCCTGCACAGCGTTTCGGTATGATCCGCTTCGCCGTGAGGTGAGGCGCCGTCCCGCCTTGGACGTGGAAGGACTCACACCCGAGCAGTTCAAGCTGTAAAGGAGGACGACCCTGTGAAAAGTACTGTCAAAAGCAAAAAAAGCATGGTCCCTGTGACCGTTCTGGTCCTTGCGCTGGCGGTGGCGCTGGGGGCGGGAGCCATCCTGCTGCCGAGCTATACCGTGCCCGCCGCGCAGCCCACCGGCCCCCTCCTGCCCGATACGGGGCTCTGGCTTTCCGAGGGGGAGCTGTTTGCCGGGGGGACCGAGGAGAAGCCCCTCACCCGCAAGGAACGCTGTGCGGAGCTTATCGCCCTCACGGAATTCCTCGCGGAAAACCGCGTGGAGTCCCTTTACTGGAATCTCCCCTACGGGAAACCCGAGGTGGACGCCCTTGCAAAGCTCTGCCGGGGACTCGGCAAGGCGGAGATGAAGGTCTATGCCGTCCTTCCGGAGCTTCTTCCGGATTCCGCTTCCTCCTCGGCGGAGGTGCTGTCCGGGCTTATGGAGACCATCCTCAAAAAGGCAGAGGTTGCCGGCTTTGTTCTGGAATGTGATGCTTGGCCCGCAGAGCGGGCGGGGGAGCTTGCCAAGCTTGTAAAGGCACTCAAGACCCTCTCCGGGCGGGAAATAGGGCTGACCCTCCGCGCGGAGAACGCGCTTCCCGAGGAGGTTCTGGAAGCGCTGCTCGCTGATGATACGGTCTCCCTTCTGCTTCCCGAAATGAGCGGGCAGACAGAGGAATCCTTTGCAGAGCGGGCGGAGGGGCTTGCGCTCCTCCCGAATAAAAAGGTCATTCCCTTGGCGGCAGGAGAGTTTTCCCCGCGGGAGCTTGGCTATCGGCTTTTTTATGAAACCATTGCCGGTCAAACCAGTGGTGTGGTGCTGCAGGGCTATGACCGCCTTAAGACGGAGCCTCTTACCATGACGCGGCTCCTCAGCTATGCGGGGGAGACCGCTGATTCCTGCACCGGCCTTGTCGATCTTTCCATCTCAAAGGAACTGCAGATCGGCTATCCCGCAAACGGCGCCTCTACCCCCTACGGCTCCATCGTGCTGATGGGCGCCTCCGACCCCTCTAAGCCTCTCACCATGAACGGGCAGGCGGTGGAGCGCAAGGGCACGACCGGCGTCTTCGCCGTGGAGGTCAGTCTTCGCCGTGGGGCTAATGTCTTTACCTTCCGTCAGGGCGACCGGACCGCTTCGGTCACCGTGCGCCGCCCCGCCGCGGGAGACGGCCTCATTACCCGGGTGACGGCAGGGAGCCGTTTCCCGGCGGATGATATGGCGGTAAAGGCGGGAGAGAGCCTCTCCTTCCGGTGCGTGGCGCCGGCGGGCGGCAAGGTCACCGCCCTCTTCGGCCAAACCGAGGTTCCGATGAAGCAGACGGTTACCAATGTGAAAAAAGGCATTTCCGCGGTCTTTGAGGGGACTTATCAGGCACCTGCCGGATTCCCTGCCGAGGAACTGACCGAGCTGGGGAAGGTTACTTACGTTCTGGATTATCTGGGGGCCCGCACCACCTATGAATCGAACGGCCGCATCTTTGTGGCGGGACAGAATGTCACCCCCATGGTGTGTGCCAACACGGAAAACGTCTCCATTATCAAAGAATATAAGGATGACAGCACCATTCTGGGAACGCTCCATCTCGGCGCCCGCCTCCCCACCACGGGAGCGGTGCAGCACAACGGGACGCTGTTCTATGAGGTGGAGGGCGGCTACATTTCCTCGGACCGCGCCGGGCTGGCCATTGGGGTGTTCCCCCGGGAAAGCACCGTATCGGAAGCGGAAAGCCGCACCGAGGGCCGGAAGACCACCGTCACCTTTAAGGCCGGGAACTTCCCCGCCGTGACCGCTGAGCGGGGGGAGGAAAGCCTTCGCCTTACCTTCCGGGAGACCTCCATGGAGGAGTTTGACTCGGCAAAAATTAAGAACGCCCACATCACGGGCGTGGAAGTGACCGAGGAGGGGAACACCGCCGTCCTTACCCTCGCCCTTGCGGATCCCGCGCGGCTCTGGGGCTATGACGTGCAGTACACCGAGGCCGGTGACGTGGAGCTTACGCTCTTTGACCCGCCCGTCCTCTCGGAGATCCCCGGCAAGCCGCTCACCGGTGTCACCGTCATGGTGGACCCGGGCCACGGCTACAAGGATCCCGGCGCGCTGGGAGTGGCCGGCAGCGAAGGCGGCCCCTGCGAGTCGGATGTGAATCTGGCGGTGAGCCTTGCGCTGAGAGAGCGGCTGGAGCAGCTGGGCGCTACGGTGCTTATGACCCACGAGACCGACGTCCCCGGCGAACCGAAGGTGGTTCTGGATGAGCGTGTCCGTATGGCGGTGGAGTCCCGCCCCGACTTTTTCCTCTCGGTGCACCATAACAGCACCGGACTGGTGAAGGAAGCCACCGCTGACCATATGGAGATTTACTACCACGAGGACATTGCCCTGCCTTTCGCGGAGCATCTCCGGGAGAATATGATGCAGGCGACCGGGCGCCCGGCGGCCGAGCCGGATCAGGGCTACTATTATGTGACCCGGCTCTCTTTCTGTCCGGCAGTGCTCTTTGAGGTGGGCTATCTGCCGAACCCCGTACAGTTTGAGGACTGCGCCAACTGGATGACGGTCTATCGCTCGGCGGCGGCCATGGCGGACGCCATTTTGGAGAGCGTCCCCGCAGCGACCGCCCCGGCGGAAGAATAACCCAACTTTATTTATAAATATGTCTGCGGAAGGCCCCCAAAAAGGGGAGAGTCCGCTTGTCCGTGGGGGAGCAGCCTTTGGGGAGGCTGCTCCCGACCGCGTTTTGCGAAAAGGGCAGAAGATGCCCGGAAAGGAACCGTTCCCGCATGAAAACATTCCGAAAGGCCTATCTCGAAATTACCAACTGCTGCAATCTCTCCTGCTCCTTCTGTCCCAAGACCGCGCGCCCGCCCCGCACCATGACCCCGGAGGAGTTTCGGCTTCTGGCGGGGAAGCTCCGCGCCGTCACCGAATATTTATACCTTCATCTCATGGGAGAGCCGCTGCTTCATCCGCAGTTGGACCGGCTGCTTGCCATCGCGGACGAGCTTCGCTTCCAGGTCAACCTCACCACCAACGGCACGCTGCTTTCCCGCTGGGAGGAGACGCTCTGCCGCGCCCCGGCCCTTCGCAAGGTGAGCGTTTCGCTCCACAGCTTTGAGGCGAACGAGCGGGGCGAGCTGGAGGCCTACATCCTCTCCGCGGCCGACTTTGCCCAAAAAGCCGCCGCGGCGGGGAAGCTGGTGGGGCTCCGGCTCTGGAATCTGGACGGCGCCCTCCCCGGAGAAAACGCCCTCAACGAGACCATCCTCGCCCTCCTGCACCGGAAATTCCCCGGCGAATGGCGGGAAAACCGCGGCGGGATGACCATGGCGGAGCGGGTGTTCCTCGAATACGGCGAGCGCTTCCTCTGGCCGGACAGCGGCCGGGAGGAAGGGAAGGAGAGCGGTTTCTGCTATGCCCTCCGGGATCAGATCGGGGTGCTGGCGGACGGTACGGTGGTGCCCTGCTGTCTTGACCACGAAGGGGAGCTGGCGCTTGGGAATCTTTTTTCCGAGGAGCTTTCCGAGATCCTTGCGGGGGAGCGCGCCCGGCGGCTTTATGAGGGCTTTTCCCAGAGAAAGCGTCTGGAGCCGCTCTGCCGGCGCTGCGGCTATGCGGAACGCTTTGACTAATTGATAAAAAAATGTCAATCATAGCGGAATCGATATAATTTATGACGAAAGAGGTATGAAGGTGCCCTTTTAGGCACTTGACGAATGTGCTATAATGAATGTCGCATTAAATAAGGTAACCCTCTTGGGGCGCCGACCCCAAAAGGAAGCATTATTGTGGTGTTAATTTGAGTGAGAAAGGAGATGGAAGAATGGGCAATCTGGCAGAAACCCTGCTGGAGGAACTAAACGCCGAAACGGCGTTTACCATTCCCCTTTTTGGAGGGATTGAGATTGCGGAATCGGTGGTGGTCAGCTGGATCATCATGGCGATCTTGATTGTGCTTTCTCTGATCTTCACCTCCCATTTGAAGGTGGAAAACCCGAGCAAGAGACAGGTCGCGCTGGAAGCGGCGGTGACCGGACTGCAAAATCTTGTAGCGGGTAATATCGGAGAAAAGGGCAGAGCGTATGTGCCGTATCTTTCGACCGTGCTGCTCTTTATCGGTGTTGCCAATATCTTTGGCATTACCGGCTTTAAGCCCCCCACAAAGGATCTTAATGTAACCGCGGCGGTCGCACTGATGAGCATCGTTCTGGTGCAGGTGGCGTCGATCCGCGCGCATGGAACCAAGGGTTGGCTCAAAGGCTTTGCCAAACCGGTCGGCGTAGTGGCACCCCTCAATGTTCTGGAGTTGGTTATCCGGCCGCTGTCGCTCTGCATGCGGCTTTTCGGTAACGTTTTGGGCGCGTTTGTCGTCATGAAGCTTCTGGAGGGCGTTTGTCCTGTTGTGCTTCCGGCAGTATTCAGCCTTTATTTCGACCTGTTCGACGGACTGATCCAGGCCTATGTGTTCGTATTTCTGACCGGGCTCTTCATCAAGGAGGCCGTCGAGGACGAGTAATCTCACGGAAACATCATCAGAAAGATTTAGGAAAAGGAGAAACATATTATGAATACTATGATTGCTATCGGTGCGGCTTTGGCCGTACTCACCGGCATCGGCGCCGGTATCGGTATCGGTATTGCGACCGCTAAGGCGACCGAGGCGGTGGCCCGTCAGCCGGAGGCGTCCGGCCATATTACCAGCCTTCTGCTTCTGGGCTGTGCCCTTGCGGAGGCGACCGCGATCTACGGCTTTGTAGTCGCGATCCTGATCATCCTGTTCCTTGGCTGATTTTCATAGATAGAGAAAGGTAGGCGAGTAAATTGCTGAGATTTGACTGGAATCTCTTATTTACTGTTATCAATTTGCTGATTCTCTATTTCTTCATGAGAAAGTTCCTTTTCGGCCGGGTCAACAAGATCATTGAGGCAAGAAAGACACTGATCGAGGAGCAGTTCGCGAACGCCCGTGAGGCGGAGGAAAACGCGAACGCTCTGAAGATGGAATATGAGAATAAACTGGCAGACGCCCGCAGCGAGAGCGAGAAGCTCCTGAATGACGCGCGTCTCAAAGCACAGCAGGAAAGCGAAAAGCGTATGGCCGAGGCGGACGAGGAGCTGCGAAAGAAGCATCGTCAGGCCGAGGAAACGATTGCCGCGGAGCGCGCCAATGCAATGCGCGATATGAAGAAGGAGATCGCGGGTCTTGTCATCGACGCCGCCGCCAAAGTGGTGGACAAGAAGGCTTCGGCGGACAGGAATCTTGCGCTGTATGATGAGTTCTTAGCGGAGGCAGGTGATGAACATGGCGCCGCAGAGCAGTGATTCCATGAAGGAACTGCTGGAAGCCCTCAAGGACCGGGAAACCGCCGCTCTGGATAAGGTTCTGGACGCCTATCAGGAGCGCCGCGAAAAGAGAGCCGGAGCGCAAAAGGCCGAGCTTTATTATGTGACGCCCCCTTCCGAGGAACAGCAGAAAAAGATCAAAGCGTTCCTGAACCAGCGGTTCGGAACCGAGGATATGGCGCTGGAGCTGAAAGAGGACCCCTCGCTTCTCGGCGGCTTTCGCATCAAGGTCGGCAGTCTGGAATTTGACCGCAGCCTGAAGGGCCGTCTGGACGAAATGAAGCGCCGCCTTTCCGACACAACGGCCGCTCTGGTCGGGACGGGGGAGGTCATCGACCTTCTGAAAACCGAGATCGACGAAGCGGAGTTTCAGTCGGGAGAGAGGGAAATCGGCCGTGTCGCGCGGGTCGGTGACGGCGTTGCCACCGTGACCGGTATGCGCCATGTGATGTACGGCGAGATCGTTCTCTTTGAGACCGGCGTCAAGGGCATGGTGCAGGACATCAAGGAGGACACCGTCGGCGTCATCCTGATGGGCCGTGAGGAACAGCTCTCGGTCGGCAGCCGCGTGCTCCGTACCGAAAAAATGGCAGGCATCCCGGTCGGGGAGGCCTTTTTGGGGCGCGTTGTGGACGCCATGGGTACGCCCATCGACGGCCGCGGCCCCATCGAAGCGGCGGGCTATCGTCCCATCGAAAACCCGGCTCCCGGTATCGTGGAGCGGAAATCGGTGGATACCCCCCTCGAAACCGGCATCCTTGCCATCGATTCGATGTTCCCCATCGGGCGCGGTCAGCGTGAGCTGATCATCGGCGATCGTCAGACCGGCAAGACCGCCATCGCCACCGACGCCATCCTGAACCAGAAGGGGAAGGATGTTATCTGCATTTATGTCGCGATCGGTCAGAAGGCCTCCACCGTTGCCAAGGTGGTGAATACCCTCACCCGCCACGGCGCGATGGAATATTCCATCGTGGTTTCCGCCACAGCGAGCGACCCCGCTTCGCTGCAGTATATTGCCCCCTATGCCGGAACGGCAATCGCGGAATACTTTATGCACAAGGGGAAGGACGCCCTCATCATCTATGATGATCTTTCCAAGCACGCGGTGGCCTACCGCTCCCTTTCCCTCATCCTGGAGCGTTCCCCCGGCCGTGAGGCATACCCCGGAGATACCTTCTATCTCCATTCCCGTCTGCTGGAGCGTTCCAGCCGGCTCTCCGATGAGCTGGGCGGCGGCTCCATCACGGCGCTTCCCATTATCGAAACCCAGGCGGGCGACGTTTCCGCCTATATTCCCACCAACGTCATCTCCATCACCGACGGTCAGATCTATCTGGAGAGCGGACTGTTCTTCTCCGGTCAGCGACCCGCTGTCAATGTCGGTCTCTCGGTGTCCCGTGTCGGCGGCGCCGCGCAGAGAAAGGCGATGAAGAAGGCGAGCGGCAGCATCCGTATCGACCTGGCCCAGCTGCGTGAAATGGAGGTCTTTACCCAGTTCAGCGCCGATCTCGATGAGTCGACGCAGGAGCTCCTGCTCTATGGCCGCGGGCTGATGGAGGTGCTGAAGCAGCCTCTCTACCGTCCGCTCAGCATGGCGGAGCAGGTCATCACGCTGGTGGCGGCGACCGGGCGGGCGTTCCTGCCGGTGCCGGTCGATAAGATCAAGGAATTCCAGATGGGGCTGCTTGCCTTCATTGAGGAGGAGCACCCCGAGATCATAAGAGAGCTTTCCGAAACGCTGGACCTCAGCGACGCGCTTCGCAAGGCAATCCTGGCGGCAGCTGCCGAATACAGAGGTCGGGTGATGGCATGACCGGCGCAAAAGAGATACAGGATCGCATGAAAAGCATCAGCGATACCATGAAGATCACCAACGCCATGTACCTCATCTCCACTACCAAGGTGAAGAAAGCCCGGGAAGCGCTGGACGCGGCGATGCCGCACTTCTACGCTTCGGTCAAGTTCCTCTGTAAGATTTTGCGTGATATGCCGGAGCTTAAGAACATCTGGTTCGGCAATACCGAGGAGCAGCAGTCGGCGGTCGGCGGCAAAAAGGCCTATCTTGTCATCTCGGGTGACAAGGGGCTGGCCGGCGCCTACAACCACAACATCGTGAAAGCCGCCGCCGAAGCGTTCGGCGAGAGCGATCCCGAGGTTTATGTGGTGGGGCAGATGGGGCGTGCCTCCCTCGAAAAGATGGGCTACCATGTGCATCAGCATTTTGAATATGTGGCACAGAGCCCGACCGTCTCCCGTGCGCGGCGCATTGCCGAGCATATGGTGGACCGGTATCGGCGCGGTATCCTTTCGGAGGTCAACGTGCTGTTCACCCACAGCAAAAACGGCGGGGATCCGGAGATCCTCGTTCAAAAAATCCTGCCCCTCGATAAGGAGTATTTTTCGGTGGAGGAGTTGGAGAAAAAGGGACTGGTGGACAGCTTTATCCAGAGCGACGCTCAGACGGTGGCCTACCTGCCCTCTCCGGAGGCGGTTCTCGACAGTGTGGTGCCCAGCTTCCTCTCCGGCTATATCTATGGCCTTTTGGTGGAGGCGTTCACCAGCGAGGAGAACGCCAGAATGATGGCGATGAAGAACGCCACCGATAACGCCGGGGAGATGCTCCGCACGCTTTCGGTGGCTTATAACAGAGTGCGTCAGGCCGCGATCACTCAGCAGATCGTTGAGGTGGCAGGCGGCGCCAAGGCGCAGAAAAGGAAGAATGAAACATGATGAAAGGAAAGATCATAGAGGTTCAGGGACCTGTTGTCGATGTGCGCTTTCCCGAGGGGAAGCTCCCCTTCATCAAGGATGCGCTCACCGTGCAGAACGGCGACCGGACCGGCGTGATGGAGGTTTCCCGGCAGATGGACGAAACGACCGTCCGCTGCATCATGCTCTCCCCCAGTGAGGGGCTGCATCGGGATATGGAGGTCTCGGCGCCCGGCGGCGGCATCCAGGTGCCTGTCGGGGAAAAGACGCTGGGACGCCTCTTTAACGTGGCGGGCGAGCTCATCGACGGCGGAGAGCCGATCGGCGAGTGTGAACGCTGGAGCATCCATCGCGACCCGCCCGGCTTTGCGGATCAAAGCCCCGTAGTGGAGATCCTCGAAACCGGCATCAAGGTCATCGACCTTTTGGCGCCCTATGCCAAGGGCGGTAAGATCGGACTCTTTGGCGGCGCCGGTGTCGGCAAGACGGTACTCATTCAGGAGCTGATTACCAACGTTGCCACCGAGCACGGCGGTTATTCCATTTTCACCGGCGTTGGAGAGCGTTCCCGTGAGGGCAACGATCTCTGGACTGAAATGCGGGAGAGCGGCGTTCTGGATAAGACGGCGCTGGTTTTCGGGCAGATGAACGAGCCTCCCGGAGCGCGTATGCGGGTGGGTCTCACCGGCCTTACCATGGCGGAATATTTCCGCGACCGGGAGAAAAAGGATGTTCTGCTCTTTATTGATAATATTTTCCGCTTTGTACAGGCAGGCTCCGAGGTTTCGGCGCTTTTGGGACGGATGCCCTCCGCGGTCGGCTATCAGCCGACCCTCGCCACCGAGCTGGGCGAGCTGCAGGAGCGTATCGCCTCCACCAAGAACGGCTCCATCACCTCGGTGCAGGCGGTCTATGTCCCCGCGGACGACCTGACCGACCCCGCCCCCGCTACCACCTTTGCCCATCTGGATGCCACCACCGTGCTGTCCCGTAAGGTTGTGGAGCAGGGTATTTACCCGGCGGTAGATCCTCTGGAGTCTTCCTCCCGTGTTCTGGAGGCGGAGATCGTGGGCAAAGAGCACTATGAGACGGCGCGTGCCGTTCAGCAGGTGCTGCAGAAGTATAAGGAGCTGCAGGACATCATCTCCATCCTCGGTATGGAGGAGCTTTCCGATGAGGATAAGGTCACCATCTACCGGGCGAGAAAGATTCAGAAGTTCCTTTCCCAGCCCTTCCATGTGGCGGAGAACTTCACCGGCGTTCCCGGAAAGTTCGTTCCCATCAAAGAGACGGTCCGCAGCTTCCAGGCCATCCTTTCCGGCGATATGGACCAGTATCCCGAAGCCGCTTTCTTCAATGTCGGCACCATTGACGACGTCATTGAGAAGGCGAAAAAGGGCTGCTGAGTGAAAGGAGGGCGAAGGCATGGACTGCTTTGAACTCAAGGTGTTCGGCATCTATAAGACCTTTTACGATGGGGAAGCGCTTCAGATCCAGCTGCCGACCATCGACGGTCTGCGGGGGATTCTGGCGCACCATGAGCCCGCCGTCGTCGGCATTGTCCCCGGAACCATCCGTATCCAGAAACCGGACGGCAGCTGGCTCACTGCCGTGACGGACAGCGGCTTTGCCCGCGTGAAGGACAGCAAGGTCCGCGTCATGGTGGAGGAGATCCTTCTGCCGGAGGAGATCGACGAGCAGAAGGAAAGAGCCCGTCTGGAGAAAGCGAAGGATGAGCTGAAGCAGCGCAGCAGCGCGCTGGAGTACCAGCGGGCCGAAGCCTCTATCCAGCGCTCTCTGGCGCGTCTTAACGTCAAGGGTAAGAGCGAAAGCTAATTTATAAGAGTGAAAAGAACCGATCCATAAGCGGACGGTTCTTTTTTTATGGGGAAAGGGCGTTCCCTTGTCTTACCGTCGCCCCGATGCTATAATGAAATGATCCAATGACCCGAAGGAGGAACCCCCATGAAAAGTCTGTTTTGCTGTCCCAACTGCGGCCGCCCGCTGGAAAAAGAGGAGCATGGTCTTAAATGCCCCAAAGGGCACTGCTTTGATCTTGCACGCAGCGGTTATGTGAATCTGCTCCTTTCCCAGAAGGACGCCCGAAAGAACCATGGGGACGACCGCCTGATGATCGAGGCAAGACGGGACTTTCTGGACGGGGGCTTCTATGCCCCGATGCGGGAAACGCTGATCGAAACGGCGCTTTCCATAGCGTCTCCCGGCATGACGGTGCTGGACGCCGGCTGCGGGGAGGGCTACTATACCGCGGAGCTGGGGAAGCGGCTCTCCGAGGCGGGCTTTGCCCCGCGGATCGCCGCCATCGACATTGCGAAGGAAGCGCTCAAGTGGGCGTCCCACCGGGGAAAAGAGATGGAGCTGGCCGTCGCCTCCTGCTTTCACCTGCCGCTCGCCGATGAAAGCGTGAACCTCCTGCTCTCGGTGTTTTCCCCCTACTGCGGGGAGGAATTCCTGCGGGTGCTGAAGCCGGGCGGGGACTTCCTCATGGTGATCCCTCTGGAGCGCCACCTTTGGGGCCTCAAGGAGGCGGTGTATGAAAAGCCTTATCCCAACGAGGTAAAGGACTTTGCCCTGCCGGGCTTCACCCTCCTAAAAAAAGAGGAGCTGCGCTATTCCGTGACGCTTTCATCGCAGGAGGAGATCCACAACCTCTTTTTGATGACGCCCTACTACTATAAAACCGGCGCCGCCGATCAGGCGAAGGTCGCCGCGCTGGAGACGCTTAAGACCCCGGTGGAATTTGCCGTGCTGCTCTATCAGAAGAACTAACGAAATAAGGGAGTGCATCCAAAAGATGCACTCCCTTTTTTGCTGCTGAGAACCAAGTATTATGCGCTGTTTCGAGCCGAGCCTTCCGCGGTAACCGTTTCCTGCGCGACGACCTCGCCGGTATCGTACCGGGTTTTGGTGTAGATAACGGCCTTCTGCGCCTTGTCATATTCCGTTTCATAGACGTACCGCACGCCGTCTTCCAGCTTTTCCAGCGTTCCCACCCACTCGGGATAAGAGGCCAACCGAGGATTCTTGGAGAGTGTTTCAAAGAACAAGTCGTCGGAAATAAAGTCCGTCAAACGCCGATGCTCTTGCTCATGACGCGCGTACATTTCGCCATTAGGGGCAATCTCCGCCGTTCTGCCGATGGACTCAAGATACTCTGCCGCGCCGTGGTCCGCGTCGGCTTCCACGGCCTGCAGATCCTCGTCGGTATAGAGATACTTCTTACCGGTCTTTTTGAGCGGCTCCAGAAGCTGCCTGATTTCCTCCTCGGAAAGACCGGAGGAGACGTCGAGCACGGTGTAGGAGAGGGGGAGAACGCCCCCGTTTTCCGTCTCCTCAAACCGGATCAGTACATTTGTGCGCATACCGCTGATCGAAGTGAAAATGCCGTCCCAAAACTCATACTCATGGTATACTGCCAGCGCATAAACGGAAAGGATGCCTTCTTCCTCCTCCAGGGTTTCTATTACCTGAAAGCCGGCGCTCTGGTATTCTCCCGGCAAATATTTACCGCTGTTTTCCGCAAGAATGGTTTCCCGAATCGCTTTTGTCAGTGCTTCCTCCTGCGGTTCGTGCGGTGGTTCGCTGATTTCTTCCCTGCAGGCGGCAAGAGAAACCGCCAGCAAAGCGGCGAGAAGCAGTGCCAAAAGTCGCTTTATCATGGTTCCACCCTTTCTTAGAGCTGTATTGATTAAGACTATTTTAGCGGTGTGTTTGCTGCTTTGTCAAGCGATAAAACTTATAACAGGCGGTGCGGGAAATAGCCCAAAATTCGTCCTACCATTTTGTGCAGAAATTCGCGGAAAACCCTTGACAAAGACATATGAGCAGGCTATCATATGAATAGAAAATCATATGAGAGGAGGCACGGCTGTTGCCCCATAATCATGACGCCATCTTAAAAAAGGTGAAGGAGGAGCTCCCCAAGGACGAGATCCTGAGCGACCTCTCCGACCTTTTTAAGCTGTTTGGCGATACCACACGCATCAAGATCCTGTACTCGCTTTTTGAGTCGGAGCTTTGCGTCTGCGCCATCGCGGAACTTCTCGGTATGACCCAGTCCGCCATCTCCCATCAGCTTAGGGTCCTCCGGGACGCGAATCTGGTGGGGAACCGCCGGGAGGGCAAGACCATCTATTATTTTCTGAGTGACGACCATGTGCGCACCATCATCGCACAGGGCTTCGATCACCTCATCGAAGAAAGGGAGGAACCCCATGAAGAAGAGCTTTAAACTTTGTGAACTGGACTGCGCTAACTGCGCCGCCAAAATGGAACGGAATATCGCGAAGATCGAGGGCGTGACCTCGGTGACCATCAGCTTTATGACGCAGAGGCTCACGCTGGAAGCCCCGGATGACCGCTTTGACGAGGTGCTGGATCAGGCGGCCGCCGCCATCAAAAAGGTGGATGCGGACTGTGCCATCGTGCGGTGACGGCGATGACCAAGAAGCAGAAAAGAGTATTAAAGAGGGTCCTGCTCGCCGCGGTCCTCTGCATCGGTGCGGCCCTTCTTCCGCTGGAGGGATGGGCACGGTTTCTTGTTTTTGTCATACCCTATCTGGTGGTCGGCTATGACGTCCTCCTAAAGGCAGGGCGAAATATCCTGCACGGGCAGATCTTTGACGAATGCTTTCTCATGGTGCTCGCCACGCTGGGTGCCTTTGTGATTGGGGAATACCCTGAGGCGACGGCAGTCATGCTGTTCTATCAGGTGGGCGAGCTGTTCCAGAGCATGGCGGTGGGCAAGAGCCGGCGCTCCATCGCCGCCCTCATGGATCTCCGCCCCGACTATGCCGTGGTCCTGCGGGAGGGACGGGAGGAGACCGTATCCCCGGAGGAGGTTTTGCCCGGAGAGTGCATCCTCATCCGCCCCGGCGAAAAGATCCCGCTGGACGGCAGGATCCTGGAGGGCAATACCTCGGTGGATACTGCGGCCCTGACCGGGGAGAGCCTGCCGGCGGAGAAGGGCCCCGGGGACGAGGTGCAGAGCGGAACCGTCAATCTCTCGGGAGTGATCCGGGTGGAGACGGCGAGCCGCTTTGAGGAAAGCACCGCCGCCAAAATTCTGGAGCTGGTGGAGAGTGCCGCGGACAAGAAAGCCCGCACCGAAAACTTTATCACCCGATTCGCGCGGTATTATACTCCCGCGGTGGTGACGGGCGCCGTTCTTTTGGCGGTGGTACCGCCCCTCGCTTGGGGAGAGCCGTGGTCGGAGTGGCTCCACCGGGCGCTCATCTTTCTGGTGGTGTCCTGTCCCTGCGCGCTGGTGGCTTCGGTGCCGCTCAGCTTTTTCGGCGGCATCGGTGGAGCTTCCCGGGAGGGCATCCTCATCAAGGGCGCCAATTATCTGGAAGCGCTGGCGGGGATCGATACCGTTGTGATGGATAAGACCGGAACGCTCACCAAGGGGAGCTTTGTGGTGGAGGCCATTCACCCCTCGGCCGTTTCCCCGGAGGAGCTTCTGGATATTGCCGCGGCGGCAGAGAGCTATTCCGCCCATCCCGTGGCGGGGTCTCTCCTGAAGGCCCGCGGCGAGGTAGATAAGAGCCGCGTCGGGGAGGTAAAAGAGCTGGCCGGGCGCGGACTGGAAGCCGAGGTGGACGGCGTCCGCTACTTTGTCGGAAACGGCACCCTCATGGAGGAGGTCGGTGCCGACTGGCGGGAATGTCATCTTCCCGGCACCACCGTGCATATCGCGCGGGGCAGCTGCTACCTTGGGCATATCGTCATCAATGACGAGGTGAAGCCGGAGGCGGCGAAGGCCGTTGCCTCCCTCAAAACGCTCGGCATCCGCCGGGTGGTCATGCTGACCGGCGACCGCCGCCGCGCGGCAGAGGCCGTGGCGGAGAAGGTCGGGGTGGAGGAGGTCCGGGCGGAGCTCCTTCCGCAGGATAAGACCGAGGCGGTGGAGGCGCTGCTCGCTGAGGGCGCGAAGCTTGCCTTTGTGGGGGACGGCATCAATGATGCCCCGGTTCTGGCCCGTGCCGACGTCGGCGTCGCGATGGGTGCTCTCGGCAGTGACGCCGCCATTGAATCGGCGGACGTGGTGCTGATGGATGATAATCTCACCCGGCTGCCCCTTGCCATCCGTATGGCCCGCCGCACCATGCGAATCGTCCGGGAGAACATTGTGTTCGCCCTCAGCGTCAAGGCGGTCATTCTGCTGCTGGGCGCTCTCGGCAAAACGAATCTCTGGATCGCGGTGTTTGGGGACGTTGGGGTGCTCATCCTTGCGATCCTCAATGCCATGCGCGCCATGATGAAGATAAAAGAAAACTGAAAAAATAAGGCCCGGGCGTTCCCCCAAGGAGGGAGAGCGTTCGGGCCATTTTATTTCACTTTTCGGAATTTTGAGAAACCACAGCACAGCCTCGTTAAAGGCTTCGGGGTTCGCGGCCGCCACACAAAGTGATCCCCCGGAAGGAAAAGAAACCTGCTGTGTGGAAAAGAGGCGGCGATCTTTCGGGTGTGAGCCTACCGGATGAGATCCTTAGTCCCCGCGAGAACGAGGGTGGGTGTGGGGAGGCTTTGCAGCGCCGCCGGGGAGATATGCGGCTCCCGCACCATGAGGGCGAGCAGCTCCTTTTGGCGCCGCTGTCCGGAGGAAAAGGGTGCGAGAAGCGCGGCAACGAGATAGGTGCCCCAGGTGGAGAGCAGGCAGGGAACCGTCATTCCGGTGGGGCGGAGGTTGGCACCGCAGAGGATGAGCCGCTCCACCCGCTCGGGGTATCGGAGCGCGAAAAGAGGGGCGATGTTTCCACCGTCCGAAAAACCCAAATGATAGGTATGGGAAAGCCCCTCCTCATCATCCATGAGTGCCCGGAGATCCTCGGCAAACTGGCCGAGGGTAAAAGGCGCCGTGCCGCGGGGGAACCGCCCATGCCCGCGGGTATCCACGGCATAGACGGCATGAAAGGGCGGGGAGCTGCCGCTCAAAGTATTCGGAGCTTTTTCCGTTACCGTGCAGCAGAATCAGCGGCGGGCCGCTCCCCAGCCGCCAGCGGTAAAGCGTTATTTCCATCGGGGCGGCTTATTTCTGCTCGCTGCGCATTGCGTGGGCGCAGATGGCGGCAAAGGTGGTTTCACTCAGATCATGCTCCAACCGGCAGGCGTCCTCGCGGGCCGTCTCCTCATCCACACCGATCCGGACGAGAAAACGGGTGAGCAGCTTGTGGCGGGTGTACATCCGCTCGGCGATCTCCCGCCCGGCAGGCAGGAGGGTAATGAGTCCGTCCTTGTCCATCGAGATATAGCCGTTTTCCCGCAGGCGCTTGGTGGCATAGCTGACGCTCGGCTTGGTGACGCCGAGATGTTCCGCGACATCGAGGGAACGGATATAGCCGTGCTCCTCCTTCATCATCAGCATCGCTTCCAGATAATCCTCCGAGGCTCTCTGGATTTTCATGGTCAAAATCACCATCTTTCTTTTACAATTACAACTTAAGGTTAACATAATCTAACCAAAATGACAAGAGTCTAAAAAACTTACCCCAAAAAGTCTTGACAAAGAGGAGGAATGCGGGTAAACTGTTTACAGTTAGGGAAGCCTAACCGGATATTATATTCCGGCGTTTGCCGCGAGACCGAAAGGAACGAGATACTGAGATGATGCCGCTTGCACTGGCCAATATCGGAGAAGAATCCATGATCCGCAAGGTGGGAGGAAACCCCGAAATGAAAAAACACCTGGAGGATCTGGGCTTTGTAGTCGGAGGCTTTGTCACGGTGGTTTCCACCCTTGGCGGAAACCTAATTGTTAATGTAAAGGATACCCGTGTTGCAATCAGCCGTGAGATGGCCAACCGGATTATGATCCAGTAACATAGGCTGCCTACACCCGCTGGGATGCGGGATTTGTGAACTAGGAGGAGAAGTCATGAAAACTCTGCGAGACGTCAAAGTCGGCGAAACCGCCAAAATCGTCAAGTTGCACGGCGAAGGTGCGGTGAAGCGCCGGATCATGGATATGGGCCTCACCAAGGGTGTGGAGATCCATGTTCGCAAGGTAGCCCCTTTGGGCGATCCGATCGAGGTCACGGTACGTGGCTATGAGCTTTCCATTCGGAAAGAAGATGCAGGCATGGTTGAGGTAGAAGAATAAAAAGGCATGACCCTTATGGGCATCTTTTTTATGACATTCAGTTAAGTGTGTCTAACTTAAAGGAGAATGAGAATGGACAGAACAATCAAGATTGCCTTAGCGGGCAATCCGAACAGCGGAAAAACGACCCTGTTCAATGCACTCACCGGCTCCAACCAGTTTGTGGGAAACTGGCCCGGTGTTACAGTGGAAAAGAAGGAAGGAAAGCTCAAAAAGCACGAGGACGTCGTTGTTATCGACCTTCCCGGTATTTATTCCCTTTCGCCCTATACCCTTGAGGAGGTCGTAGCGAGAAATTACCTTATCAATGAGCGCCCCGACGCCATCCTGAATATCGTAGACGGCACCAATCTGGAGCGCAACCTTTATCTTACAACCCAGCTGACCGAGCTTGGAATCCCGGTCGTTGTCGCGGTCAATATGATGGACGTCATCCAGAAGAACGGCGACCACATCAACCTCAAGGAGCTGGGACGGGAGCTGGGCTGTAAGGTCGTGGATATCTCCGCCCTCAAGGGAACCGGCGTGGTGGAGGCGGCGGAAGCGGCCATCGAGGCGGCAAAGGAAGGAAAGACCATTCCGATGCACACCTTCTCCGGCCCGGTCGAGCATGCCCTCGCTCACATCGAGGAGGCTGCGGTCCATGATCTTCCGCAGGAGCAGCAGCGCTGGTACGCCATCAAGATCTTTGAGCGGGACGAGCGTGTGCTGGAAACCCTTAAGATCCCGGAGGATGTTTTTGCCCATATCGAGACGGATATTGCGGCGGCGGAGCGGGAGCTGGACGATGACGCGGAGAGCATCATCACCAATGAGCGCTACGTCTTCATTGCCTCCGTCCTCAAGGGCTGCTACAAGAAGAAAACCACCGGAATGACCTTTTCCGATAAGATCGACCGCATCGTCACCAACCGGATCCTGGCTCTCCCCATTTTTGCGGTCATCATGTTCCTGGTCTATTATCTCTCGGTTTCCACTGTGGGAACCTGGGCGACCGACTGGGCGAATGACGGCCTCTTCGGTGACGGCTTCCACCTCTTCGGCATCGGCAGCGATGAATACGGCGAAGAGATGGACGCGTTTGCTCAGCAGTACATCTTTACCGATGACGTCAAGGCCACGGTAGCGAAGGCAGAGGAAGCCGATGTTGTCGGTGCTTCCGATCTGCTGGGTGCCATGAAAGACGGCTCCTTCGGTGATTTCGATGAGGCCTATGGCTTCTATGGTGATTCCCTTGCCAATGCGGGCTTTGATATTTCCGAAACCGTAGACGCGGCGCTGGAGCGTGAGGACGTTCCCGATACGGCCGAGTACGGTGTTTGGGTTCCCGGTATCCCGGTGCTGGTTGAGAGCGGCCTGACCGCCATCCACTGCACCGAGTGGCTCCAGAGCCTGATCCTGGACGGCGTAGTCGGCGGTGTCGGCGCGGTCCTCGGCTTCATTCCTCAGATGCTGGTCCTCTTCATCCTGCTGGCCTTCCTGGAGGGCTGCGGCTACATGGCGCGTATTGCCTTCGTTCTGGACCGTGTCTTCCGTAAGTTCGGCCTTTCCGGTAAGAGCTTCATCCCGATGCTGATCGGTACCGGATGCGGCGTTCCCGGCATCATGGCGTCCCGTACCATTGAGAATGAGCGGGATCGTCGTATGACCATCACGACCACGACCTTTATCCCCTGCGGCGCGAAGCTGCCGATCATCGCCCTCATCACCGCGGCTCTGTTCCACGGCGCTTGGTGGGTAGCCCCCAGTGCTTACTTCATCGGCATCGCTGCCATCGTGATCTCCGGCATCATGCTGAAAAAGACCAGCCGGTTCTCCGGCGATCCGGCTCCCTTCGTGATGGAGCTTCCCGCTTACCACTGGCCGACTGTTCGCAACATCTGGTGCAGCGTTTCGGAGCGTGCGGGTTCCTTTATCCGTAAGGCCGGTACCATCATCCTGCTCTCCTCTATCGTGATCTGGGCAGGCTCCACCCTCGGCTTTACCGAGGCGGGCTTCGGCTTCTCCGCCGAAATGCCTCTGGAGGCGAGCCTCCTTGGCAAGCTCGGTCAGGCGATCTGCTGGATCTTTGCGCCCCTTGGCTTTGGTAATATCAAAGCGGCGGTCGCTACCATCATGGGTCTTGTGGCCAAGGAAAACGTCGTTGCGGTGTTCGGCGTCCTCGATTTCGCGGACCTTACCCAGCTGGCGGCCTATTCTTTCCTGGTCTTCAACCTGCTCTGCGCTCCCTGCTTTGCCGCCATCGGCGCCATCCGCCGGGAGATGAACAGCGCCCGCTGGACCTGGTTTGCCATCGGCTATCAGACCGGCTTTGCCTATGCGGTCTCGCTTATGATCTATCAGATCGGCATGGCGGTGACTGGCCATCTCAACCCGGTCGGCCTTGCAGCTGCGGTCGTGCTCTTGGGCGGACTGCTCTACTTCCTGCTGCGTCCCAATCAGGAGAAGGCCGCGAAAAAGAAAGCCGCTGTCCACTCCTAAAAACAGTCTTTCTACATTCCATCCAAAGGAGGAGTTTCTATGCTTCATTGGCTCAGCGCCAACCTCGGCACCATTGCGGTTGCCCTCATTCTGGCGGCGGTGGTCGCTCTTGTGGTCCGTTCTCTGGTGAGAAAGAAAAAAGCGGGAGGCTCCTGCTGCGGCGGCTGCTCCGGCTGTCCCATGAACGGCAAGTGCCACTGAGCCGCCATGAGGTTCTGATTCAAGTGAAAGTGATGGGCAGCGGTTCCCCTTGCGGGAATCGCTGCTTTTCCTTTGTCCCGCTTTTTTATAAAGACCGCCCCTCGGCTGGGGCGAGCGGAGCAGGCGGGGGATGCAGGCGGAAGGATTTTCAGCGCTTTTTGAGAGAAGGGCATATTTAGACCCGGCGGAAAGCGGGAGCTCTGACTTCACCTGTGGGCGGACATATAAATAAAGTCTAAAAGAATTAAAAAATTGGTTGACAAATGTTGAAAATCCACTTACGATGACAATAAACCCTGCCATTATTTTAACCATATGGAGGAAAATGGGAGCCGTTCCGACGGCTTTTTCCATTACAGTTAGGAACGAGGAGAGCTTTTATGACGAAAGAATTGTACAAACCGACCCTGCGGGAGGTATTCACCATCCCCAACATCATGGGCTACATCCGCATTTTGCTGATTCCCGTGTTCATGACCATCTATATTCAGGCAGACAGCCTCAGCGACTACCGTCTCGCGGCGCTCATTGCCGGTATTTCTGCCATTTCGGATTTCTTCGACGGTCTCATCGCCCGGAAATGCAATATGGTTACCGAGCTCGGCAAGTTCATTGACCCCCTGTCGGATAAGCTTTCCCAGGCTGGTATGATTATCTGTCTGGGCTTCCGCTATCCGTTCATGCGCTACGCCATTGCCCTCTTTGTGGTGAAGGAGCTCTTCATGGGTGTTATGGGTGTCATCATGCTCTGCCATAACGGCCGCAAGCTGAACGGCGCCAAGTGGTACGGAAAGGTCTGCACCGCCGTTCTTTACACCGGGATGTTCATCCTCTTTGTCTTCCCCAATCTCGCAGAGGGCTGGGTCAATGCCATCATCGGGGTATCCATTCTCTTTATGGCATTTTCTTTCATCATGTATATTCCTGTCTTTCATAAAATGTATCACGAAGCGTAAAAGAACGGGGGAACTTCGATGCACTGGATTTTGTTTGTCATCTGGGCGCTTTCCATCGTCGGTGTTATCTTTGTGGAGCGGAAAAATCCGCAGGAGACCATGCTTTGGGCGCTGATTCTCGTCTGTATGCCCTATGTGGGCGTGCTGCTCTACCTCGCTTTCGGCAAGACACCGGGCTCCAAGCTGACGGGCGCGGTGCGCTCTCTGCGCTTTTCCTCCGATTGGCGGAAACATATGCAGGAAAAGAGCACCTTCCATGTGGCGGAGTCGGAAGTTCCCCTCACAGAGCTGGAGACGCGGGTCTGCCGCTTCAATAAAAATTATAACAGCGCCCCTCTCGTTGCGGCAAAGGACTATGAGCTTCTCACCGACGGCGAGTCCCACTACCGCCGGCTGTTCGAGGACATCGGGAACGCGAAGGAATCGGTGCACGTCCTATTTTATACCGTCCACAATGACGAGGCGGGGCACGCGCTGGTGGACCTCCTCACCCAAAAGGCGAAGGAGGGCGTCACCGTCTGGCTGATGATCGACTTTCTCGCGAACGTCGGCTCCCCGCCCAAAATGTTTCAGCCGCTCATTGAGGCGGGTGGGCGGATGCGGCGGCTCAAGCCCTTTCTGCACCACTTCCGCAGTCACCGCAAGATCGTAGTGGTGGACGGAACCGTCGGCTATCTCGGTGGCATGAACATCGGCGACAAGTACCTTGGGAAGGATAAGGTCAAGACCCCGTGGAGGGATACGCAGGTGAGGGTCACCGGTTCCTGCGTTTCGGAGCTGGAGCGCTGCTTCCTCACCGACTGGCTGAACGCCATCTCCCAAAAGCAGGAGGCGGAGGTCACCGAAGCGCTGGAGCGGCTGGAAAAGCGGCTCACCAATGCCGGTGACATCCCCTGCCAGATTGTGTCGGGCGGCGCGGAAAGCGATCAGCAGCGCATCAAAATGGCGTATCTTTCGATGATCTCCAACGCGAGAGAACGCATCCGCATCCAGTCGCCCTATTTTGTCCCCGATACCACCATTCTGGAGGCACTCCGGACGGCAGCCGCCACCGGGGTCAAGATTGACCTGATGATCCCCGCCGTCAAATCGAGCTTCTTTTTGGAGCCGGTGACGGTGCACTACTGCAAGGAGCTTCTGGACGTCGGCGCGCGGGTGTTCCGCTATCACGGCTATCTCCACGCCAAGACCATGACGGTGGACGAGGAGATCTGCTGTATCGGCTCGGTTAATATGGATATGCGTTCCCTTTCGGTGGACGACGAGGTTTGCAGCGTCTTCTATGATAAGGAGATGACCCGGCGGCATATTGAGCAGTTTCGGAAGGATAAGGAGCGCTGCGTTGGCTACACCCGGCTGGATTATGAGAAGCGAAGCATTCTGAGCCGTGTGGGAGAGCAGATCCTGCTGCTCTTCGCGCCGCTTATGTAATAGAAAAAGAAAGGGAGAGAGCATTTTGAGCTGGTGGGTCTATTTTCTCCGCTGCCGCGACGACACCCTCTACTGCGGCATGACCGATGACCCGGAAAGACGGTGCGCGGCGCATAATGCCGGGCACGGCGCCAAATATACCCGGGGCAGGAGGCCGGTGACCCTCGTCTACCGGGAGGAGTGCCCCGATAAAAGCGCAGCGCTGAAGCGGGAAGCCGCCCTCAAGAAGCTCTCCCGCCGGGAAAAGCTGGCCCTCATTGAGGGCGCGCGGCCCCCAAAACAGAAGTAAAGCGTGAGTCCCACGGTTTTTATGCCGCGGGGCTTTTTTCATGGAGGGGAAGGAAAACGGGTCCCCCGCGCGCGCACAGGACGGCGAGGGCAGGTATGCTCCCCCGGGGGCGGCCGCCCGGCGCGCCGCAGGCGCGCCTCATGCGGGAGCCGGAGGCCCCCGCGTAAGCGAAACCGCAAAGCGGTTTCGCTGGCGGCCGCCCCTTCCGTGGCGAAAGGTTTCCTCTCGTGCCGCAAGGGCTAATTTCGCCGTCCTTTGCATAGAATGAAGGAAAAAGGAGGGAACAGAAAGATGTATAGTGAACAGTCAAGGCCGGAGCCTCTGGTTGCCCGTCTGGAGGAACGTCCGCAGGCGGAGGCGCACCTTAGGGGGAAATACGCGGAGGCTTCCGTGCGCTTCTACGCGACGCCTCTCGGGACGCTGGCACTCCTTTCGGCAAACGGCCTGCCCACCTCAGGAGAGGCGGTCCTTTCGGGGGAGGAAGGCGTTTCGCTGCTTAAGCTCCCGTCGTTCCGGGGCTTCCTCTGGGGCGCGGCGCTCATTTCCCGCTTCCCGCCGGAGGGCTACGCCGGCAAAATGCTGACCCTCACACTGGACGGGGAGCCTTTGGCGGAGGGCAAAGCCGAGGTTACGGAGTGGTGCATTCCCGCGGAGGAAACCCCCTCTCGGGAGGTAGAGAAGCAGTATCAGGCCTCTCTCAAGGGGGAGGAACCCCCACCGGAAGCATCTGCCCCGGAGACGCCGTCCGCTCCCAAGGAGAAGCCGCCCGCCCCGCGGGAGGAGCCGGCGGGCTGGGGATATTATTCCGGATTCTTTGAGGAATAGGAACCCGGACGCTGATGGGGCAGGAAGCCTCCGACTGAGGAGCCGGGGGCTTTTCCTTTTTCCCCAAAAGCGGTATAATAGGGGTATAAAAAACGGCTGAAAGGAGGGGATGAGATGGCAAGTCCTCTGGCGGATCGCATCCGTCCCAAAACGCTGGACGAGATGGTCGGTCAGCGCCATATTTTAGGGGAGGGAGGACTCCTCCGGCGCATCGCGGAAAGCGGCGAGACCCCGAACCTCATCTTTTACGGGCCCTCCGGCGTCGGCAAGACCACGGCGGCGCGCATCATCGCGGCCCGCGCCGGCAAAAAGCTGGTGGAGATGAACGGCACCACCGCCTCCACCGGCGACATCAAGGCGCTGATCGGCTCGCTGGATGGCTTTGACGCCATGAACGGCGTGCTGCTCTATCTGGATGAGATCCAGTACCTCAATAAGAAACAGCAGCAGACCCTGCTGGAATTCATCGAGAACGGTTCCATCACCCTCATCGCCTCCACCACCGAAAACCCTTATTTCGCGGTATACAGTGCAGTTTTGAGCCGCTGCACCGTCTTTGAATTCCTTCCGGTCCCCCAGGAGGAGGTGGAGCGTTACCTCGCCCGCGCCCTCGGCCTTTTGGAGGAGGATTACCCCGGCCTCACCGCAGAGGAAGGGGTCATCCCGAAGCTGGCCCTGAGCTGCGGCGGCGACGTCCGCAAGGCGGCGAACGCGCTGGAGCTCTGCACGCTCGCGGCGGCCGCCTCCGCCGGGGAAAAGAAGATTACGCTGGAGGACGCTTCCCTTGCCGGGCAGAGAAGCGCTATGCGCTATGACCGGGACGGTGACCAGCACTATGATATCCTTTCGGCTCTTCACAAATCGGTGCGCGGCTCCGACCCGGACGCCGCGCTGCATTATCTCGCACGGCTCCTTCAGGCGGGGGACATCCTTTCCCCCTGTCGGCGGCTGCTCTGCATTGCCTCGGAGGATGTGGGACTGGCCGCTCCGCAGGCGGTCGGCGTGGTCAAATCCTGCGTGGATTCCGCCCTGCAGCTGGGACTTCCGGAAGCGAAGCTCCCTCTCGCCGAGGCGACCATCTACTTGGCCACCCTCCCCAAGTCCAACTCTGCTTACCTCGCCATCAGCAAAGCAATGGCGGATGTGGAGCAGGGCCGCGGCAAAGGCTTTCCCCGCTGCCTGCAGAATGTCCACTATGACGGCGCCGAGCGGGAAGATAAGGGACAGCATTACCGCTATCCCCACAATTATCCCGGCCATTGGGTACAGCAGCAGTATCTCCCGGATGACCTTCTTGGCACGACCTACTATGAGTACGGCGAAAATAAGCTGGAACAGGCGGCGCGCGCCTACTGGGAGCCGCGAAAAGGTAAGAAATAAAAAGAACCGCCCGGGGAATCTTCCTCAGGCGGTTTGGTTTTAGGTGGGGATTACAGGCTGATGGCGGTATCGAGGGACAGCTCCATCATCTTGGTGAACTTGGTCTGGCGCTCCTCGGGGGAAAGCTCCTCATTTTTGCCGATGACATCGCTGATGGAGAGGATGCCGAGGGCGCGCTTGCCGGCGTAGGCGGCGTTTGCGTAAAGGGCGGGCAGCTCCATCTCCACGCAGAGAGCGCCCATCTTGCGCCAGCAGGTGGTGCGTTCCGGGTTCGCCATATAAAAGACGTCGGAGGAGACGACGTTGCCGACCATATAGGGCAGACCTTTTTCATCCGCAAGGCGGGTGGCGGTGGAAAGCATCTTGTAGTCCGCGATGGGAGCGAAGGTGCCGGGCAGCTCAAACTGCGCCATATAGTTGCTGTCGGTGCAGGAGCCCATGGCGATGACGATATCTCCGAGCTTGAGGTCCGGGTGCAGCGCGCCTGCCGAGCCAAAGCGGATGATGTTTTCCACGTCATAGAAATGATAAAGCTCATAGCTGTAAATGCCGATGGAGGGGATACCCATGCCGTGTCCCATGACCGAGACCGGATGGCCCTTGTAGGTGCCGGTGTAGCCGTACATTCCGCGGACGGTATTGAAGCAGACTGGATTTTCAAGGTAGGTCTCCGCGGTGAATTTGGCGCGCAGGGGATCGCCCGCCATCAGGACGGTCTTTGCGATGTCGCCTTTTTTTGCGTTATTATGAGGGGTGGACATAGGAAAGTCTCCTTTCTGGTATTAAAGAATTAGGGCTCTTTTCTTCTAAGGGTAGTGTACCATATTTAGAGGGTGCCGTCGAGAGGAAAAGCCCAAACAGGACACTGTCTTGCGGGGAGGGCGCAAATATGGTACTCTTAGAGAGGAAAAACCGGGACCGGGCCCACGGCTTCTGCCCCGGGGAATGCAATACTGGGGGAGGAATCGGCATGAATACCATGGTGATCGGCATCGCAGGCGGAACCGGAAGCGGAAAAACCACCGTCACCAATAAGCTCAAGGAAATTTTTGGGGAGGACGTCAGCGTTCTCCACCACGACAGCTATTATAAACGCCACGACGAGCTGGATTTTGAGGAGCGCGAAAAATTAAACTACGACCATCCGGATTCCTTCGATACCTCGCTCATGGTGCAGGATCTTCGGAGCCTTAAGGCGGGAAAGACCGTGCACTGCCCGGTCTATGATTATGCCATCCACAACCGTACCGACCGCACCGAGGAGGTGCGTCCCACACGGGTTATTATTGTGGAGGGGATTCTCATCTATACGGACGAGGAGCTCTGCAATGAGATGGACATCAAGATTTTCGTGGATACCGACGCCGACGTCCGCATCCTGCGGCGCATTGTGCGGGATGTGAAGGAACGCGGCCGCACCCTCGAATCGGTGGTGGAACAGTACCTCAGCACGGTAAAGCCGATGCACGAGCAGTATGTGGAGCCCTCCAAGCGGCGGGCGGACATCATTCTTCCGGAGGGCGGACACAATCTGGTGGCGATGGATATGCTCACCCAGCGCATCAAGAACCACCTCGCGGAAAACTGAGACAGGATAAAAAAGAGAAGCGGCACCCGAAAAGGCTCGGATGCCGCTTTTTTTAAGTGGAGGGGATCAGTCGATGGACTTCATGGATTCCACCATGCTGATCTTCTTCAGGCGGTAGTGGATGACCCAGTTCACAATAAGCGAGAACAGGATGGTGATTGCTGCCGCAATGGCGTAGCTCGGCCAGTAGATGTTCCGCCCGAACATAATGGAGTCGATCTCGGCGGTGTGCACCACAAAGGCGGTGAGCCCGGTGCCGAGCAGCAGCCCCACGGCTGTGCCGAGGAGGGTCAGGATGTTGTTTTCGCGGTAGATATAGGCGGAGACCTCCCGGTCATAGAAGCCCAGCACCTTGAGCGTCGCGATCTCGCGGACCCGCTCGCAGATGTTGATGTTGGAGAGATTATAAAGCACAATGAAGGCGAGAAGTCCTGCGGAGATGATGAGCACCGCAACCACATAAGAGAGGCTGTCGGTGACGTTGCGGTACTGCTGGAACAGCTCTTCGTTGGAGGAGATCATCTGGATCAGCCCGCCGTCCAGCAGGCTATGGGAGAACTCCTTGTGATCCGCTCCCTCCTGCAGGGTGATGATGACCGAGTTGTATTCCGGCTCCTCCAAAAAGACGGAGCGGTAGTAGTCCTCGGAAAGATAGGCAAAGTGGGCAGCATAGTTTTCGGTGATACCAGCGATCAGAAGCTCATAGGTGTCGCCGTCCGCCTCTACCCGGATGGTATCTCCGGCGGAGACGTCCAGAAGCTCGGCCAGCTTTTCGGTGAGGATCACGCCCTCCTCCGGGGCGGCCAGCGGCCTTACCGGGCGGCGTTCCTGTAGAGTGACAAAGTCAGTGAGACGCTCCTGATCCTTTGAGACCGTAAGGCTGAGGTCATATTTCTTTTCCGGTCCGAGGGCGGAAACGGTGGTGCGGTACTGTGCCATCCATTCCTCCACCTCGGGACTTTCCTCCAGCAGGGTGTAAAGCTCCTCCACCTTCTGCTCATCACTCCCGCTGGGGTAGGCGGCGAGCAGGTCATAGCGGAAGACTTCCGTGAACTGTTTGAAGATAATGTCCCCGATGGCGTCATTGAGGCCGAAGCCGGTGAGGATGAGCGCCGCGGAGCCTGCAATACCGAAGACGGTCATAAAGACCCGCTTCTTATAGCGGAACAGGTTGCGGATGGTGACCTTGCGGCTGAAGGAGAGACGGTTCCAGAGGAAGGGAATCCGCTCCAGCAGGACCCGCTTGCCGGCGGGGGGCGCCTTGGGACGCATGATCGAGGCAGGGGATTCCTTGAGAACGCTGTGACAGACCGAATAGGTGACCAGCAGTACGCAGGAGATGGCCACAGCGCAGCAGATGACGGCAACGTTCCAGTGGAAGGGCGCCTGTACCTCCGGCAGGTCATACATCAGGCGATAGGTGTTGTAAATGATGGTGGGAAAGATCTTAAAGCCGATGACAAGGCCGATAACACAGCCCACTACGGTGGCTGTGAGGGAATAGAGCAGATACTTCCCGCGGATCTGCGGGGCGTTGTAGCCCAGGGCCTTAAAGGTGCCGATCTCGGTGCGGTGTTCTTCCACCATGCGGGCCATGGTGGTGAGGCAGACCAGCGCGGCTACCGCGAGGAAAAAGACGGGAAAGATGGCGGCGATGTTATCCATGCGGTCGGCGTCGTCCCCGAATTCTCCGAAGCCGGGGTTGGCGGCGGCACGGTCGTTTACAAACCATTCGGCCGGCTCCAGCTTTGCAAGGTCATTTTCGGCGTCCTTAAGCTCCCGCTCGCCCTCGGCAACGTCCTTTTCGCCTTGGGCGATATCGCGGTAGGCGTCGGCGCTTTTTTCTTTAAATTCCCGTTCGCCGTCTGCCAGTTCCCGGCGGGCCTTCTCCAGCTGCTCGGCGGCCTCGTCCAACTGGGCGGAGCCGCTCGCAATACCGGCGGCCAGATCCTTTTTGCCCTGCTCCAGCGCGATCTTGCCCTGCTCCAATTCGGTGGCCTTCTTTTGCAGCAGGGCTTCTGCGTCCTCATACTTCTTGACGATTTCATGCAGTGGGGGCAGCGCTTTTTCCAGCTCCTTTTGCACACGGACAATATTTTCGTCCGTTACTTTACCTCCCTTGTAGAGCATTTCACCCAGAAGGGGAACAGCGGTTTCCTCATCGGGACTAGATCCGGGACGAAGGATTTGCGACATGAGTACACTCAGAGTGTTGAGGGATTCTCGGAGATGGTGCTCATCTGCGGCTTGTGTTTTGATATCATTCTCATCCGGAAGCTCTTTCAGAGCACGGAGAGCGGGCAGCATAGTCTGCTCGGCAATGGCGATTGTGTTTTTGACGGCGACAACGCCTTCTCGCTGCTTTTCCAGTTCGGCTTGGGCGGCGGCGAGCTGTTCCTCGCCCTCCTTGAGGGCTTTTTCCGCCTCGGCGAGTTTCTTCCTTCCCGCGGCGACTCCACTGTGGAACGACGCGAGGCCTTCCTCATATTCCTTTTCACCGTCGGACAGCTCTTTTCGGCCGTCCTCCAGCTCCTGCTTCGCGTCGGCCAGCTTTTTCTTGGCGTCGGCGATCTCCACCCTGGCGTCGGAAATTTCCACCTTGGCGTCATCTATTTTTTGCTGCGCCTCGGCCTTTACTTCCTCCAGACGGGGCTCGCTGCGCGCCTCTCCCAGCTCCTCTAAGGAGTCCAGGACCGGCTCCACCAGAGCGGGGTATTCTTCCCCTCCGTAGCAGAGCAGCTCGGAAGCTCCCTCGACCCGCAGCACGACCTCGGTATAGATATCGGTATCAAAGTTTTCCTCGGGGATATAGAGAAAGGCGTCCAGACTGCCGTCCCCGATGGTGGTATTGCCGCGCTTGGTCCGGTCGATGTAGCGGGGCGAGCTGGCCACGCCGACGATTTTGTATTCCGTGTTATGTAGACTTTCGGAGAGATCATCCCCCGGCTTTCCCGCCGTGAGGGGAAGGGCATCGCCCACATGGAAGCCATAGGCGCGAAGGAGCGGGTCGATGACGCACTCATCAGCGGCTTCCGGAAGACGTCCCTCCCGGAGCACCAGCCGGTCCAGAGCGCTTTCGGGGGAGGAAAGCGCTTCCTCCGAAAGGGAAAACACCCGGGCGGAATGGCTCTCCCGCCCCTCAATGAAGCAGTCGAGAAACTTGCCGGGTTCGGCTTTTTCCACTCCCGCGGTCTCCCGGATCAGGGCGAGGTCAGTCTCGCTGAAGCCAAGGGTGGAAATGAGCTGAATATCCAGCGTATTGGTATCATTAAAATAGTCGCTCGCTGTTGTTCGCATATCGCTCCCGGTGGCCCGAATGCCTGCAAAAAAGCCCACCCCGATCGCAATGATGAGCAGGATGGAGAAAAAGCGGCTCAGTGATTTTTTGATGGTACGGAAGGCGTCCTTCCGTGCGACTCCGGTCATGAGGTGACCCTCCTATTCTTGGAACTGCGCGGCCAAACGGTCACCATTCGATGGTGTTCACGTCGGCGGGGTTCGGATTTTCAATGTTGGATTCGACGCGGCTGTTTCGCACCGTGATAACACGATCGGCCATCGGGGTGATGGCGGTGTTATGGGTCACGACGATGACGGTGACGTTGTTTTCCCGGCAGGCGCTCTGCAGAAGCGCGAGGATCTGCTTGCCGGTCTTATAGTCGAGGGCGCCGGTCGGCTCATCGCAGAGGAGCAGCTTGGGACGCTTCGCGAGGGCGCGGGCAATGGAGACGCGCTGCTGCTCGCCGCCGGAAAGCTGGGCGGGGAAGTTGGCCAGCCGGTGCTCCAGTCCCACCGCGGTGAGGGCTTCCTCGGCGCTCATGGGGTCCCGGCAGATCTGCGCCGCAAGCTCCACGTTTTCAAGGGCGGTCAGGTTCTGCACCAGATTATAGAACTGAAAGACAAAGCCGATGTCATGGCGGCGGTAGCCGGTGAGCTGCCGGGGACTGTAGCGGGCGATATCCTCGCCGTCCACCAGCACCTGTCCCTCATCACAGGAATCCATGCCGCCCAAAATATTGAGGACGGTGGTCTTGCCCGCGCCCGAGGGCCCGACGATGATGGCGAATTCTCCCTTTTCGATATGGAAGTTAACCCCATCCGAGGCGGCGGTGACGACGTCGCCGGTCCGATAGCGTTTATAAACGTCCTTAAATTCCACGAATGACATAAATCTTAAAGCCTCCCGAAGCCCCCAGACGCGGGGAAAAGTGAAACGCGAGGAGCCGGATGGGCTCCAACAACACAAGGTAAGATTAAACAACACGGTGTTGCTTATATCGCTGATTTCGATTATACTGATTTTATAGGGAAACGCAACCGATAAAAAAAGCGCTGCAGTCGGGATAACCGACAAAATCCCCCTAATCTGTTTAACATTCACGGATTGTTTACGTGCGGAAGGAGACTGCAATGAAGAACGATCATCGGGTCAGGCTGACCAAGATGCTTTTGCACCGCAGCCTGATCAGTCTCATGCGGGACCGCCCCTTTGCCAAAATCACCGTCAAGGAGATCTGCGAGCGGGCGGACATCAACCGGGCCACTTTTTATGCGCACTATGCCGGCACCGAGGAGCTCCTGTTGGAGATCAAGACAGAGGTGGCGGAGGAGATCCTCCGTTCGGTCAACAACACGGTCCACGGGAGCGACAGCTGCGAAACCATTTTGGAGATCTGCCAGTCCATCCTTAAGAACCGAGAATACTGCGAGGTGCTTTTTGGGAAGTACGGCGATGAGAAGTTCCTCATGAATATTCTGGATACAGCGCGGGAGCAGAGCGTGAAGCTGTTTCGGCGTGGCAGGGCGGAGCTTCCCGCCGCGACTTTGGATCGGGTCTATACCTATATTGCACACGGCAGCGTGGCCATCATCCGCCACTGGGTGCAGAGCGGGATGCAGGAGACCCCGGCAGAGATCGCGGAATTCATCGAAAAGGTTTCAAACGGCGTCTATCAGGCGGTATAAAAGGAGAGGATCAAATGGAAAAGAAAACATGGCGAGAGGAGCTTTTCAGTTTCCTCACCGGCGACGGGGACTTTCATTCCGGGCAGGAGCTTTCCGAGCGGCTGGGGGTCTCCCGCAACGCGGTCTGGAAAGAGGTGAACCTCCTCCGGGAGGCGGGCTTTGAGATCGAATCGGTGACGAACCGGGGCTACCGGCTCCTTAAAATGCCGGACCTCATGACGGCACCCCTGCTGGAGCGTCAGCTCCCCGAACGGGACAGGGCGCTCCTTCATGTCTTTGAGGAGCTGGACTCCACCAACACCAAGGCGCTGCAGCTGGCGCTGGCGGAGGCCCCCTCCGGCACAGTGGTCCTTGCCGACCGGCAGACGAGGGGCAGCGGACGCCTCGGCAGGAGCTTTGCCTCTCCCGCGGGGGTCGGCATCTATCTTTCCTACCTCATCCGTCCCGAGCCGGGCGCGAAGGGACTTTCCCTTCTCACCTCCTATGCGGGGCTGGCCGTTTCCGAGGAGCTGGAGGCGCTGGGGCTTGCTCCCCAAATCAAATGGCCCAACGACATCATTATTGATAAAAGAAAGGTCTGCGGCATCCTTACCAAGCTCACCAGCGACGCCGAGACCGCCACAGTGAACGGTGCTGTGATCGGCATCGGCATCAATGTGGCGGAGGCACGGGAGGACTTCCCGGAGGAGCTTCGGGATAAGGCCATCTCGGTGCGAGAAGCGGGGGTCAGCGTTCCGCGGGCGGAGCTTGCGGCGGGGGTCATCCGCCGGCTGGATGAATATTTCTTTGAGAAGGACCTGCTCAACCACCCCGACCCCGCCATTCTGGCGGAGCTGGAGCGCCGTTCCTGCACCATCGGAAAACGTGTTACGGTCATCGGCACCCTCGGCAGCCGGGAGGCGGACGCCATCGGGCTGGCGGAGGACGGCGGCCTTAGGGTGCGCTACCCGGACGGCGCCGAGGCGACGGTTTCCAGCGGGGAGGTCAGCGTTCGGGGTCTGCTCGGCTATGCTACCTAAAAAAGGAGATACGATTATGACATATGAAGAACTGCTGGCGGCGGCGCGGTCCCGCATGGGGAGCTATTGCAGGGCCTGCCCTGTCTGTGACGGCCGTGCCTGCGGGAACCGGATTCCCGGCCCGGGCGCCAAGGGCTACGGCGATACCGCCGTCAGGAATTTTGAGGCCTGGAAAAAAATAAGGCTCCGCCTGGATTCCATCACCGAGGGCGGTGCGATGGATACGGAATTTACCTTTTTGGGACGGAAGTTTTCCCTCCCGGTCTTTGCCGGCCCTGTGGGGGCGGTGAACCTCCACTATGGAAGCGATTATAATGATGTGAGCTACAATGCCGTTCTGGTGAAAGCGGCGGCGGAGGCGGGCGGTGCGGCATTTACCGGGGACGGCATCGACCCGGCGGTCATGAAGGCAGCGGTGGAGGCCATCGGGGCCAACGGCGGCTGCGGCATCCCCACCGTGAAACCGTGGGACAAGAAAACCATTATGGAAAAGCTCGCCCTTGCCAGAGAGTGTGGCGCCTTTGCCGCGGCGATGGACGTGGATGCGGCAGGGCTGCCCCTGCTCCAGAATCGCACCCCTCCCGCGGGGGTCAAGACCGAGGAGGAGCTTGCCGAGATTATTAAAGCGGCGGGCATGCCCTTTATCGTCAAGGGCATTATGACGGCGGCGGGCGCCGAGAAGGCGATGCGTGCCGGGGCCTCCGCCATTGTTGTTTCCAACCACGGCGGACGGACATTGGATGGCTGTGCCGCAACGGCGGAGGTCCTGCCCGAGGTCGTGGCGGCGGTGGGCGGGCAGGTTCCCATTC
>JAHHSN010000014.1 GCA_020025195.1 Angelakisella sp.
GGTCGCGGGCGCGGGCCTTTCGGCCCCCGCGCTCCCCGCTGTTTTGTCTCCGCGGGCGTTCGGCGCGCGGGCTCCCGGAGCGGCCCGTTTTTTCTCTGGTGAAAGCCGCGGGAGTTATGCTATAATAGGAGACAAAGAGCGACAGCAAGAAAGGAGGGCTCCCCATGCAGCACTTTCGGGAGCGGCTGAAGACGGTCTTTCCCGTCAGCCTCAATGACGCCATCACCACCACCAATCTGCTGTTCTGCGGCATGGTGCTCTGCATGATGTTTGAGCGGGGCGGCGTTTCCGACCGCTGTGCCCCCATGGTTTTTGTGCTGGTGGTGTTTCTTACCTCCCGTATGACCGAGGGCTATCTCTGGGGACTTTCCGCCAGTATCTTCTCCGTCATCATCGTCGATTACGCCTTCACCGAGCCGTTCTACACCTTCGACTTTATGACCGCCGGCTACCCCGTCACCTTCATCACCATGTTCGCGGTCTCCATCCTCACCAGCACCGTCACCTCCCGCTTCAAGAACGACGAGCGCCTCCTGCGGGAAACCGAAAAGGAGCGCACCCGCGCCAATCTCCTGCGGGCGGTCTCGCATGATCTCCGCACTCCGCTGACCGCCATCTCCGGCGCCATCACCACCGTTCTGGAGCAGGATTCCCTCTCCCGGGAGCAGGAGACGGCCCTTCTTCAGAATGCCGCAGAGGAATCCCAATGGCTCATCCGCATGGTGGAAAATCTCCTCACTGTGACCCGGGTCGATCCCGAGGGAGACGCCCTCAAGACCAGCCCCGAGGCTGCGGAGGAAATTCTGGCGGGCGCCGCGGGGAAATTCCGTTCCCGCTACCCCGGCTATACCGTCCGGGTCTCCGCTCCGGAGGAGCTCATCTTTATCTCGGTGGACGCGACGCTCATCGAGCAGGTACTGCTTAATCTTCTGGAAAACGCCGCGCTCCACGGGGAAACCGCCACCGAGATCGCCCTCTCGGTGGAAGCGGAAAAGAAAAACGCCTGCATCCGGGTGGAGGATAACGGCAAAGGCCTCCTCCCCGAGGCCATCCCCACCCTCTTTGACGGCATCCGGAAACGCATCGAAACCGAGGAATCCGATCACCGACGGCATATGGGACTGGGGCTTTCGGTCTGTCGTACCATTGTGGAGGCGCACGGCGGCTCCATCTCCGCCCAAAACCGTCCCGAGGGCGGTGCCTGCTTTACCATACTGTTACCGCTCTACCGAGAGGAGGAACCCTAAATGGACACCATCTTGATTGTGGAGGATGAAAAAACCATCCGGGACTTTGTAGCGACCGCGCTCCGAAACGGAGGCTTTGCCCCCCGGGAGGCCGACTGCGCCGAAGCCGCGATGCGGGAGCTTGCGGCGGGCGGCTGTGACGCCGTTCTATTGGATCTGGGCCTTCCCGATCGGGATGGGCTGTCTCTCCTCAGGGAGATCCGGGAGCAGTCCGATCTGCCGGTCATCATCGTCTCGGCCAGAAGTCAGGAAAACGACAAGGTGCTGGCCTTAGATTACGGCGCCGATGACTACATCACCAAGCCCTTCGGCACCCCGGAGCTTCTGGCCCGCATCCGCGCCGCGCTCCGCCGTCACCCCTCCGCCGGGGAAAAGCCCGCCGACCGCTACTCCGTCGGGGAGCTCACCATCGACTACGAGCGCCGTCTGGTCACGCTGGGCGGCGAGGAGGTGCACCTCACCGTCAATGAATACCGTCTGGTGGAGCTTCTCAGCCGCCACCCCGGGCGGGTGCTCACCTACGACGCCATCAGTCAAGCGATCTGGGGGCAGGAGGCAAGGCGCAGCAACCAGCTTTTGC
Organism: Angelakisella sp.; assembly: GCA_020025195.1. Classification (GTDB taxonomy): domain Bacteria; phylum Bacillota; class Clostridia; order Oscillospirales; family Ruminococcaceae; genus Angelakisella. The sequence goes on from JAHHSN010000014.1 coordinate 1,828, forward strand.
GCGTCAACATGGCGAACATCCGCCGCAAGCTGGAGCAGAACCCCGCCGAACCCCGCTACATCCACACCGAGGTGGGCGTTGGCTACCGCATGGCCGAAAACGTCTGACCCCCGAAGCATCTAAAAACATTCAGAAGCATCCGGGTTTTCGGGTGCTTCCGTGTTTTTACAGGCCGAGTGCGTCATGATACGCCGATCAGCGGCGTCACTCTGTTTTGTGCTATGCTGTAATGTCTGCGGCCGTTCGGCTTATTTGGGTTTATCGAACAGTCCTATCCCCGGCTCTCCGGTAGGGCCCCGAATTGCGGGCGGGTTGGAGTCGGAAGTATCCTTTTCCCCTTTATTTGGGGCGTTTCCCGTTCAAAAAAACGGCAGACAGAGAGGCCTCTCTGTCTGCCGTTTTATTTTACCCGCCCGGGTTTTTGATAAAACAAATTGTATTTTCGAAGCAAATGATACAATTCGTATCCGCTCCAGTAAAAATTTCCCGGCGTATGGCACTTTCTTTTTTCACTCAGGAGCCCTGCAGGACGACCTCTACCTCAAAGGTGCGGTCCCGGCCGTTCGGGTCCTGACGGAATATGGTGATGGAAACGGTATCGCCCGGCGCATAGTCCGCGAGGATCTCGCTCACCTCTGCCTTACCGGTGATGGTGTAGCCGTCGATGGCGGTGATGATGTCGCCCGGCTCCACGCCCTTTTTCCCAATGTCTGCGCCCTCGTTAATCTCCTTGATGAGGAGACCGCGGGGTACGCCGTTCATCATGGCGGTCACGTCGTCCACCTCGATCACCATGATGCCGAGCATCGCACGGCCGGTCACCTTGCCGTTCGCAAGGAGATCGTCGATGATGGGCAGGGCCTCATTGATGGGAATGGAGAAGCCGATGCCCTCATAGCCCTCCTGCACCAGCTTGGAGGAGGTGATGCCCACCACCTGACCGTAGCTGTTGATAAGAGGGCCGCCGGAGTTGCCGGGGTTGATAGCAACGTCCGCCTGAATGCAGACCATGGTGTAGCCGATCTCGGTTTTGATGATGCGGTTGACCGCCGAGACATAGCCGACCGTCTGGGTGGAGGCCAGCGCCAGCCCGCCGGGGTTTCCGATGGCGACTACCCGCTCCCCGACCTCCAGCTCATCGCTGTCGCCGAAGGTGGCGGCCGTCAGCCCCGCGGGGGCAAAGTCCAGCTTGAGGACGGCAAGGTCGGTCTGCTGGTCCATCCCGACCAGCTGAGCGGAAACGGAATCGCCCTCCGAAAGCACCACCTCATAGGATTCGCCGCCCGCTACCACGTGGGCGTTGGTGATGATATAACCCTCCTCCGAAAGGACGATGCCGGTGCCCTCGGAGCCGATGCCGTGGCTCACGATGCCGACCACCGAATCCTTGCACTTTTTATAGATCGCCTTGGGGGAAAGCTCGCCCTTTCCGGCGGGGTCCGATTCCTCCTCAAAGCCGCCGGGCTTCTGCTGCTGATCGATCTCCGGCAGGTTGGGAAGCTCGGAGCTGGGGGGCACGGCAGGCGTTTCGGGCTTCGTCTCCGGCTTCTGGAGGAACGACGCCGCCACAAAAACGATGATGCTGATGACAGCCGCCACGCCGATCACGATCAGGAACGCCCGGAGTCCGCGGTTCCCTTCCCGGTGGCAGGAGGACTGCTCCGGGCCGCCGCGGTATTCCTCGTAATCCCAGTGGTAGGAACCGTCTCTCTTGTCCCGACTATTCATTCCATCTTCTCCTCTCTGCCGGATTCCCCGGCGGCAAGCTCGGTAAAGCTCGCGTCCATGGTGGGCGCCTTGCGGTTCGCGCCCTTTTTATTGTGGGCCAGATCGGCAGGAAGCCCGATGACAAATTCGGTGTAGTGACCGGGGTTGCTCCGCACAAAGATCTCGCCGTTATGGATATTCATGATGGTCTTGCAGATGGCAAGCCCCAACCCCACGCCGTTTTTATCGAGAGAACGGCTGCGGTCGGACTTGTAGAAGCGGTCGAACAGCCGGGGGATCTCCTCCGGCAGAACCCCCGCTCCGGAATTCCGCACTGCTACCATAATATTCCCATGCTCGGGATAAAAGTCGAACGAAAGCTCGCCGCCCTCATCCACGAATTTGACGGCGTTGTCAATGAGGTTATAGACCACCTGCTGGATGAGATCGGCGTCCGCGAGGACCCAAACCCGCTCGGTATCAAGCCCGGTGACCTCGATCTTCTTTTCCTCCAGCCGCTGCTCAAAGCCAAGGAGCGTCCGGGTAACAAGCTCGGTAATCTCCACCCCGGTGGGAGCGATCTTCCGCTCTCCCGCCTCGATCTGGCTGAGGGTGAGCATATTGCGGACGAGGCGCGACAGGCGCTGCACCTCTCCGGAAACGATGCGGAGATAGTGGTTCTGCTTTTCGCGCGGAATGGTGCCGTCCAGAATGCCGTCGATGAAGCCGCCGATGGTGGTCATCGGGGTTTTAAGCTCATGGGAAACGTTGGCGGTAAAGCTGCGGCGGGTGGTCTCCATGAGGGCGAGCGAGGTCGCCATGCTGTTGAAGGCGGAGGCCAGCGTCGCGATCTCATCGTCACCCTCCACCGGAACGCGCACCGAGAAATCCCCCTTGGAGAATGCCTCGGTCGCGGCAAGCATCTGCCGGAGGGGGTTCACCATGGTGGCGGTCACAAAGTAGATGACGATAAAGCTGATGACCGAAACAACGATGGCGGAAATGAGGAACATCCGCAGGATATCCCCATAGAGGGCGGAAAGCGCCTCCGCGGGGGAAGCCGCCAGCACCGCCCCCACCAAAAGGTCTCCCTCGCCATAGACGGGGAGCGCCACGACGTAATGCCGGTTGGGGTAGATATTGGAAAGGGAGGAGACCCCCCGATACTCGCCCTGCGTCTCCAGCGTCTTGATGACGGCCTCCGGCAGGGTTTTGGGCAGCTCTCCCTTGGAGATGCGGGTGCCGAGCAGCACCTTGCTGTTATTATCGATGAGGTAGATATCCGCCTCGATGGCCGTCCCCAGCACCGAAAAGATGGGTTCCAGCACGTCGGAGCTGACATAGCGGTAGTCATGGGAGGCGTAGTTCGCCATGGTGACCGATGCCGCCTGCTTCACGTTCTGGCTGAGGAGGGTATACTTATCGGTCTTAAAGTAGCGGTTCGCCAGCACCATCAGGATGACCCCGACAAAGACCATACTGATGAGGATAATGGAGCAGCATACCGAAAAGTATTTGCCCATCAGCGTCCTTCTTGCGCGTTTCATCTCTTATTCCTTGACCTCGAATTTATAACCGACGCCCCAGACCGTCTTGAGGCTCCACTGTTCGGAAACGCCCTCCAGCTTTTCACGCAGCCGCTTGATGTGGACGTCCACGGTGCGGCTGTCGCCGTAATACTCAAAGCCCCAGACCTCATCGAGGAGCTGGTCTCTTGTATAGACGCGGTTGGGATTGCTGGCGAGATGGAAGAGCAGCTCCAGCTCCTTGGGCGGGGCCTCCACCACCTTGCCGTCAACCTTAAGCTCATAGCGGGTCATATTGACGGTGAGCTTATCATAGCTTACCTCCTTGACCTCCGCGGCATTCGACGCGGGCGCGGAGCGGCGCAGCACCGCCTTGATGCGGGCCACGATCTCCTTGGTGTCAAAGGGCTTCACCACATAGTCATCGGCGCCGAGCTCCAGCCCGAGGACCTTATCAAAGGTCTCCCCCTTGGCGGTCAGCATGATGATGGGGCAGTCGCTCTTTTTGCGGATCTCACGGCAGACCTGCCAGCCGTCCAGCTTCGGCATCATGATGTCCAGCAGGATGAGGGCGGGCTTTTCGCTTTCAAAGCGGTCCACCGCTTCTTCGCCGTCGTGCGCCATCACGACCTCATAGCCCTCTTTGACGAGGTACAGGCGCAGCAGCTCGCAGATATTAAGATCATCATCGGCAACTAAGATTTTTTCCACAGTCTTGGCCTCCTTGTATTTCCTCTGAAAAGGGGCAAAACGGACCGCTTCGTTTCCGGGCGGCTATTGACCCCTATACTGTTCCTATTTTATTATACTATACTTTTCTGGAAAATCATAAAGAAAATTTTAAGGGCTTCGCATTATTTTATGAACAGAATAAAAAGAAGGGCGCCGCGCTCCCTTTTGGGCGGGGCGCCGCGTCCTTCCTTCGGCGGAAAGCCTTCCGGCTCTCTTTTATTTCGCGTAGAGGGCGATAATATTGAGGATGATCTCCATGGACCGGTCCATCCGCTCCACCGTGGCGAACTCATAGACACCGTGGAAATTATAGCCGCCGGTTCCGAGGTTGGGGCAGGGCAGGCCCTTCCAGCTGAGGGTGGCACCGTCGGTGCCGCCGCGGATGGGGTTCTCGATGGGGGTAAGACCCGCCATGCGGATTGCCTCCCGGGCAGTTTCCACCAGATGGAAGTGCGGACGGATGCGCTCCAGCATGCTGCGGTAGCTGTCCTCGATGGTGACCTTGACGGTGTCCGCGCCGTACCGGCCGTTGAGACAGTCCGCGATATGGCGCATCGTTTCCTTCTTATAATTCAGCTTATCCATATCGTGGTCGCGGAGAATATAGCCGAGCTTGGCCTTGCTGACGTCGCCGTACATCTGGGTGAGGTGATAGAAGCCCTCTCTCCCCTCGGTGTGCTCGGGACGATCCATCTGAGGCAGTGCCATGTGGAACTCCATGGCGACGTTGGAGGCGTTGATCATGGTGTCCTTGGCTTCGCCGGGATGCACCGAAAGGCCGGTGACCTCCACGACCGCCGCCGCGCCGTTAAAGTTTTCATACTCAATGGTACCGACGTCACCGCCGTCCACGGTATAGGCAAACTCCGCGCCGAAGCCGGGGATGTCAAAGAGATCCGCGCCCCGTCCGATCTCCTCATCGGGGGTCACGCCGATGCAGAGCTTGCCATGGGGCAGGCCTTCCTTAATGATGTGCTCCACCGCGGCAAAGATCTCCGCGATGCCCGCCTTGTCATCGGCGCCCAGCAGCGTGGTTCCGTCGGAGGTGAGGAGGGTCTCCCCCACCATTTCGGAAAGGAAGGGAAAGCGCTCCGGGGAAAGCACCGCGCCGGAGGGCAGGGTGAGCGCCTTGCCGTCATAGTTGGGATAAAGCTGCGGCTTTACATGCTCGCCGGGAGCGTCGGGGGCGGTATCCATATGGGCGATGAATCCAAGGGCGGGCTTCTCCTCACAGCCGGGGGTGGCGGCGAGGCTTGCATAGACATAGCCGTTTTCATCCAGATGGGCGTCCTCACAGCCGATGGCCTTCAGGTCCTCCACCAGTATTTTGGCGAGGTCCAACTGACGGGCGGTGGAAGGACAGGTCCCGCTCTCCTCATCGCTCGTGGTGTAGACCTGCGCGTATTTCATTAGGTATTCGTAAGCTCTCATAGGGCGGAGCTCCTTTCCTGTAAACTTTACCGTATTATACTCTTTTAGCGGGAAACTTTCAACCGGGCGGAGTTTTTTGGGGGGGAAGGCCCCTCCTTTCCCGGGAAAAGAGACACACCCGACTCTCGTGGGTGGGTGAGAGTCGGGTGTGCTCTTGAGAAATAGGGTATCCCCTGATAATGGAGGGGGAGATGTTTTAGTCATCCAGCTCGCTTTCGGCTTTCAGCACCGCGCCGGAATTGGCATCAATGGTGATCTCATACTTGGTGCCGTCCTTGGAAAATTCCACCTCATAGCAGCCCTTGCCCTTTTTCATATCAAAGTCGCAGGAGATTCTGCTCATTTCGGCCGGCTTGATCCCCGCATGGGAAAGAGCCTTTTCGATGGCCTGCTTTGCCGAGAGAGCGGCGTCCCTGGCCTTCTTCTCCAGCGCGTCTTCCCAGTCATCGAAAATATCCTCGATATCGTCGAAGTCGTCATCGTCATCCATGTCGTCATCGTCGTCGATGTCATCCGGATCTTCCTGATCTTTGTCGCTTTCGAGGATGGAACCGCCGACCGCGGCGATCTCGTACTCATACTCCTCGTTTCCGACCCGGAACTCGACCTCAAAGACCCAGTTGCCGTCCTCCAGATCGAGCCGGCAGGTCATGCCTCGAACGTCATCCGGCTTGAGGCCGGCGTGCTCCAGCGCTTTGGCGATGGCGTCCTTCTCCCCGATAGCATCGGAGGGAGGGGTGGGAACGGTGCCCGCCTTGACGGCCTCCTCCACATTGGCAAGGCCCTTCTGAATCTTGCCGCTTGCGGCGTCTACCTTGTACTCAAACTCACCCCAGGGGGTGTAGAGCTCTACGCTGTAATGCGCGGGGACCTTATTAAGCTCTGCTTCCACCTTATAGGTGACGCCTTTCTTCCCGGTAAGACCGGCATGGGCAAGTGCCTTTTCCGCGGCAGCCTTCTTGCCGATGGGAAGCGTCTTGACATTGGTAACGGTGCAGAGCTGTCTCAGCTCCTCCACCGAGAGCTTGGCGAGGTCCTCAAAGGCGAGTTCAGGGTGCTTGGCGCGGACTTCCTCAATGAGGTGCGCACGGCCGACCGAGATATGATTGGCAGAGGCCTGCTCCTCCAGAGCGGATTCGGTGGTAAGCACCTGACTCATCAGAGCGGCGCCGGAGGAGGTTTTCTGCAGGATCTCATCCATCTCTTTATCCAGATAGAGCTGGAGTTCCGCGGCGCGCTCGGCGTTCTCATCCTCCACCGTTACCAGAAGGGCGGAGGAAAGGCTTTCAAGGTAGCCGTTCTGCAGGAGGGAGCCTACCACAGCGTTGAGGGCAACGTCCAGATCGGTTCCCTTAAGGTTCATATCACCGAGAATGGTCTTGGCGTCTTCATTGAGAGCGCGGGTCGCCACGACCTTCTTGTTGCTGTCTACTTCCAGCTGGAGGCTGGGGTTTACGTCAAGAGACACCATAGAAACGGCGTCGCCCAGCGCAGCGTTATGGCCGCGGAGGAAGAATCCTCCCGCCAGAACCAGCAGCACGGCGGCTGCCACAGCCAGCGCCGCAAACGGCTTTCTGGTGGATCTCGTTTTTGCTTCATTCATAGGGATCACATTTCCTTTCTGCAATTTCTGGCAGGAGGTCAGAATTTCTTCCAGTGCGTCGGGAGCGGTATGCTCAATGGCGTTTCTGATGCGCCGTTCTGTTTTTTCGTCTCTCAGTTCCTCATAGTTACGCATTTTATTCTGCCTCCTCCCAAGCGAGACGGAGCTTTTTAATGGCTCGGTTATATTTGGATAGAACAGTAGCTAAGGGCATCTGCATGATTTCCGCGATCTCGCGGTGCTTAAGCCCTGTGACGGAGTGAAGTACAACGATCTGCCGCTCCTCGTCTCCGAGGTCCCGGAGAATGTCCCTTAGGGTCAGCCGATCCTCCTCGGTGACAGAAAAGTCCCCGGCGCTTTCGCACCGCAGCTCCTCCTCCGGAAAGGGGAGCACGTTTTTCTCCCGGCGCAGGCGGTCCATCGCGAGATTTCTCGTAATGACAAGCACCCAGGCCATCGGTTTCCCGGCGGCGCGGTAGCGCCCCGCGCCCTTCCAGACCTGAATGAAAACGTCCTGCATGACGTCTTCGGCGTCACTCTGACTTTTGAGGATGGAAAGGGCGTAGCCGTATACGGCGCTTTGGGTCTCGGTATAGAATCGGGCGAGCGCCTCGAGGTCGCCTTCTGCGATTTGGGAGATGCACTTTTCCAGTACTGCGTCCGCTCCGGAAGCGGGCGCCGCGGCTGACTTCATGAACATATGTCTCCTCCTGTTCACCCAATTAACGTTCGGAAAACGTGTTTTATTGCACCCACAGAGAATTTTTTTATTTTCTCTGTGCTTAAAGGGATTCTACTCCCCCATTTTACCTCCTATTTTAGCATCTTTCGGGGGAAATGTCTTTGGGTTTCTGCCGTCCTGCCCCTTTTCTCCCGCTTCTTCCCTATTATTTAGGGGGAGAGACTTTACCAAAAGGAGAATTTTTATGATCCGAATGGAACGTGTGACCCATAGGGAAGAAATTTTGGTCGTGGGAGAGACGGCGCTTTCCGCCCTTCATGAGGCGCTCTCTTCCTGCCGCACCCTCCTCCCCGGGATAAAAGAGCTTGCGGAGTATTATTGTAAGTCCCCTCCGGAACGAGCTTCGGGAGAAGATGCGGGTGCTTTCGGAATGGGGGTTTTCATTTTGCCCTTCTCCGCGGTTGAAGACCGCAGCGCCTTGTGGTAAAATAAATCTGTTATCCGCTGAATGTTACACATAAAGGAGATTTTAAGCCTTATGAAACTTGGTATCGTAGGCCTGCCGAACGTCGGCAAGAGCACGATTTTTAACGCCCTCACGGGAGGCGGCGCGGAATCCGCGAACTATCCCTTCTGCACCATCGAGCCGAACGTCGGCGTGGTGCCGGTCCCCGACCGCCGTCTGGATCGTCTCGCCGAGATGTACAGCCCCGATAAAATTACCCCCGCTGTCATTGAGTTTGTGGACATCGCGGGACTGGTGGAGGGCGCTTCTCAGGGCGAGGGGCTCGGCAACAAGTTCCTTTCCCATATCCGCGAGGTGGACGCCATCGTCCATGTGGTGCGCTGCTTTATGGACGGCGACATCGTCCATGTGAGCGGCTCGGTCGGCCCGGCCCGGGACATCGAGACCATCAATCTGGAGCTGGTGCTTTCGGATATGGATCTGGTGGAGCGGCGCATCGACCGCTGCAAGAAGGGCGCCAAGAGCGGCGACAAAAAGCTGCTGGCCGAGGCGGCCCTCTTTGAGCGGCTGCTGGCCCACCTCTCCGAAGGGAAATCCGCCCGGAGCTTCCCGGCGGACGAAATGGAGGCGGAGCTTATCGCAGACTGTCCGCTTCTTTCCGGCAAACCGGTCATCTACGCGGCGAACCTCAGCGAGGAGGACTTTGCCGGGGATCTCAGCGCCAATCCCCGCTACAAGGAGGTCCTTTCCATTGCCGAGGCAGAGGGTGCCAAGGTCGTGCCCATCTGCGGCAAGATCGAGGAGGAGCTTTCCGAGATGGAGCCGGAGGACCGCAAGATGTTCCTGGAGGAGCTGGGACTGCATGAGTCGGGACTGGATCGTCTGGTCACGGCGGGCTATGAGCTTCTGGGGCTCATCAGCTACCTCACCGCCGGAAAGCCGGAGGTACGGGCGTGGACCATCACCAAGGGAACCAAGGCGCCGCAGGCCGCCGGCAAGATCCACAGCGACTTTGAGCGGGGCTTCATCCGCGCGGAGGTCGTCCCCTATGAGACGCTCATTGAGTGCGGCTCTCTCACCGCCGCCAAGGAAAAAGGCCTGGTGCGAAGCGAGGGCAAGGAATATGTGATGAAGGACGGCGACGTGGTGCTGTTCCGCTTTAATGTTTAAGTGATAAAGAAAAAACTCCCCCTTTTTTGAGGGGGAGCTTTTTTATGTTCGGGAAAAATTATTTCTTGCGGGAAGCCGCCGCCATGCCGATGACGGAGACGGCAGCGAGAACCACTGCCGCCGCCACAAAGCTGTGGTCGCCGGTCTCAGGGTTCTGGGTAAGGCCCGTGCCGGTGCCCTCCACGGTGAAGGAAACGGAGCCTTCGCCATCCGGGAAGACGAGGGTGAGGGTGTACCAGCCCTCCGCGAGGGTGCGGAGGTAGTTCGCCTTGAGGGTGACGGTGCCGTCCTTGGCAACGATGTAGTTCCCCTTGGCGAGGGTGTTATAGTCCACACGGACCTCGGAAAGCTTCTCGGTGGTGCCCGCGGTAAAGGCAAGGCCCTTATCGCCGGGCTTCCAGGTGGAGGAGCCGACCGGGTTCACGCTGTAATAGTAGCCGCTCCAGCTGCCGCCGGAGGAAGAACCGCCGCCGGAGGAGGGAACCTTGTGATTTTCACCCGGCTTTACTTCTTTTCCGTTGACCGTAACGGTACCGGTATTGCCTTCCTCGTTGGCAACGGTGACGCCTGCGGGAGCTTTGATATCCGCTTTGCCTGCCGCTACATGAATGGTATTAATAGCTTTTCCGTTTTGGTCCTTGTTGTCGGTCAGAGTAAAGGCGGTGTTTTCGATTGCCAGAGAACCGGCATCCTTATTATTAAAAGCGATAAGGCCCTGAATATTGGACCATTGCGACTTGAGCGGCAGCCCGCTGCCGGAATTTTTAATGCTGATAGCGGATCCCTTAATATCGATGCCGGGATTCTTTGTTCCGTTCTTTGCTTCATCTTTGGAAGTGATAACCGCACAGCCAACAGTATCAGCGTTTACTTTGGCATTCTCCAGCTTAACAGCCTGCGCGCTGAGACCGTTGTTGCAGACTGCGGTAAGGTTGACGGTGGAGTTTGTCACCGTAATGAGGCCGCCGTTGGTGGCGTTGCCATCGATGTTATTAAAGGACAGTGTAGAATTTTCCTCCACATTCAGCTTGCTTGGGTTCGTTCCAGAGGACATAATCATACCACGGCTAAGATTCTGGAGCGTCAGAGTGGAATTGGCTTTAAGGTTCAGTTCAGCACCATTTGCAAGCGTAAACGCCGTACCATTGTGCTTAGCTTTCCCCTCGATCGTAACGTCGCAGCCGTTTACCGTCATGCTGACGCCTTCGAGAGTCAGCGCTTTTTCGACCCTCAGCACGGGCATCGCTCTCGCATTTTCATTGCCGTTTGTAAATCCAAGGTTAACCGAATGCCCATCGCCCTTGATGGTAACTGCATTGGGAACGGTTACTGTCTCTGCGGTTTCTTCGTCCACATCAGCCAGCAGGATGATCGTATCACCATCCTTTGCCTTCGTCACGGCCTCCAGAAGCGTCGCATACCCCGTTTCGCCGATCTTGCAGACGTCGGTCTTTTCTACCGGAGGCGTGGGCGTAGGCTCGTCATCTAACTTCTTCACTTCGTCCATATTGACCTTGCAATAGGTCTTAGCGGTCAGAGGGGTTCCTTCAGCAGAGCGGAGCTCATAGCAGAACCAATGATCGCCAGGTCCCCACTTGTCACCGAGGCTGTGATCGTCGCAGTAAAATTCCTCGCCATCCTTATCATTGATTATCGCCTTAACGGCGTTGTTATCATCCGCGGCAGCTTGCTGGAGGGAAGTAAGGTCAATACCACTCCAAATATACAGGTTGTCGTAGTCTTTAGCGGCGACTGTATAGAGGTTGATGCGCCAGCCAGCCCAGTACGCTTCCTTGCCGGTAGCGCCGCTGGTGCCGGCGCCGGTTCCGCTCATCTGTTTCTTTGCCGTACCGGTTACCTTCACTTCAATGTAGCCATCATGCTGGGTGGCAGTTACCGGCTGATCTCCGCAATCACCCTTTACAAAACACTCTGCAGACAGGGGCTTGACTTCCTCTGTCGGTATCTCTGTCGAAATTCCCGGTGTCGTTACCTCTGCCAGCGCCGTTACCGGCAGCATGGAAAGCGCCAGAACGACTGCCAGCAGAGTTGTCATGATTTTTTTCATATCGTTTCTCCTCAACTTCCTTAAATTTCCGCAGACCTTTTTCGGTGCGTCCGCGCGCCCACCTCAAATAAACCGGCCGTTTTTTCCTGCCCTCCGGCCGGTGATTTGCAAGATAATTTTGGAATAAGGTTCAAACTAATAGTAATACTATCATAAGTATAAACGCATCACTATGTTTAATTCAATGGTAAACTTGGATAAACTAATAGTACTGTTATTAGTCGAGGTGCCAAAATGTTGGAGAAAAAACCATTAAATGTTTGCATCGGGCAAAGAATCCAACTTGCACGGGAACGGGCCGGACTCACACAGGAGCAGCTCGCCGAGCGCATCGACCGCTCCGCGCAGTTTATTTCCACCGTGGAACGCGGCGTTTCCGGGCCCTCTTTGGAAACCGTCATTCTCCTCTCCGCGGCGCTGGGCGTCTCGTGCGACTATCTGCTTCTGGGGAGCGAGGACCGCCCCGAGCCCTCCCGCATCGCATCGAAGCTTGCCGCTCTCCCGGCGGATCGTCTGGCGGCGATGGACCGTCTGATCGACGTTCTGCTGGAGCTTTTTTGAATCGGCACCCCGTTTTGGTGTTTCTCTATAAAGATTTTTTAGGAACAGCTTTTGCCGTTCCTTTTTTATTTTAAGCGCTTTTTGGGATTCTTTCTGGCTAAATCGTTGACTTTCGCCCCCTTTATTGGTTATAATTATAGCTAATATCATGGGGTTGCTGTCTGCCCGGATGGCGCCCCCTGGACGTGAAATCCTCACAAATCCGCGCTTCTCACTTTGTGGAGCAGTAACAAACGAAAGGAAGATTATCATCCATGAGCAAATTTGACATTATGGAAACAACGGTTGCCAAGGTTCACGAGGCCTATCTCTCCGGCGAGCTCACCTGCCGTGAGCTCTGCGAAGCCTACATCGACCGCATCAACGCCTATGACCATAAGGGTCCCGCCATCAACTCCATCATCTGCCTCAATCCCAAGGCGCTGGAGGAAGCAGACGCTTTCGATGCCTATGTGAAGGAGCATCATGCTCTGATGGGCCCCCTGCACGGAATCCCCGTCATGCTGAAGGATAACTTCAACACCACCGATATGCCCACCACCGCCGGCTCCGTCGCGCTGGAGGGCTGGGTCCCCGATACCGACGCGTTCGTGACCGCCCGGCTCCGCAAGGCGGGCGCGCTCATCCTCGCCAAGACCAACCTGCATGAGTTCGCCATCTGGGGCGAGACCATCAGCTCGGTGCTCGGCGCTTCCGTCAACCCCTACGATCCCACCCGCACCCCCGGCGGTTCTTCCGGCGGCACCGGTGCTTCCATCGCCTGCAACATCGGCATCATCGGCCTCGGCACCGATACCATCAACTCCGTTCGTTCTCCCTCCTCCGCCAACAGCCTGGTCGGCATCCGTCCCACCATCGGCATGATCTCCCGCGCGGGCATCGTCCCCTACTCCCTCACGCAGGACACCGCGGGCCCCATCTGCCGTACCGTGGAGGACGCCGTTCGCTGCCTTGACGTCATTGCCGGCTATGACCCCGACGACGCCGAGACCGCCTGGAGCGTCGGCCGCCGCGAGGAGAGCTACATGAGCCACCTTAAAATCGATGGCATGAAGGGCGCCCGCATCGGCGTTCTGGAGAGCCTCTTTGGCAAGGAGGAGATCAACCGCTCCACCAATGAAGTGGTTCGCAACGCCATGAAGGTCTTTGAGGAGAACGGCGCGACCCTCGTCCCCGTCACCGACAACATCGACCAGCCTTGGCTCACCAGCGAGGTTTCCGTCCATCTGGACGACTTCAAGCACGACCTCGACGGCTATCTGGCCACCCTTCCCAAGGATTGGCCGGTTCATTCCATGGCGGACATCCTCGCGAGCGGCAAGTTCCATCCCTTCTCCGAGGGCAATATGCGCGACGCCATGAAGCTGGATGTCGGCACGCCCCGCTATCTCGAAAAGATGTACAACAAGATCGGCGTCCGCACCCATGTTCTCAAGATCATGGCCGACCTCAACCTCGACGCGATGATCTATCCCCATCAGCAGCAGCTGGTCTGCAAGCTGGGCGCCAACCAGCAGCAGCGCAACGGCGTGCTCTGCTCCTCCACCGGCTTCCCCTCCATCGCGGTGCCCGCCGGCTTCGCGCCCGACGAGAACGCCCCCATCGGGGTTCCGGTCGGCATGGAGATCATCGGCCGTCCCTGGAGCGAGGGCCGTCTCATTGAGATCGCCTACTCCTTCGAGCAGCACTCTCACTTCCGCAAGCCCCCCGTATCCGCGCCCGATCTCAGAAAGTAACAAATCAAAAACGCCCTCTTCCGTTCGGGAGGGGGCGCTTTTTTGCCTTATATAAAAGAAAACGCCCCCGAAGGAAGCTCTCCCTCGGGGACTGTTTTTTGGGGGCGGGTCAGCCCATCGCGGGGCCATCGGCAAAGAGATCCTCCTGGGTAAGCACCACGGTGCTCCCGTTCTCGCCGTTTTCCGGGAAGTAATTCCCCACAAAGGCGTGCTTCCCATCCGGGGTCACAAAGACCTCCGCCATGAGGGAATGAACCTCTTTTCCGCTGTCCAGATCGTGGATGATCTTTTCCCAGCGGCCGTAAAAATACTCCTCGCCGTCGGCGGCGGTGACCCGCTCGCCCAGACTGTAACAGTATTCCTCCCCGGTCGCCTCATCCCGGGTGCCGAGCTTCTGGGCGAGGAGCGTCGTCAGCTCCTCCCGCAGCGCCTGCTCGGCCGCCTCCTTTTCCTCCGGGGTCGGCTCCTTCGGGGGCTCCGGCGTCATGACCTCCTCCTGCTCCTTTTCGGGGTTCGGGTCGTCGGTCACCACCTCCTCAATGGGGTTGCGGCAGCCGACAAAAAGCGCGAGAACCAGCGCTGTCGTCAAAATAATCCAGCTTTTCTTCATGGAATTCCTCCTTTTCCGGGTCCGTACAGGAATTTCTTGTTGCGTTTTTCCCATTATAGCATAGCGAAACGCCCCTCCGCAATCGCTTTTTCGCCCGCTTCCATCAAAAAAAGACACGGCACCCGCTCCTTAAGGGGAGGGGACCGTGTCCATTTTATATTATGGCTCAGAGCAGGAACCGCTCGATTGCTTCGGCAGCGCCGTCATGGTTGCAGTCCGGGAGGGTATGGGCGGCAATCTTTTTAAGCTCCGGGATGGCGTTCCCCATGGCGAGGGGCAGCCCGGCCCGCCGCAGCATGGGAAGGTCGTTTTCGCTGTCGCCGATGGCGATCATCTCCTCCGGGGGGATGCCCAGCCGGCGGCTCAGCATCTCCATGCCGGTCCCCTTGTCCACCCCCTGGGGGGTCAGCTCAATGTTATTGAAGTAGCAGACGGCGGCGGAAAGCGGGAGCTTCCAAAACTCCTGCAGCGCCCGCACCCGCTCCTCGGGATCCGCGAAGAAAAAGACGAACTTGCTGTACGCCGTGCGGCGGTTCTCCGGGCGGAGAAGCTCAGGCGACCAAACCGTGCTTTCCTCAAAGGTCTCCTTAAAATGCATCATTGAGAAGTGCGCAAGGTCGGTCCCCTCCGGCAGGCAGGTATAGGTCAGCCCATTCAGATAGGCCGTCGCCATGACGTCCATGCCGTCAACGACATTAAAAATAGTCTCCGATTCCTCGGCGGTAAAGCTCTTCTGCTCCAGCACCCGTTGTTCCCGGACGTCATAAAGGCAGGAGCCCGCCTCCGCGATGGCGTAGTGAAGCTCCGGGAACTGCCTGAGGTAGCGGTTCATTTCGGAAATGCTCCGCCCGGTACAGAAAACGACCTCCTTCCCCCGCTTCATCGCCTCCTTCACAGCCCGCTCGGCGCGGGGAGAGACGGTAAGGGAGGAATTGAGGAGCGTTCCGTCAAGGTCAACTGCGATGAGGGAATAGGATTTTTTTAAGTCGGTCATGCGTTCTCTCCTTTACAGCTGAAAATAAGTCCCTTCTCGGGAAAGGACCCCTCCCCGTTTTCGGGAAGGGATCCTGTCAAATACCAAAACGTTTAGACGCGCTCCACGCCGATGGTCGCGGTTTCGCCGTTGACGTCCCACTCCTTCACAAAGCCCTGAGGCTCCGCGAC
Source organism: Angelakisella sp. (assembly GCA_020025195.1). Classification (GTDB taxonomy): domain Bacteria; phylum Bacillota; class Clostridia; order Oscillospirales; family Ruminococcaceae; genus Angelakisella. The sequence continues at coordinate 17,284 of JAHHSN010000014.1, forward strand.
AGTGAGGCTGTCCGCGAGGGTCGCGGCGGAGATGTCCGCCCGGTTGGCCTCGGCGACGGTCTCCACCTTTTCGCCGCCCCGGAGGGTCACACGGATGTGGTCGGTCACGTTAAAGCCGGCCTCTTTCCGCATGGTCTGCACCTTGCTGATAAGCTCCCGGACGAAGCCCTCCTCCAGAAGCTCGGGGGTCAGAACGGTATCAATGGCCACAGTGACGCCGCGGTCGGTGACGGTGTAGAAGCCCTCACGCTGGGTGGTCTCCATGAGGAGATCCGCAGAAGTAAGCTCCGCGGGGCCATCCGGAAGGCTGAGGGTGAGAACACCCTTTTCGTCCAGCTCGGCCTTGGCGGCGTTGCCGTCCAGCGCGGCGAGCGCTTCTTTCAGCGCCCCGAGGCGTTTGCCGAACTTGGGACCGCAGGTCTTGAGCTGGGGCTTGAAGAGGTAGCTCACGAAGCCCTCCACCTCTTTGGTGAAGATGACTTTCTTGATGTTGAGCTCCTCACGGATGATCTCCTGATAGAAGTCGTCGAGGTCCTTGTCGCACTTCACGAACATGGTGGCAAGGGGCTGGCGGTTCTTGCGGCCGGAGCCGTTTCTCGCGGCGCGTCCCAGCTCCACGATCTCGATGATCTCCTCCATCTTCGCCTCCAGATCGGTGTCGATGAGCGACTCCTCCACCACGGGGAAATCGCAGAGGTGGATGCTCTCGGGCGCGGTCTTATCAATGGAGCGGACGAGGTTCTGATAGATGGCCTCCGACAGGAAAGGAACCATGGGGGCCGCAGTCTTGGCGGTGGTCACCAGCGCCTCATAGAGGGTCATATAAGCAGCGATCTTGTCATCCTCCATGCCGGGTGCCCAGAAGCGCTCACGGCCGCGGCGGACGTACCAGTTGCTCATCTCCTCCACAAAGCCCTGCAGCGCCTTGGCGGCCTCGGGGATGCGGTAGTTGGCGATGTCGTAATCGACTTCCTTCACCATGGAATTGAGGCGGCTTCTCAGCCAGCGGTCCATGACGGTGAGCTTTTCGGGGTCCAGCTTATATTTTGTCGCGTCGAAGTTATCAATATTCGCATAGAGGACAAAGAAGGCGTAGGTATTCCAGAGGGTGCCCATCAGCTTCCGCTGTCCCTCCATGACCGCCTTTCCGTGGAAGCGGTTGGGGAGCCACGGCGCGGAGTTGACATAGAAATACCAGCGGATGGCGTCGGCGCCGTAGGTTTCGAGCGCCTCCATCGGGTCTACGGCGTTGCCCTTCGATTTACTCATCTTCTGACCGTTTTCATCCTGAACATGGCCGAGGACAATCACGTTCTTGAAGGGGGCTTTATCAAAGAGCAGAGTGGAGATGGCAAGGAGAGAATAGAACCAGCCGCGGGTCTGGTCCACCGCCTCACTGATGAAGTCGGCGGGGAACTCCCGGTGGAAGGTCTCCTCGTTCTCAAAGGGATAGTGATGCTGGGCGAAGGGCATGGAGCCGGAATCGAACCAGCAGTCGATGACCTCGGGGACACGGTGCATCACGCCGCCGCACTTGGGGCAGCGGAGCGTCACCTTGTCGATGAAGGGACGGTGCAGTTCGATCTCCTCCGGGCAGTTATCCGAGAGGGAGCGCAGCTCCTCGATGGAGCCGACGCAGCAGCGCTCGCCGCATTCGCACTCCCAGATGTTGAGCGGGGTGCCCCAGTAGCGGTTGCGGGAAAGACCCCAGTCCTGAACATTCTCCAGCCAGTCGCCGAAGCGGCCGGTGCCGATGTTCTCGGGGATCCAGTTGATGGTCTTGTTGTTCTTGATGAGCTGATCGCGGACGGCGGTCATCTTGATGAACCAGCTCTCGCGGGCGTAATAAAGGAGAGGGGTATCACAGCGCCAGCAGAAGGGATAGTCATGCTCAAAGTGGGGTGCGGAGAACAGCAGGTGCTTCTCCTCCAGGAATTTGAGCACCATGGGATCGGCGTCCTTGACGAACACCCCGGCGAAGGGGGTTTCCTTGGTCATCAGGCCGGCGCCGTCCACCAGCTGCACGAAGGGCAGGTCATAGTTCCTGCCGATCCGGGCGTCGTCTTCACCGAAGGCGGGCGCGATATGCACGATGCCGGTACCGTCGGTCATGCTGACATAGTCATCGCAGAGGACAAAGTAGGCCTTCTTGTGCTGCTTCTCGCAAAGCGGGAGGGCGCAGTCGAAGAGGGGCTCATACTCGCGGTATTCCAGCTCCTTGCCCTTCATGCGCTCCAGTACCTCATAGGCGGGCTTGTCCTCACTCCCAAGGGAGCCGAGCACGGTATCCAGAAGCGGCTCCGCCATGTAATAGGTGTAGCCGTCGGCGGCCTTGACCTTGCAGTAGTCGTCGGTGGGATTGACGCAGAGCGCCACGTTGCTGGGCAGCGTCCAGGGGGTGGTCGTCCACGCGAGGAAGTAAGCTTCCTCTCCCACCACCTTGAAGCGGGCGATGGCGGACTGCTCCTTTACGTTCTTATAGCCCTGCGCGACCTCATGGGAGGAAAGCGGGGTACCGCAGCGGGGGCAGTAGGGAACGATCTTGAAGCCCTTATAGAGAAGCCCCTTGTCGTAGATCTGCTTGAGCGCCCACCACTCGGACTCGATATAATCATTGTGATAGGTCACATAAGGGTTGTCCATATCCGCCCAGAAGCCGACCGCGCGGGAGAACTGCTCCCACATCCCCTTGTACTGCCAGACGCTCTCCTTGCAGTTGGCGATGAACGGCTCCATGCCGTATTCCTCGATCTGCTCCTTGCCGTTGAGGCCGAGCTTCTTCTCCACCTCCAGCTCGACCGGCAGGCCGTGGGTGTCCCAGCCCGCCTTGCGGGGGACCATGTAGCCCTTCATGGTGCGGTAGCGGGGGATCATATCCTTGATGACGCGGGTGAGGACATGGCCGATGTGCGGCTTGCCGTTTGCCGTGGGAGGGCCGTCATAAAAGACATAGGGCTCGCCCTTTTTACGGGTCTCGATGCTCTTTTCAAAGATGTGCTCCTCCTGCCAGAAGGCTTCGATTTTCTTTTCCTGCTCCACAAAATTGATGTTGGGGGATACGCTTTTGTACATGATGAGGATGCTCCTTTCAGCGTTTTTGTTTCGGGACTCGGCGCCCATGCGGACAAAAGAAAAAGCCCCCATCCATAACAGGACGAGGGGCTGAGTTTCCTTCGCAAACCACCTATTACGCCATACCCTTGTGATATGGGATCCCTCTAACGGGAGGATAACCGGAGAGCCTTACTGCGGGGTTCGGGCCTCAGCTCGGGAGTGATTTTCGCTATGAGAACCAGTCAGCGCCGCGCTTTCACCCTCCGCGGCTCGCTTGTTGCTTTTGGCTCTCGGCTACTGTCTCCGTCAAAGCTTTTCTAAAGTATGGGGACATTTTAACATAGTTTTCCGGGAAATGCAAGGGGGTAAGAAAAAGAGCGGAAAACGCCGCAAAGCCCCCCTTCCTCCCAAAAAGTCCCCGCCGGAGACTCGCTCTCCCGCGGGGACTTGGTTTAAGCTTTTTTGGGGGGGACTCAGACCTCGCGCTTTGCCGTCTCTTCCTCCTCCAGAACACGGTAGGCCACCTTGCCCACCAGCGTCTTGGGAAGCTCCTCGCGGAACTCGATCTCATAGGGCATAGCGTATTTCGCGATGTTCTTGCGGCAGTAATCCATCAGGATGGTGCGGTACTCCTCCGAGGGGGTAAGGCCGGGCTTCAGCATCACGAACGCCTTGACCTTCTGCATCTTGAGGGGGTCGGGAACGCCGATAACACAGCTCATCTGCACCAGATCGTGCGCGTCCAGAATGTTCTCCAGCTGGGAGGGATAGACATTGTAGCCGCTCGTCACGATCATGCGCTTGATGCGCTGACGGAAATAGACAAAGCCGTCTGCGTCCATCATGCCGAGGTCGCCGGTGTGTACCCAGACCCGCCCGTCGGGATGGGTCTGCAGGGTGGCGGCGGTCTCCTCGGGGTGGCCGACATACTCCATCATCACCGTGGGGCCGGAGATGCAGATCTCGCCCTCCTCCCCGTAGGGCAGGCTCTCCTGCGTGCCAGGCTTCACGATGTCATAGAAGGTATCCGGGAAGGGGAGGCCGATAGAACCCTCCTTGGCCATATGGGAGGGGGTGAGGCAGCTCGCGGTAACGCACTCGGTGGTTCCGTAGCCCTCCCGCACCTGCACCACGGCATGGTGGTCAAAGAGGAACTTGTCAAAGCGCTTTTTGAGCTCCACCGAAAGGGAGTCTCCGCCGGAGAACACGCCCTTGAGGAAGGAAAGGTCCGCGCCCTCCATGCAGGGGATGCGCAGCAGCGCCTCGTAGAGGGTGGGCACGCCCGCGATGAAGTTGCAGCGGGTCTTTTTGAGGAGCTTGGCATAGCTCTCCGCGGTAAAGCGGGGAACCAGTACGCAGCGTCCGCCCTGACTCAGCATGGAATGGATGCTGACGCCGAGGCCGAAGCCGTGGAACATCGGCATGACCGCCAGCATCTTATCGCCGGGACGGAACATGGGGTTGGTGGCGATGATCTGCTGACCGAGGGCGTTAAAGTTTTTATTGGAAAGGAGGATGCCCTTGGTGACGCCGGTGGTGCCGCCGCTGTAAAGAATAACAGCGGGATCGCTGCCCACCTTTTTGACGGCGTACTTCCAGCGGTAGCGGGCGCCCATCTGCATGAATTCCTTCCAGCGGATGACGGGGGCGTCCTCGGGGATCTTCTTGATCTTGCGGCCCTCGGTGAGCATATACCCCGCGCGTACCGGGCGGGAAAGCTCGTCCTTGATGCTCGCGATGATGACGTTGTTCAGGTTCTCCACGTTCTGGCGGATGGCCTCGAACTTATTATAGAACTGGTCAAGGGTGATGGCGCAGATGCTGTTGGATTCCTTCAGGTAGAATTCGATCTCCCGCTCACTGGAGAGGGGATGCACCATATTGGCGATGCCGCCGACCAGATTGACCGCGTAGAACATAAAGACGGTCTGGGGACAGTTCGGCATACAGATGGTGACCTTGTCGCCCTCTCTCACGCCGATCGCCTTGAGGGCGCGGGCGCAGAGGTCGATGTTCTCCACCATCTTTTTATAGGTGGTGGGGCGTCCCATAAAGTCAAACGCGATATAATCGGGATATTCCTTGGCAATCTTGGCAACCGCCTCATACATGCTTCCTTCAAAATAGGAAAGCGTCGCGGGCACGTCTCCCAGGTTCTTGAGCCAGGGCGTGCGGGTTTCTGCAGTACTCAATACTCTACCTCCTCATTGGCAGGCCGCTCCAGAAGCTCAGGGTTCTGAAGCAGGTGTGCCAGCAGTCTTACACTTTTGGAATAATAATAGCCGTCGGCGAGACGCTCATCGATGGTGAGACCGAGATCGACCGTCTCGCGCATCTCGTAGCTTCCGTCGGGCTTAAAAACAGGATTCATCTTCTTTTCGCCGATGAGGCAGAAAAGAGAGCAGGTACCCCAGTTGGTCAGGTGGTGATAGCCGCTCTTCAGCTTAATGGAGCCGACATTGGAAACCAGCACCGAGGAATAATAAGGGTCGGTTTCGATGATGGAGGCGGGCACCTTGCCGTGGCGGTCCATCACCCGAAGGCACTTCACCAGGAACTTCGAGAACCAGTGCGGCATCTTATTGAGGATGTTCATGGTGTCGGTGGAGCTGTCCGGCGTATCAGAACGGCAGGCCTTAATCTGCCGGCGCAGTTCCTCATGAAGGGTCTCAATGGTGGAATCCTCCTTCGCGTGGATGAAGGCAAGCGCCTCCTCGCTGCGATCGGTAAATTCCTTTTTCACCACGAACGCCGAGGAAACCTCATTTCTCTGATAAAAGTTGCTGTTCGCGATAAAGCGGTTGAGCTTGGGGCGGAGGGTAATCGTCTTGATGAGCGCGGCCACCACCACATGGAACATGGTATAAGGAAAGTCGGACTCATTTTTATTTTTCTCCTCCAGATAGCGATTCATATTAGTAAGATCCACCCGCTCGGAAATATACGCCTCATTGTCACAGCGGTTGGGATAGATGATTGCCGTAATAAAATGCAGGGAATCCAGTTCCCGGATGAGCCGGCCGTCCTTACGGTCACCCATCCGGTGCTTTGTTTCTGCCACGGTATCTTATTCCTCCTTCTTCTCTGTCCTTTCGCTGCTGAGAAGACTCCCCAGTCCCCCGAACAGCATTTTGCCGGTCTTTTCCGCCAGCTGCTGGAGCGGCTCGGTCTTCTGCCGCAGCCACTCGCAATACATCGAGATCATTCCGCTTGCCGCGAACTCGGTCACACTGTCGAGATCGACCTCCCCGGTCTTGACGCCGCGCCCCCGGGCCTCCTCCAAAAGAGTGCGCTTGATGGCATTCTTGAGCCGGTACATCATAAAATAGCGGGAATAGCGGTTGCCGAGGAAATCGGCATACGCCTCATCCTCCCGGAGCGCATGATCCACACAGCTCAGCACGCCGTAAAGGTCGTACCGGCCGCTCCAGACGTCGCTTTCCCGGATTGCCTGCACCACCCGCTGTTCGATCTCGCTCTCCAGCTCTTTGACCGCTTCATCCACGCTTGCGTAGTGGAGATAAAAGGTCTTTCGGCTGATGGAAGCGGTCTCGGTAAGCTCGCTGACGCGGATCTTTGCCGCATCCTTCTGCGAAAGGAGACGGAGCAGCGCTTTCCGGATGGCGCCGCGGGTCTTTGCCGCCCGTTTATCGCCCGGGCGGGCGTTTTCCTTCACAATAGCCTCCATGCCTTGCTCCCTCCCCCTTCCGTTTTTAGGCTTATAACCGAAATTATAATACACACCGTGTGTATTTGTCAATTTTTCTCTTCTTTGCTTGCCCCAGGCCCAAAGAAAAAGAGCCCCGACAGGGTATCCGGCGGGCTCTTGCTGTGGGCTTTTCTTATTTAATATAGTGGAGGGTGTACTCCCGGGTGCCGATCCCCAGCTTTTCGGCGTGCTCAAGGCAGACCTCCCAGTCGGTCTCCGGCGCGCAGTTTTTGAAGTAGTCGTGCCGGTCGTCAAAGTGCTCCTCGGCCATCCGGTCGGTCAGCTGGGTATGGGGCAGGGGCGTCATGCGGTTGCAGGCGTCCGCCGAGGCCTGATCGAGGGCGACGGGATCGAAGCTCGCGAACATCCCAACATTGGGCAGGATGGGGGCGTCGTTTTCGGAGTGGCAGTCGCAGTTGGGGCTGATGTCCATCACCAGATTGATGTGGAAGGAGGGCCGCCCGGCGAGCACTGCCTTGGAGTACTCCGCGATCTTGCGGTTCAGAAGGTCGTTGGCGGAATACTCCAGATTCCGGATGGCGTCAAAGTTGCACCGGGCAAGGCACCGCCCGCACCCGACGCAGCGGTCCGGGTCGATGGAGGCGATGTTCTTTTCCCCATAGGAGATGGCGTGCTGGGCGCACTCCGACCCGCAGGCGCGGCATCCCCGGCAAAGCTCCTTCCGGATGCTCACCTTGCCGCTGCAGTGCTGCTCCATCTTGCCGGCACGGCTGCCGCAGCCCATCCCGATATTTTTGAGCGCGCCGCCGAAGCCGGTGCTTTCGTGCCCCTTAAAGTGGTTGAGGCTTATAAAAACGTCGGCGTCCATGATGGCCCGCCCGATCTTGGCGGACTTAACATATTCGCCGCCCGGAACCGGGACCTCCGCCTCGTCGGTGCCCTTGAGCCCGTCGGCAATGATGATCTGACAGCCGGTGGAATAGGGGGTGAAGCCGTTCTCATAGGCGGCGTCCAGATGCTCCAGCGCGTGCTTTCTGCGCCCCACATAGAGGGTGTTGCAGTCCGTGAGGAAGGGGCGCCCGCCCTGCTCCTTGATGACGTCCGCCACCGCCTTTGCGAAATTGGGCCGGAGGAAACTGAGGTTCCCCGGCTCCCCGAAGTGCAGCTTGATGGCGACGAAGCGGTCCTCCATATCAATGGTCCCGATTCCCGCCGCGCGGATGAGCTTTTGCAGCTTCTGCAGGAGGTTGTAGCCCGGGTGGGTGCGAAAATCGGTATAATAGACCTTGGACGGCTCTTTCATGGTGTTTTGACTCCTTTTTCCGTAAACTTTCTCTTTCTTTTGGGACAGGCAGCAGGGTTCCCAACCGCGCCCCCGTATGCTATAATATTCTGTGTATGGCCGCACGGCTTGCCCGGTCCCCGGGACTTTTCTGCCGGCCGCCGGAAAGGAGCCCCCTATGGAAGAACCCCGTTTCCCCAAGAAGGGAAAATACCGCCATTTTAAGGGCATGGAGTATGAACTCCTTGGCTTTGCCCGCCACAGCGAATCCGGCGAATGGATGGTCATTTACCGCGCGCTTTACGGAGAAAAGCAGCTCTGGGTGCGTCCCCTCTCGATGTGGGAGGAGCCCGTCGAGCGGGACGGTGTCATGCATCCCCACCGCTTTTCCTTTGTGGAGGACTGAGCCTCCCGCCGGAACATCCCCCTGCCTGCCCTCCTTGCGGCCGGCAGGGCTTTTCTTTTTTCAGGCCAAGGCTCCGGCGGCCTTTTGGAGGAGGGCCGCCCGCTCATTGGGGAGCTCCCCCCGCTGCACAAGGTCGAGGAGCGTTTCCAGCGTCTTGCCGATCGCCCGCCCCTTGAGCCCCAGCGCCATGAGATCCTCACCCGTCACGGCAAGATCCCTCTGGGAAAAGCAGGCCCGCTCTTTTTTGGCCTCGGCATAGTATTCTTTCATTGTCCGGTAATAGGTCTCTGCCTCGCCGGTCTCCGCCTTCCCCAGCGTATCCGCGCGGCGAAGCTCCAGAAACCGGAGGAACAGCTCCTCCCCCCAGCGCCCGGCATAGCGCACCGCCTGCTCTTTTTCGGCGGGGAACCGGATATCATGGATGGCCACAAGGTCGGTGACCTCCCGGATGAGACGTTTTTCGCATTTGAGACGCCGGAGGATCTCCTCCGCCATCCGCGCGGAGGTGGAGGGATGGCCCCGGAAGTGCCCGATGCCCTCCGCGTCCATGGTGAAGTGCTGGGGCTTTCCGCTATCGTGGAGGAGGGCTGCCCAGCGCAGGACCGGCTCCGGCGGGATGTTTTCCAGAACGGTAAGGGTGTGCTCCCAGACGTCCTTGTCGTGGTGGGGGTTGTGCTGCAAAAAGCCCACCATCGGCAGAATTTCCGGCAGCACCCGTCCCGCAAGATCGCTGTATTCCCGCAGCACCCGGGCGGCGGCCTTGCCGCAGAGGAGCTTCTCCAGCTCCGCCCGTACACGCTCCGCGGAAACAGCGGCTAACCCCCCTGCCGTCTCCCGCATGGCTTTTTCGGTCTCCGGCTCTATGGTGAAGTCCAGCTCCGCCGCGAAGCGAAGCCCCCGCAGGATGCGCAAGGCGTCCTCCCGAAAGCGCTCGGCGGGCGTTCCCACCGCGCGGATGACCCGGTTTTTAAGGTCCGTCTCTCCGCCGTAGGGGTCGATGACCCGGTCGGCCTCCCAGTCCAGCGCCATGGCGCCGATGGTGAAATCCCGGCGCCGGAGATCCTCCGCGAGGCTTTTGGTAAAGTGAACGGTGTCGGGGTGGCGGCCGTCGGAATAGCCGCCCTCGGTGCGGAAGGTGGTGATCTCCACCGCCATCCCGCCGGTCAGCACCGTGACGGTGCCGTGGCGGATGCCGGTCTCCACCACCCGGCAGTGGGCCAGCGTCTCCTCGGTCTCCCGGGGAGAGGCGGAGGTGGTGACGTCCCAGTCATGGGGCGCCCTCCCCAAAAGGAGATCCCGAACGCCGCCGCCCACCGGGTAGGCCTCAAAGCCCGCTTTTTGAAGGCGGGTGAGCAGTTCCAGCACCGGCACGGGGAGCTTTTCTCTCATACGGTTTTCCCCCTTTCCCTCTTTCTTCCTATTATAACAGATTCCCGAAAGCCCCGTCAGCCCCTTTTGGCTGTACATTTTTCCCAAACCAATACAAATTGTATAATCAGTTTTTTCCTTTTGCAACCTTTTTGCGAAAAAGAGCCATTTCTCAAAAAAATATCTTGCTTTTAGGGTCATAATTTGATAAGATACTAATGTTGCATAATTATCATGCCTACTCTAAAGGAGGTGCAGACAAATGGCAAAATGCGAAATTTGCGGTAAGGACGTTTCGTTCGGCATCAAGGTTTCCCACTCTCACCGTCGTTCCAATCGTACCTGGAAGCCCAATGTCAGACGTGTTAAGGCAGTAGTCAATGGGACTCCCTGCCGAATCTACGCCTGCACCCGCTGCATGCGTTCCGGAAAAGTTCAGAGAGCAGTTTGATTTTTTCATCACGCGTATCTGTCAGAGCCTCCCGCTTCGGCCGGGGGCTTTTTCCTTTTTTTCAAAAAACGGCTTGTTCACGGTTTGTTTGCTTGTAATCGGTCCATACAATATAGTATAATTAAACTGTATATTTTCGTCATTTTATATTCGATTCGGAGTTGATCTAAATTTGGGTAATCTCTTTAATTATCTGGTGCGCGCCATCGTTCTGCTGACCGCCATTCCCATCCACGAGTGCGCCCACGCCTGGGCCGCCAACAAGCTGGGAGACCCCACCGCCAAAAACCTCGGGCGGCTCACCCTCAATCCCCTGCCGCACCTGGACCTCATCGGCTCGGTGCTGATGATCCTGACCGGCTTCGGCTGGGCAAAGCCGGTCCCCATCTCCACCCGGAACTTTGAGGACGTCAAAAAGGGAATGGCGCTTTCCGCTCTCGCGGGGCCGCTCGCCAACGTGCTGCTGGCGCTCATCTGCATGGTGCTTTGCAAGCTCTGGTACTTCTTCCTGGCGCCGCTCTTCTCGGTGAGTTTCGGTGTTCTCAGTGCCATCACCAACATTCTGCTCATCATGACCGTGCTCAATATCAACCTCGCGGTCTTTAATATGGTCCCGGTGCCGCCGCTGGACGGCAGCCGCCTCGTGACCGCCCTGCTCCCCGCCCGCATTTATTATAAGGTGATGCAGTATGAGCAGTATATCATCCTCGTCGTCATCGCGCTCCTGCTTTTCGGCTGGCTGGACGGCCCTCTTGGTTTCCTTAATAACGCGATTTTCGGTTTCCTCGATACCATCACCGGATTTTTGGGGCATGTGTAATGGAAAAACCTAGCTTTCAGGTGCGGGAATACGAAGGTCCCCTCGACCTCATCCTCGCCCTTATCTCCCAGCATCAGCTGGACATCTATGATATCAATATCTCCGACCTGCTCACCCAGTACATGGCGTACATCAAGACGCTGGAGGAGCATCAGCTGGAGGTCGCCAGCGAATTCCTCGAAATGGCAAGCCGGCTGGTCTATATCAAGACCGCCAGTCTCCTTCCCCGCCATGAGAAAGAGGAAGACCCCCGCGCCGAGCTGACGGGACAGCTTCTGGAATACCAGAGCTGCAAGGCCGCCGCCGAGATGCTCCGCCTGCGGGATCAGGGCTGGGCGGTCTTTACCAGAGCCCCCCTGCCGCTGGAAATCGACCCCACCTACCGCCGCCGTCACCCGGTGGAGGAGCTGGTGAGCAGCTACTGGTCCGCCATCGGCAAGGGACGCCGCCGCCTGCCCCCGCAGGACGCGGTGTTTTCCCCTCTGGTCACAAAGCCGGTGGTCTCGGTCTCTTCCCGCATCTTTCATCTGCTGCGGCGCTTCTACAAGAAAAGCACGATGCGCCTGCAGGCCGTGTGGGAGGAATCCCGCGACCGCAGCGAGCTGGTCGCCACCTTCCTCGCCGTTCTGGAGCTGGTGAAGGCCAAGCGCGTCCACCTGACCGAGGACGACGCCGAGATGGTGTTCGTCGGGCGGGGCCGGAAAGCCCCCTAAATCCATCCGAAACGAGGCGTATCCATGACTCTTTCCGATACCCAAAAGAATATATTCGCCATCCTTTTTGCCTCCGGTGATCCCATTGAGGTCTCCCGGATGGCGGAGGCGCTCTCCCTTTCCGCCCCGGAAGTGCTGGAGGAGTGCGGCACGCTGGCCGAAAGGCTCCGGGAAAGCGACCTTCCGCTGGAACTCCGGCGTCTGGAGGACTGCTGGCAGCTCTGCACCCAGAACGGCTTTGAGCCGGTCATCCGCTCCGCTCTGGAGCTTCGGCGCAACACCCCTCTTTCCGGCGCCGCTCTGGAGGTGCTGGCGGTGATCGCCTATAATCAGCCCGTCACCCGGAGCTTTGTGGATCAGGTGCGCGGCGTGGACAGCTCCTCGGTCTTTGCCTCTCTGGAGGAAAAGGGACTCATTGAGGAGGCGGGACGGCTGGAGCTGCCCGGACGTCCCATCGCCTTTCGCACAACGCCCGCTTTTCTCCGGTGCTTCGGCATCTCCGACCTTTCCGAACTTCCGGAGATCCACCCCGAGGAGGAAGCCCCTCCCACCGAGGGAGAGGACGGGCAGCTTGGCTTTGATGACCTTACGGCCGGGGAGGAGGGAACGCTTTGATCGTTCTCTATATCTTCTTAGGGCTCATCGCCCTTCTGCTTCTGCTTCTGCTGCTGCCGCTTCGGCTTTCCCTTTCCTACCGGGAGGAGGCGTTTTCCGCCGAGGCCGGTTATCTCTTTCTTCGTTTTCCGCTCTATCCCCCGCGGGAGAGCAAAAAGGACAAGCCGTCCCCCGGGGAGGAAAAAAAGGAGAAGCCGCCGGCCCCCAAGGGGAAAAAGCCCTCTTTCCTCGATTACCTCGGGCTTTTCAACGACCTCATTCCCCTCGTCCGGGAGGTGCTGCGGCACACCCTCGGCCGGCTCACCCTAAAAAAATGCCGCGTGCGGATGACCGTTGCGGGGGAGGACGCCGCTGAGACCGGCATCCGCTACGGGCGGGCCCACTTTCTCATCTATGAGCTTTACGCCTTCCTGTCCCATCACATCAAAATAAAGGAATGGCATTTTGAGGTGGCGCAGGACTACCTCGGCGGTCCGGACGCCGAAACCGCTGAGGCCGAGGTCCTCCTGAAGATTCTGCCGCTCACCCTCCTCTCGGCGGGGCTGCGGCTCCTTCTAAAAGGCGCTCCCGCCTATCTTGACCTTATGAAATCCCAAAATAACGATGCGGCCAACGCACGATGAAAGGAACGTTTTATTATGGCACATTATCTCGGCGAGCTGACTGAAAGCTCCCTCAAAAATCTGCAGGGGCTCATTGATTCCAATTCCGTCATCGGCGAGGCCATTACCACGCCGGGCGGCACCACCATCCTGCCCGTCAGCAAGATTGCCTTTGGCTTCGGCTCCGGCGGCAGCGACCTTCCCGCCTCCAATAAGGAGCTGTTCGGCGGCGGCTCGGGCGGCGGCGTCACCATCACCCCCATCGCCTTCCTCGTCATAAACGGCGCGGACGTCAAGGTGCTCCATGTGCAGAGCCACACCACAACCGCCGACCGGGTGGTCGATATGGTTCCCGGCGTGGTCGATCAGGTTTCCGGTCTCATCGGCGGCCGTAAAAAAGCCGATCCCGACGGGGAATGATCCCGCCGCGGGAGGAGGTTTCTCATGCGTAAGCTGGCATTTATAACGGCGACTGTTATTCTGCTTCTGACCCTCTTTGTCACCCCGGCCTCGGCCGCGACCTATGAGCCGGACTTTGAGGTGCAGAGCAAGGCCGTCTATCTCGAAAATCTCAATACCGGCGCGGTGCTTTATGAAAAGAACGCCGACCAAAGGATGTACCCCGCTTCGCTCACCAAGATCATGACGGCGATCGTGGTCCTGGAAAACGTGAAGGATCTCGACGGGGAGATGGCGGAATACCCGCTCTATATCCAGAACCTGCTCTACGGCACCAACGCCTCGCTCGGCGGACTGGTCGTCGGGGAGCGGCTTTCCATCCGCAATCTGCTCTATTCGGCGCTGGTGCAGTCCGCCAATGAGTCCGCGATGATCCTCGCGAACTATGTGGGCAACGGCAGCATCGGAGCCTTTGTGGAGATGATGAACCAGAAGGCGGCGGAGCTGGGCTGCAGCGGCACCCACTTCACCAATCCCACCGGGCTCCACAATGACAACCACTACACCACCGCGCGGGATATGGCGGTCATGGCGAAATACGCGCTGGAGAACGAGACCTTCGCCAAGATTGTCTCCACCTATGTCTATGACATCGGCCCCACCAACAAGCACGAATCCCTGATGCAGTATTCCACCAACCGGATGCTCATTCCGAGCAGCAAATATTTTTACGGTCCCATCTGCGGCGTCAAGACCGGCACCACCGATGAGGCGGGGCGCTGTTTTGTCGGCAAGGCGGCCTCCGACGGCTACCAGTATCTTTCCGTTGTGCTGGGCAGCCCCGAAACCGCGGAAGAGCCTTACATGAACTTCATGGAGACCCGCCGGCTTTATAAATGGGCGTTCAACCACTTCACCCTCACCACCCTCTATTCCGGCGGGGAGCTTCTGGCGGAGGTTCCCGTCCGGTACAGCTCCGACGGCAAGATCGTCCAGCTTTTCACCAAGGACAGCGTGGTTCAGCTCCTCCATGACGAGGTCTCTCCCGGCAGCATCCAGTACACTGTGGAGATCCCCGAGTATGTGAAGGCACCCATCGAGCAGGGCGAAACCATCGGTACACTCCATGTACGCCTTGCGGATGAGGAGATTGGCACCATGGAGCTGGTCGCCGGCAAGAGCTATTCCCTCTCCTGGTTTAAGTACTTCTTCGGCAAGATCGGGGAATTTTTCGGCTCCACCCTCGCCAAGGTCATTCTGGTGCTGGTGGTCCTGCTGGTCGGCGTTTATATCTACTTTATGATCCAGCATAACAAAAAGAAAAAGGCCCAGCGGAAATACTACCGCCAGAACCGTTATTAAAAGCTAAGAAACCGCCCGAAGGGAAGCTCCCCCGGGCGGTCTTTTTTATAGCCTCCGGCATGAGGCGAAGCGAGCCGCTCAAACCGCCGAAGAAAAATGCCTGAAAAATAATTTCTGTGCCTCCGAAAAGGCGTAACGGCAATAAATCCCCTTTTCGTTCCGGTACCGGCCACCCGGTCCAAGGGGCGGTTATC
>JAHHSN010000015.1 GCA_020025195.1 Angelakisella sp.
CAAGAGCCGTGTTTTTCAGCAATTAGATAAGATTTTCTTATTCCCACTCAATGGTCGCAGGGGGCTTGCTGGTGATATCGTAGACGATGCGGTTCACATGGGGGACCTCCCGGACGATGCGGGCGCTCACGCGCTCGAGGACGTCATAGGGGATGCGCGCCCACTCCGCGGTCATAAAGTCGTTGGTGATCACACCGCGCAGCGCCACGGTATAGTCATAGGTGCGCTCCTCGCCGTGGACGCCGACCGAACGGATATTGGTGAGCACCGCGAAATACTGGTTGATGCTGCGATGCAGGCCCGCACTAGTGATCTCCTCGCGGAATATCGCGTCGGCCTCCCGCAGGATGGCCAGCCTGTCCTCGGTAATCTCGCCGATCACACGGACGGCCAGGCCGGGGCCGGGGAACGGCTGACGCCACACCAGCGTTTCGGGAAGGCCAAGCTCCAGGCCGAGACGCCGCACCTCATCCTTAAAGAGCTGACGAAGCGGCTCGATGATGCCCCTAAAGTCGATATGCTCGGGGAGACCGCCGACATTGTGATGGCTCTTGATGACGCTTCCGTCTTCGGTGCCGGACTCAATGACATCGGGATAGATGGTCCCCTGCGCGAGGAAGTCCATCTTGCCGAGCTTCTTAGACTCCTCCTCAAAGACACGGATGAACTCCTCACCGATGATTTTCCGTTTGGTTTCGGGGTCGGTAACGCCCGCGAGCTTTCCGAGAAAGCGCGCGCCGGCATCCACCCGGATGAGCTTCATGCCGCGGCCCTCAAAGGCCTTTACCACCTCATTCGCCTCATTTTTCCGCATGAGACCGTGGTCCACCAGAATGCAGGTGAGGTTCTCGCCGATGGCACGGTCCAGCAGCGCCGCGCAGACCGAGCTGTCCACGCCGCCGGAGAGCGCCAGAAGCACCTTGCCGTCCCCGATCTGCTCCCGGAGGGTCTCCACCGCCTGATGGGCATAGTCGTGCATCGACCAGTCGCCGGAGGCGCCCGCTACCTCATAGAGGAAGTTCTTAAGGATGTCGGCGCCGTACTGGGTCGCCTCCACCTCGGGATGGAAAGCAAGAGCGTACAGCTTCTTCTCCTCGTTCGCCATGCCGGCGTAAACGGTCGCTTCGGTGTGGCAGAGCGCCTCAAAGCCCTCGGGCAGGCGGATCACCGACTCTCTATGGTCGATCTGACAGACGCCCTCCTGCGGAACCTTCTGAAAGAGGGGAGAATCCGCGTCATAGGAAACGGTAAGCTTTCCGGTTTCGGGCTCGGTCTCGGCAGTTTCGCCGCCCAGCGCCTCCGCCATCAGCTGCATCCCGCCGGAAATGCCCAGCACCGGGAGGCCGAGCGAAAAGATCGCCGGATCGGGCTTCTGCATTTTTCCGCCCGAGAGGGTCTCCGGACCGCCAGCCAGAATGATCCCGATGGGGGCAAGCTCCCGCACCTTTTCCATCGCAGTGCCGCAGGGCACCACTTCGCAGTACACGCCGAGATCCCGGACACGCCGCGCAATCATTTCCCCGAAGGGACCGCCGAGATTAAGAATTAAAATGGTTTCATGCTTCATGGGTTCACTCATCCTTTCCATTAAAGAGCTGAAGCTCGTAATCGCTTTCTTCGCTGCCCTCACCGCTCACCGTGATGAGGAGGGTGTCGAGATCCTCTCCGGTGAGGATCCGCTCGATGCGCTGTTCCTCCCGGCGGCAGACCTCCTCGGCGCTGACGCCGCGATAACAGGGGAAACCGCGCTCCATGCTTTCCCTGAGACAGGGTTCATCCATATAGGCAATGGCAAGGACCTCTCTCGATCCGGCGTTTTGAACAACGACCGGCATGAGTCCCTCGTCATCCCATTTGAGCTGCTGCAGTGTGATCATCCGCTGTGTCCCTCCTCCCGCAGAGCGCGGGCCTTTCTTTTATTATAATAGTTCCCCGGACGGGGCAGGCCTCAGGCACGGTGCCACTTGACCCCTTCGGGGGTATCAGTGAGCACAATGCCGCGCGCCGTAAGCTCGTCGCGGATGCGATCCGCCTCGGCAAAGTTTTTCGCTTTTCTCGCCGCCTGACGCTCGGCAATGAGGGCGTCGATCTCCGGATCGCTCTCCCCCGCCGCCTCGGGCGCCTTCTTCTCCTGAAGGGCTTTCGCCGCCTCCAGAAGGCCGAGACTCAGCACCCGGTCAAATTCCTCGATGAGCACCGCCTTGGTGCGGTCGTTGGTCTTATATTTAAGAACGTCATAAAGGGCGGTAAGGGCAAGAGAGGTGTTGAGGTCGTTATCCAGAGCGTCGGTAAACTTTTTCCGAAGCGCCGCCGCAGCCTCCTCATCCATGGGGTCGCTCTCCTGGGGCCGAAGCGCCGCGACACGGGCAATCAGCTTATCATAGGCCTGCTGGGCATTGTCAAGGTTCTCATAGGTAAAGACGAGAATGCGGCGATAGTGCGACTGCAGGCAGAAGAAGCGGTAAGCAAGAGGATTATAGCCTTTCTGCTCCAGCAGGGAGACGGTGAGGAACTCTCCGGAGGACTTGCTCATCTTACCCGAACCGGTATTGAGGTGCAGCACATGGAACCAGTAGTTGCACCATTTGTGTCCCAGATACGCCTCGCTCTGCGCGATCTCGTTGGTGTGATGCGGGAAGGCATTGTCGATGCCGCCGCAGTGGATATCAAGGTCCTCGCCGAGGTGCTTGATGGAGATGCCGCTGCACTCGATGTGCCAGCCGGGATAGCCCATGCCCCAGGGGGAGTCCCATTTCAGCTCCTGATCCTCGAACTTGCTCTTGGTGAACCAGAGCACAAAGTCCGCGCGATTCCGCTTGTTGGGGTCCGCCTCCACGCCCTCACGGACGCCGACCTCCAGATCCTCCTCCTTGTGCTCGCCGAAGACATAGTAGCGGTCGAGCTTCGAGGTGTCAAAATAAACGTTTCCGCCCGCAAGGTAGGCATAGCCCTTCTCCAGAAGGCCCTCCACCAGCTGAATGAACTCGGGGATGCAGTGGGTAGCGGGCTCTACCACATCGGGGGTCTTGATGTGGAGCTTCTTACAGTCCGCAAAGAAGGCATCGGTATAGAACTGCGCGATCTCCATGACGGTCTTGTGCTCCCGGGCGGCGCCCTTCAGCATCTTATCCTCGCCGGTATCGCCGTCGGAGGTGAGATGACCCACGTCGGTGATGTTCATGACGCGCTTCACATTGTAGCCGGCGTAGCGGAGGTATTTTTCCAGAACGTCCTCCATGATATAGCTGCGGAGGTTGCCGATGTGGGCATAGTGATAGACGGTGGGTCCGCAGGTGTACATTTTGACAATGTCGGGGTGGTTCGGGACAAACTCCTGCTTCTCGTGTCCCAGACTGTTATATAACTGCATAGCTTTCTCCTTACAGGCGGAAGGCTCAGCGCTCGCTGAACAGCTCCCGGTTCTTGATCATGTAATTGGCGCCGGACATGACGGTGGTAAAGACCACGATGCCCATACCGATATAAAAGAGGACCCGGCAGAGGGCGATCTCCTGTCCCAGCCAGAGGTAGAGGAAGGTGTAATTGATCCAGATCATCTGGCTCACGGTCTTAATCTTGCCCCAGCGGTCGGCGGCAATGACCACGCCCTTGCCCGCCGCGATGAGACGAAGGGAGGTCACCATAAATTCTCTTGCGAGGATGACCACCACCACCCAGACGGGGACGCCCGCCACAGGGATAAAGGCAACCAGCGCCGCCATGACCAGGAGCTTATCCGCGAGGGGGTCCATCAGCTTGCCGAAGTCGGTGACAAGGCCGCGGCTTCTCGCGATGTGTCCGTCCAGGGTGTCGGTGATGCAGGCGGCGGCATAAACGATGAATGCCCAGAGGAAGTGGAGCGGAATGGACTCCACCAGAAGCAGCACCAGAAAGAGCGGGATCATGGCCACCCGCAGCAGGGTCAGTTTATTCGGCAGATTCATTCTTTGTTTCCTCCTTCTGTTCCGCGATCCCGATGAGATCATATTCATAGGTGTCGGTAATCAGCACATCCACATAGTCGCCGGGTTCATGCGCAAGGTCCGATTCAAAGTAGACTCTGGTATCGATATCGGGGGCGTCCATATAGCTCCTGCCGTAGTAGCGCCCCTCCTCGGCACCCTCCACCAGAACCTCCAGCGTCCGGCCCACGCAGCGGTCGGCAAACTCAAAGGCGGCAGACATCTGCAGCTCCATAACGATCTCGGCGCGGCGCTGCCGCACCTCCTCGGGAAGCTGCTCCATCTCGCCGGCGGGGGTATCCTCCTCCTGACTGTACGCAAAACAGCCGAGGCGGTCAAACTTAAGCTCCTCCACCATCCGGCAGAGCTCCTCGAAGTCCTCCTCGGTTTCGGTGGGGAAGCCCGCGATGAGGGTGGTGCGAAGCACCACGTCCGGGATGCGGGCCCGGATCTTCTCGCAGAGGGCCTTGATGGTCTCCAGATCGCCGCTGCGGTTCATTTCATGGAGTACCTTCCCGCTCGCGTGCTGCACCGGGATATCAAAGTAGTGCATCGCCTTGGGCTCCTCGGCTATGGTCTCAATGAGCTCGTCGGTCACGCGGTCGGGGTAGCAGTAAAGGACACGAACCCAGTGCACCTGCGGGATCGCCGCCACCGCCCTTATCAGGGCAGGGAGCTTATATTCCCCGTAAAGGTCCAGACCGTAACGGGTGGTATCCTGCGCCACAAGGTTGATTTCGGTGACGCCGCGGGAGGCAAGGGTCCTGGCCTCCTCCAGAATATTTTCCATCGGGCGGCTCCGGAAGCTCCCGCGGATCATGGGGATGGCACAGTAGCTGCAGCGGTTGTCACAGCCCTCCGCCACCTTGATATAGGCATAGTAGGGCGGATTGGCAAGGATGCGCTCCCCTTCCAGCGAAAGGGCTTCCTTTTCCCCAAAGGCGGCGGTCTTTTGGCCTCCGAGCGCCTTGCGGATGGCAGCAGCCAGCTGATCGTTGCTGCCGATGCCCAGTACCACATCCGCCTCCGGGATCTCCTTTACCAGCTCCTCCCGGTAGCGCTCCGCGAGACAGCCGGTCACCGCCACACAGCGGAGCCTGCCGCCGTTCTTCGCCTCACAGCACTCCAGAATGGCGTTGATGGATTCTTTTTTCGCGTCCTCGATAAAGCCGCAGGTGTTGACGACCACGGCGTCACACTCGGTCGGGTCCGAGGAGATTTCAAAGCCTTCCGCCGCGAGAGCCGCCAGCATCCGCTCGGCGTCCACCTGATTTTTGGAGCAGCCGAGAGAAATCATTCCTACCTTACTCAAAGTCCCGTTCCTCGCTTTCTTCCGGTTCTTCCTGCCGGAGGGTTTCCAGTACCACCTCGAGCGCCCCGCGGATGTTCTCCATGGTGAAGCCCCGGCGAAGCATCGCCGCGATGGTCTTATCAATATCTTTCTTGCAGGAAAGTTGGTTTTTATACTTTTTGAGGAGCACCCCGGCGGCGGTCGCCGTCTCCTCCTCCTCGGAATAGTCCGCTAAGATCTCCTCGATGAGATCCTTCGAAAGCCCCCGCCGGGAAAGCTCCTGCTCCACCCGGCGGCGGGGGTAATGCCGCAGGTGAAAGAGGTCGGCGGCACAGCGCCTTCCGTAGTCGGCGTCGTTCACAAGCCCAAGCTCCCGCATCCGCTCCACAGCGGCGGCGGCCGGCTCCTCCTCGCAGAACTCCATGAGGCGGTCCTTTAAGAGCTTTTCGGTGTACTCCTTCCGGTCCAGAAGGGAAAACGCCTTTTCCCTTGCCGAAACGTAAGCGTCCTGCTCCTTAATCTCCAGAAGACGCTCCGGGGAAAGCTCGGCGTCCCGCTCGAGCTCCGTCCGGAGAAAGGTATCCTTATGCACCGAGAAGGCGAATTCGCCGTCCACAAAAAGAGAGATCCTCCCCTTTTTGGTTTCCTCGATGGCTGTGATCTTCAAGGCATCCGTCCTCCTTTTTTCGGGGTCCTCCGTCTAGTCTTTTAGTATATCATATTCTGTGGGTCTAGTAAATCGCCGCAACCTAAAAAAACCGGAGAACCTCAGGGGTTCTCCGGCCTTAATTTTGTGACTTATTCCGCGTCGTCATCCACCTCGGCGGTCAGATTGACCTGACCGAGCTTCTTGGGGGCGCGGGCAGGGGCCTTGCCGATCTCCTCGGCGTTCGCCATGATCTTGGCGGCGATCTCCTCGCGGATCTCGGGATTCTGCTCCAGAAATTCCTTCGCGTTTTCTCTGCCCTGTCCCAGACGGGTCTCGCCGTAATTGAACCACGCGCCGGACTTCTGCAGAACGCCCGCCTTGGCGCCGATATCGACGATCTCGCCGAGACGGGAAATGCCCTTGCCGTACATGATATCGAACTCCGCCTCCTTGAAGGGGGGTGCGACCTTGTTCTTGACAACCTTGACACGAACACGGTTGCCGATGATCTCACCGGAGGACTTAAGCTGTTCGGTGCGGCGGATATCAAGGCGGACCGAAGCGTAGAACTTGAGCGCGCGGCCGCCGGGCGTGGTCTCGGGGTTGCCGTACATCACGCCGATCTTTTCACGGAGCTGGTTGATGAAAATAACGATGGTGTTGGATTTGCCGATGGCGCCGGTCAGCTTGCGAAGCGCCTGGCTCATGAGCCGCGCCTGCACGCCGACATGGGAGTCGCCCATCTCGCCCTCGATCTCCGCCTTGGTGACCATCGCGGCGACCGAGTCCACCACCACGACGTCCACCGCCCCGGAGCGCACCAGCGCCTCGCAGATCTCCATCGCCTGCTCGCCGGTATCCGGCTGGGAAACGAGGAGGGAGTCGATATCGACGCCGAGGTTCTTGGCATAGACGGGGTCCAGCGCGTGCTCGACATCGATGAACACCGCGGAACCGCCCCGCTTCTGCGCTTCGGCAACAACATGGAGCGCCACGGTGGTCTTACCGCTGGATTCCGGCCCGTAGATCTCGACGATGCGTCCTTTGGGGAGGCCGCCGATCCCGAGCGCCATATCGAGGGTGAGAGACCCGGTGGAGATCGCCTCCACATTCATCGCGACGTTCTGCCCGAGGCGCATGACGGCGCCCTTGCCGAACTGCTTTTCGATCTGGCTGAGCGCCGTTTCCAGCGCCTTTTCCTTATCGCTCACCGCGGGTGCGGTCTCTTTTGCTTTTTTCTCGATCGCCATGTTGTGCCTCCCGTTTTCTCCTTCCGAGGAAGGGTGGTCCCGGGGCTCATCCCCCCGGTCATATGTACTTATTATATCGGAATTTTTTGCCGATTGCAAGTGAAAACGAAAATTTGTTCGTGTCCGGTTCTTCCCGGTCAGAGGCTCATTTTCCGGTACATGCTCTCGCACCTTCTCCGAAGGGCGGGCACGCTTTCAAGCTCCGGGTCCCGCGTAAGAAGAAGCTCCGCCGCCTCCTCGGATTTTTGCAGGAGCCTTGTATCGGCGGCGAGATCCGCCACCTTGAGCTCCGGCAGGCCGTGCTGACGGCTCCCGAAGAAATCGCCGGGCCCGCGGAGCTTCAGATCCTCCTCCGCGATCTTAAAGCCGTCGGTGACGGCGGTCAGGGTCCTCAGGCGGTTTCTCGTCTCCTCGTTTTTCGTATCGGAGATGAGGATGCAGTGGCTCTGCACCGAGCCGCGCCCGACCCGTCCCCGGAGCTGATGCAGCTGGGAAAGCCCGAAGCGCTCGGCGTTTTCCACCACCATCAGGACGGCATTGGGGACGTCCACCCCCACCTCAATGACGGTGGTGGCAACCAGAAGCTGAATCTCCCCCGCAGCAAACTCCGCCATGACCCGCTCCTTTTCGGAGGGCTTCTGCTGTCCGTGCAGCAGCCCCACGCGGTAATTCCGAAAGGCGCCGGCGGCAAGCTCCGCCGCATAGGCGGTCGCCGCCTTAAGGGTGGGATCCCCCTCCTCGTCCTCCTCCACCGCAGGACAGACAAGGTAGGCCTGATAGCCCTCGTCGAGGTGCTTTTTCACAAAGCCGAACGCCCGCTCCCGGATGGAGCTGTCGATGAGATAAGTCCGAATCGTTCTTCTTCCGGCAGGAAGCTCATCCATGACCGAAAGCTCCAGATCTCCGTAAATAATCATCGCGAGGGTGCGGGGAATGGGCGTCGCGGACATGACAAGCACGTTGGTATGCTCTCCCTTCTCCTGCAGGGCGGCGCGCTGTCCCACACCAAAGCGGTGCTGTTCATCGGTGATGACAAGGCCCAGCCGTCCAAAAACGGTATCTCCCGTGAGGAGGGCATGCGTCCCGATGCAGAGGTCCAGCTCCCCCGCGGCCAGCGCCTCCTTGATGACTCGCTTTTCCTTTAAGGGGACGGAGCCTGTGAGGAGCGCGACGCGCATCCCGAGACCCGAAAGGAGCGGCTCCAGCGTCTTGTAGTGCTGCTGAGCCAGAATCTCGGTGGGGGCCATGAGGGCGGACTGCACCCCATTCTGCGCCGCAAAATAAGCGGCGGCGGCCGCTACCATCGTCTTGCCGCTGCCGACGTCGCCCTGGATCAGCCGGTTCATGGGGATCCCGCTGCAAAGGTCCCGGAGCGTTTCGTCGATGGCTCTCTGCTGGGCGCCGGTCAGGGTGAAGGGGAGCGCCCGGTAAAAGGCCTCCATCGGCTTCTTTTCCATCGGGCGGACGCGCAGGGCGGCCCGTCCCTCCCGGAGGCGCGCGAAGGAGAGGGCCAGGCAGAGGAGCTCCTCAAAGACAAGGCGGCTCCTCCCCCGCTCCACCTCCGCCCAGCTGTGGGGATGGTGCACCATCCGAAGCGCCTCGGCATAGGGGGGGAGGTCATAGCGCTCCGCAAGGCCGCTCCCCGCGAGGGGGTCCTCCCAGAGGGGGACCGAGGAAAGCGCCTCCTCCACCTGCCGGGTGACCATCCGGCTGCTGAGCCCCGCGGTGAGGGGATAGACGGGGAGAAGCGTCCCGCCCGCCGAAAGGGGGTAGACCTGCGGGGAATCCATCTTGCGGCGGAAAAGGCTCCCGCCCACCTTGCCGTAAAAATAGTATTCCTGCCCGACCGTCAGCGACTGCACGGTGTACCGCGCGTTAAAGAAGGTGATTTCCAAAGTGAGGTCGTCATCCCCCACCAGCACCTTAAAGAGGGAAAGCCCGCGGCGGATACGCTGTTCCCCGCTCTTTTTAAGGACCGTGGCCCGGATGGCGGCGCGCTCTCCCACGGGGGCGGAGGCGATGGTCTGAGGGGCGGTGAAATCCAGGTAATGGCGGGGCAGAAGATAGAGAAGCTCCTCCACGGTGGCAACGCCGAGCTTTCCGTAAAGCCGGGCGCGCTGCTCCCCCACTCCTTTGAGATAACGGATATCGGTTTCCGGCTCCAGCGCCATGTTGTCCGCCTCCTTTCCTACCGGGTTCTTTGCTTTTATTATAAACGGGGCGCCCCCGCGCTTCAAGGGAAAAACGCCGGAATAAAAAAAGCCCGCCCACCCCATGCGGGGAGAGCAGGCCCTGGCGTTTCTTCCTCCGATCAGGCGACGCGGAACCGCCCGGTATGGTAGAGAATGTTGATGGCGAGGACATAGACCAGCACCGCGATACCGAGGAATACCAGCACCATGCCGACCTTCCGTCCGGCCGAGGCGGGAGCGTCGTCCCCGTATTTCGCATTGGCAGAGCGGACCGAAAAGATCCCCGCGAGGAGCAGAAGAATTCCCAAAATCAAAATATACATAAGACGTCCTCCTTTTTAGCTGCCCCCATTATAGCGCGCGGACAGAGGGAATGCAATCGGCTTTCGGGAAAATTTGCAGAAGAAGACGCAATAACTCTTGACATTAGACGCTTGTCCCGATATAATATTAACGTTCGCATCAGAACATGGTGAGTTTGAGCCATTAGCTCAGCCGGCAGAGCATTTGACTTTTAATCAAAGGGCCCGGGGTTCGAATCCCCGATGGCTCACCACAAAAAGATCTCGGTAGGCGGTTTGCGCTGTCCCGGGATCTTTTCTTTTTGCCGGGAGACGCAGAATACAGCCCATTTCGGGGGTTGTCACGAGGTTTTCATCATGGTATTATAGCTCTTGTAAGCTGGGAGGGAATCCCTTCCAACCGTTTTACGGAGGTACATATTATGGCTTTTTTTGAAAAAATCGGTAAGAAGCTTTCGGACGCCGGGCAGGGTGTTTCCCAGCAGGCGAAAAACCTTTCGGAAATTTCCCGTCTCAACGGCGTAATCTCTGAGAGCGAAAAGAAAGCAGAAGAACTTTACAGGACGATCGGCGCGGCGTATTATGAAGCGCATAAAGGGGAGATTGCCGGAGAACAGGGCGATCTCATCGCGGAACTGGACGGTCTCATGTCCGAGATCCGGCGCTCCGAGGAAAAGATCCTTGCTATCAAGGGCATCGGTCACTGCCCCGAGTGCGGTGCGGAGGTCACGGCGGAAGCGGCGTTTTGCTCCGCCTGCGGCGCCCGTCTTCCGGAGCCGCCCGCTCCCCCCGAGGAGGAATTTTCCCTTCCGGAGGAGCGTCTCTGCCCCAACTGCAAGACTCCTGCCGCTCCCGATAATCTGTTCTGCAACCACTGCGGCACCCGGCTGGAAGCCCCCGCGGAGGAGCCCAAAAACGAGGAGGAAATCGGATGATGTTTTGCGGAAAATGCGGCGTCCAAAATGGGGAGGACGCGAAGTTCTGCTGTAACTGCGGCGCCCCGCTCGGCAACCCGGAATCTCCCGTTCCGGAGTCTTCCCCCGCCTCCACCCCCAAGCAAAAGCACCGCGCCATCGGAATCACGGCGGTCGCGGTCGCGGCGGTTGCGGTCATCATCCTTGTGATGGCGTTCCTGCCCGGCGGCGGCTACAAAAAGACCGTCTCCGCCTGCATGGACGCTGCTCTTTCGGGCGAGCATGCCGTCATTCTGAAGTACATCCCGCCGGAGATCCTGGAAAGCACGCTGAAAGAAAGCGGAAAAACCCCGGAGGAGCTGTTGGAATCTTACGGAGAAATTTCGGAGGAGCTTGACGAGTTGCGCGCTTTCCTTGGGAAAAACGTTCAGATCGACTACAAGGTGCTGGACGGCGTCGACCTCTCCCCGGAGAAGTTTGAAAGCCTGCAGGCCGACTATCTGGAGGAAGGCGTCAAAATTAAGGATGCCAAAAGCGTCACGGTGGAGATCACCGTCCATGTCGGAAGCTTCAGCGACTCCAGCCTCCAGAATGTTCCGGTGGTAAAATCCGGCGGACGCTGGTATCTCGATGTGCTTTCCTTTAATCCCTTTCGCTGAAACAGCAGTATTCCCCACGGAGGACGGTTCTGCCGCCCTCCGTTTTTTTGCATCCACCCTCCCCGTTTCTTGCATTTCCCCTCGCTTTTCTGTATACTGATGAAAATATAGGGGATTTCCCCATGACATTTTACAAGGAGGGATTTCCACATGACAGGTCTTTTTGACCGCATGAACGAAGTTCTGCCGCTTGCCTATCAGGCCGCCTTCGCGCTGCGCGTACTGGTTGCAACGCTCTGCGGCGGCGCCATCGGCTTTGAACGCACCAAACGCCTCAAGGAAGCGGGCATCCGCACCCACTGTCTCGTCGCTTCGGCTTCCGCTCTCTTTATGATCATCTCCAAATACGCCTTCTGTGATCTCATGACCGGCGGGGCCTTCTTGTCCGGCGTCCGAGGCGCCGACCCCGCCCGGATCGCGGCGCAGGTCGTCAGCGGCATCAGCTTCATCGGTCTCGCCGTCATCTACCGCAACGGCAGCACCCTCAAGGGTCTCACCACCGCAGCCGGCATCTGGGCCACCGCCGGCGTGGGGCTCGCCATCGGCGCGGGCATGTATCAAATTGGCATTGTCGCCACCGTTATCATCATCGTTCTGCAGATTGTCATGCACCACTTCAACATCGGCAACGACGCCCTGACGGTGCGGGATCTTAACTTCTCGATGAAAGATTCCCCGGAGCTGCGGGAGGCCCTTCTGGAGGAACTCAACGCGCTCAACGTTATGGTAGTGAGCTGCCACATCACCCGCCACGAAGGCGGCTATGTGAATTACGGTCTTACCGTGAAGGCAAACCGGGAAATCACCTTTGATGAGATCCTCGCCTTTATGGATTCCCACCCGGACATCAAAAACATCGGCTTCTAAAGCACAAAAAACCGCCCCACCTTTTCATTCGGTGGGACGGTTCTTTTTTTATGAAGCTGAAGAGGGCTTACGCCTTTTCCACCATCTCACGAAGCGCCGCCAGTGCCTTGGGGTCGGAAACCTCCCAGGGAAGGGTGACGTCGGTGCGGCCGAAGTGGCCGTAGGCCGCGGTCTTGCCGAAGATGGGACGGCGAAGTCCCAGCCGCTCGATGATGCGGGCGGGGCGAAGATCGTAGTACTGCTCGATCCAGTGGAAAATATCCGCCTCGGGAATCCGGCTGGTGCCGCCAGTCTCCACATAGATGGAAACGGGACGCGCCACGCCGATGGCGTAGCTCAACTGGATCTCACAGCGCCGGGCCGCGCCTGCCTCCACGATGGTACGGGCGATATTGCGCGCCATATACGCCGCGGAGCGGTCCACCTTGGTGGAATCCTTGCCGGAAAACGCGCCGCCGCCGTGGCGGGCATAGCCGCCGTAGGTATCGACGATGATCTTCCGTCCGGTGAGGCCGGTATCGGCAGCGGGGCCGCCGAGGACAAAGCGTCCGGTGGGGTTGATGTAGTATTTGGTGTTCTCATCCAGCATTTCTGCCGGCAGGCAGGGCTTCACGACCTGCTCGATCATATCACGGCGCAGCGTCTCTGCGGTGACGTCCTCGTCATGCTGGGTGGAAACGACCACGGTGTTGATTCTGACCGGAACACCGTCTTCATATTCCACGGTCACCTGCGATTTGCCGTCGGGGCGAAGATAACCGATTTCTCCCGACTTTCTCACACTTGCCAGCCGCTGGGTGATGCGGTGCGCCAGAGTGATGGGCAGGGGCATGAACTCGGGGGTCTCGTCACAGGCATAGCCAAACATCATGCCCTGATCGCCGGCTCCCAGCTCCTCGTCGTCCTCGGTGGTTTCGGTTTCCTTGGACTCCAGGGCGCGGTCTACACCCTGCGCGATATCCGCGGACTGGGTGTGCAGCGAGCAGGTGATGCGGCAGCTGTCCGCGTCAAAACCATACTCGGGTTTCGTGTATCCAATGTTACGGATGACCTCGCGGGCGATCTCGACATAGTCCACCTCAGCATTGGTGCTGATCTCTCCCATGATGTGCACGGCGCCGGGCTCGGCGGTGGTCTCACAGGCGCAGCGGGACTTGGGATCGGCCGCTAACAGTGCATCCAGTATACCATCGGAGATTTGGTCGCAGACCTTGTCGGGATGACCTTCGGTCACCGACTCGGAAGTGAACAGAGTTCTCATAGCGTATTCCTCCATATTCGGTTTTCTGCCCGCGGAGGTCATCCGCAGGCGGATATCGGCAAAACATGCCGTATACTGAGCCTCTTTATTCTACCCCATCGGGTAAGACTTCGCAACCTGCAAACCTCTCAAATTGTCTAAAAAGAAACCGTTTTTTTAGAGTATAACGTCAAAAAAAGACGGATTTTCACCTGTTTTGCGGAGAATGCTTTGCTGTGCTAAATTGTATTGCCGGGTGGAATGTGGTATAATCACCCCTGAAAAACGGAAAAGAGGCGTATTGATAAAATGGACTATGCAGAACAGCTTTCCCGGCTCATCCGGTGCGAGACCGTTTCCGAAAAGGAACAGAAAGACCCCACGAAATTCGAGCGCTTCCATGAGGTGCTCTGGGAGGTGTTCCCGAGGCTAAGGGAAACCGTGACGGCGGAGGTCTTCCACGGGAGCCTCCTGATGAAATGGGCGGGACGGAACCCGGAAAAGTCCCCTGTTTTCCTCATGAGCCACCACGACGTGGTGGAGGCGACCGGCGATTGGAAATACCCGCCCTTTTCGGGGGCGGTCGCGGAAGGACGCCTTTGGGGACGGGGCACCCTTGACACCAAGGGGAACCTCTGGGCGATGCTGGCTGCGGCGGAGGAGCTGATGGCCGAGGGCTTTCAGCCGGACTGCGACGTCTATTTTATCAGCAGCTGCAACGAGGAATCCACCGGGCTCGGCGGTCAGGAGATCGTCCGGGTCCTCAAGGAGCGGAACATCCGCGCGAAGCTCCTCCTCGACGAGGGCGGCATGATCCTGCCGGAGCCGATGCCGGGCGCCGAGGGGCTGTTCGCCATGATCGGCGTAGCGGAAAAGGGCTGCGCGGATCTCCGCTTTGTGGCACGGGGAAACGGCGGTCACGCCTCCGCCCCGGGGAAGGATACCCCGCTTGTCCGGCTGGGCAAATTTATGGCGGCGGCGGAAAAAGCCAAGCTCTTCCCCGCCGAAATACACCCCGTAACGGCAGAACTCATGCGGCGGCTCGCTCCCCACATGAAGGGAATGATGAAATTCCTCTTTTCCCACCTCTCCCTCACGAAGCCCCTGCTCACCTTTGCCATGCCGCGGGTCAGTCCGACGGCGGGCGGCCTCCTCAAGACGACGCTTGCCTTTACCATGGCCGGCGGTGCGGAAGGCTCCAACGTTCTGCCGGAGACCGCCTGGGTCATCGGCAATATGCGCTTTTCGCTCCATCAGGGGCGGGAGGACAGCATCCGCGCGGTCACAGAGCTTGCGCGGCGCTTCGATATTGAGACTGAGGTGCTGGATCCGGGGGTCGTCTCCCCGGTGAGCGACATCAACGGGGAGGGCTACCATCTGGTGGAGGAGACCATCCGGGAGGTATTCCCCACAGTCACCCCCGCCCCCTATGTGATGCTGGGCGCGAGCGACAGCCGCTTCTTCGGGGAGGTGGCGGAAAGCTGCATCCGCTTTGCCCCCTTCACCATCGACGACCAGCAGTTTGCCAGCATGCACGGGCTCAATGAAAACGTAAGCCTTGACACGCTGGAGCCGGCAGTCCGCTTCTTTAAGAACATTCTCAGAAAGGTCTGACACTACTATGGAACAGAACAATAAAAAAGGGCTCAACATCAGCGCCCGGTCCTTTCTCGTGGCCATCGTCATCCTTCTGGTGCTGATGCTCGGCACCTATCTGCTCACTTTTTTGGTGCCCGGCGGCGCCTTCCAGCGCGTCACCGAGAACGGACAGGAGCTGATCCTCCCCGGTACCTATGCCGAAACCCCCGGCGGCATCTCCTTTGGGAAATGGCTGGCCTCTCCCTTCCTTGTGCTGGGAGCCCCCGGCGGCGGCACCATCCTCGCCGTGATCCTGTTTCTTCTTGTCATCGGCGGCGTCTTCAACAGTCTGGAAAAGTGCCGCCTCATGAACTATATGCTGGAGAAGATCGTCCACCGCTTCAAGAACTCCCGCTATCAGCTCCTCGCCTGCATCACCCTCTTTTTCATGTGCATGGGTTCCTTCATCGGTTCCTTTGAAGAATGCGTGCCGCTGGTGCCCATCGTGGTAGCGCTCGCTGTTTCACTTGGCTGGGACGCCCTCACCGGCGTCGGCATGAGTCTCCTCGCGGCGGGCTGCGGCTTTGCTTCCGGCGTCTGCAACCCCTTTACCATCGGGGTGGCGCAGGAGCTTGCCGGGCTCAAAATGTTTTCCGGCATCTGGCTGCGCGTGGTGAGCTTTGCTCTCATCTATGGGCTTCTCTTCCTCTTCCTGCGCTTTCACGCGCGGCGGGTGGAAAAGGGCGTCCTCGCCCCTGCCTCCTCCGGCTTTGTTCCAAACCCAAAAATGGACCGGGCCCTCAAGAGCTTCGCCCTCATCATCGGGGTCGGCATCCTCTCGGTCTTTTCCTCCGGATTTCTGCCCTTTATGCGGGACTTCACCATGCCCATCGTTGCTGTGATGTTCCTCGTCGCCGGCATTGCCGCCTCTCTCCTGGCCGGCATGAGCGGCCGGGAGCTGGGGCGCACCTTCCTGAACGGGGCGCTCAGCATCGCCCCCGCCGTCCTCATGATCCTGATGGCAAGCTCCATCAAATACATCCTCACCGAGGCCAAAATCCTCGATACCCTCCTCTTCCGCGCCATGGAGGTAACCTCCCATATCCCGACCGCCTTTGTCATCCTCTTTATCTATCTCATCGCGCTGGTGATGAATTTCTTCATCTCCTCCGGCTCCGCCAAGGCGTTCCTGCTCATTCCGCTCGTCACCCCCATTGCCGATCTCTGCGGTATCTCCCGGCAGCTCTGCGTCATGGCCTATGCCTTCGGGGACGGTTTCTCCAATGTCTTTTACATCACCAACCCGGTGCTGCTCATCAGTCTGGGGCTGGCGGGTCTCAGCTATGGGAAATGGGTCAAGTGGTCGTGGAAATTTCAGGTGATGAACCTTGTCCTCACCTCCCTCATCCTGCTCTTTGGCTTCGCGGTCCACTATGCCTAACGTCTAAAATGTCCCTGCTCCCCTTTTCCGGGGGCGGGGGCTTTCTTTTTTTAAGGCGTCTATAAAGGAAAGGAGGGCGGCCGCCCCGCGGGCCCTTTGGGGCCCGCGGGAGCGGGGACGCCTCCGGCGTCCCCGCTTGAGGCGCCCCCTGCGGGGGGCGCCGGGCGGCCGCCCGGCTTTTTCCGCTTTGCCGGCCCAACCGCCAAAGACCCGCCCCCTGCCGCCCACTAAAAAAGAGCCGGCCGAAGCCGACTCTCTTTTTGGTTTCTGCTGTTTCCCTCAGAGTCCCGCCTTGGTAAAGATGAGCGGCCAGAGGAAGGTCCCCGCGAAGCCCATAAGCCCATAACGGACGGCATGGAGCCAGAGAAGGTCGGGGAACACCATTTTAAGGCCCAGACGGATCGCCATGAGGAGCCCGAAGCCCAGCACCAGCCGCAGGAGCTTCGCCGGAAAGCTCCCCTCAGTGCGGAACTGCACATAAGCATCCTCCAGTGCCACACCCACCACGGCCCCCACGCCGAGGCCCAGCATTTTGATGGTGTCGGGGGTGGGATTAAAGAACAGGCTCACGCCGGAAAGCACCACTGCGAGGGAAAGGAGCAGCGTTTTTTGGTCATAAAAGCGGTAAAAGAGCATCCCGCAGACCCATGCGGAGAAAAGGCCCAGCGCTGCACCCGCAATGGTATCGGTGGGGTAATGCACCCCAAGGTAAACCCGGGAGACCATGACGAGAAGAATGGCCGCGGCGGCGGCGATCCAGCCTTTCGCCTTATGCCCGCGCGCCATGGTGCCGTAGATGCTGCCCGCCGTCTGGCTGTGCCCGCTGGGGAAGGAGAAGGAGCTGCCGAGTCCCGCCGTATTGACGAGGACCGAGTCCACCTTGACATAGCGGAGGTCGGAAAACTCGGGGTTGAGAAAGGGTCTCGGGCGGCGGATGGTATCTTTCAGCAGACCGTTCATGCTCATAGCGGCATAGAGGGAAAAGAGCATATACTCCCCCAGCTTTTTGTGGAAGCACCAATAGACCGCGATGAGGAGCAGGATGACGAAGGTCTCCTCCCCCAGAAAGGTAAACACCAGAAAGACCTTGTCCAAAAAGCCCCCGCCCCACCGGGCAAGGCTCTGCACCGCCTCCATGACGGCGTGATCAAAGCCGGAAAGGAACTGAAACACCTAAACTCTCTCCCTCCATATTGATGTAGAAAAAAGCGGCAGTCGCCCACCGGGTTTCCGCCGCTTTTCATTCGGTCAATTATTTGATGATCTCGCCATAGACCTCACCGGAGCAGCCGGCGGCATTTGCTTCATCGGTGTCCAGGTGGCAGGCCGTCCCCGCCGTGGGGCTGACACGGCAGACCACATCGCCCAGGATGGCGCTGCGGTCGGCACTTTCGATCTTCAGGCCAACGATCTGCTGATCCTTGACGCCAAACTTCTCGGCATCCTCAGGGGTAAAATGGATGTGGCGCTTGGCAACGATCACGCCCTCCTTAAGCTCAATCTCGCCCTTGGGGCCGACCAGACGGCAGCCGGGGGTGCCGGCGATGTTGCCGGACATACGCACCATACCGGCGATGCCGATGGAGCGCGCATCGGTGAGAGAGATCTCTACCTGCGTCTCAGGGCGGATGGGACCCAGCACCGAGATCATGCCCAGAGACTTCTTGGGACCGATGACCTCAACCTTTTCCACGCTCGCGAACTGACCGGGCTGAGACAGTGCCTTCTTGGGGGTCAGCTCATAGCCCTCGCCGAACAGAATGGCAAGATGCTCCTTAGAAAGATGCAGATGGCGGGCGGAAGTTTCCACCAAAACCTTGTTTTCCATTGATTATGTCCTCCTATTGTTTGGGTTGCACCCACTAATAGAAATATTGTATCACATTGTCGCTTTTTTGCAAAGACTTTGCTATAATTATACTCGCAAAACGAAATCGGACAAAGGAGGCGAAAGCACTCCCCTTTGACCCGCATTCATTTCCGGGAGGAACTTTATGATGACTCAAAATTGGGATGAACTGAGAGAAACCGTGCTCCACTGCACCGCCTGCAAGCTCTGCGAAACCCGCCAGAACGTCGTCTTCGGCGCCGGCAACCCCCACTCCCAGATCATGCTGATCGGCGAGGGGCCCGGTCAGCATGAGGACGAGGAGGGCGAGCCCTTTGTGGGAAGAAGCGGTCAGCTCATGGATAAAATGCTGGACTATATCGGGCTTTCCAGAGAAAAAAACATTTTTATCGGCAATATGGTGAAGTGCCGCCCGCCCCAAAACCGCGACCCCGAACGGGACGAGGTAGAAGCGTGCATCGGCTACCTCAGGAATCAGGTGGCGCTTATAAACCCCAAGATTATCGTCTGCATCGGGCGGATCGCCGCCCAGCGCCTCATCGACCCCGACTACAAAGTCACAAAGCAGCACGGCGAATGGATCCTCAAGAACGGCGTCTGGATGACCGGCACCTTTCACCCCGCGGCGCTTCTCCGGAACCCCAACAACAAACCCGCCGCCATGCAGGATTTTTTCTCCCTCCGGGAAAAGATCAAGGAGCTGGGGATCGAGCTCTGACGCCACGACGAAAGGAGACCCCGCGATGGAGCAATATTTAGCCGAGCAGGCGGAACGCACCGCCCGCCTTGCCCTCCGCAACGACATCCTCTTTTGGGGGACGCTGATTGGGATGACACCGCTTCTCCTCTGGATCATCCGGTTTGCCGTCCGCTTTATAAAAAGCGCCCGGCAGCAGGCCGCCGAAAGCGGAGACTTTCTCTCCTTCACCTGCCTTTCCTGCGGAAAAGAGTTTTCCGTGCCGCTCGGATACCTTGTGAAGCACCCCTTTATCCCCCAAAAATCCGTCACCGTGAACACGCCCTTGGCGGGCGGCGTCGTTCGCCTCTCCCGAAGGCTCCGCTGCCCCGTCTGTGAAAAAAAGACCTGGTGCTGGCAGGATCTTGCCGAGAGCTACCCCATCGCCGTTTCTCATACGATGGAAGCGCTGAAAAAGGAACTGCCCGGCTTTCTTCTGGGAGTGGCGGCGCTTCTTCTGGCCAACGGGCTCTTTCAGGGTGTCGTGCGGCTCATCTTTCGGTAAAAATAAAGAAGCGGAGCGTACCGGACTAAGGATACGCTCCGATTTTCTTTGTCAGTGTGTTTTTGCACTTTGCCCGCCGACGCCGGACGCCCTCCAAACGGAGGGCTTTTTTATTCCGGTCAAGAGGTTTTCGGCAAGCCGCGAATGAGCGGCACCTGCCATTAAGGGGACGGCGCTTCCCCCTCCAGCCATGGGAAGAAATCCTCGGAAACGGTATAGCAGAGCCAGCTGTCGCCGTTTTCGGTCTGCGGAAGGTCATCGAACACGCTTTCCTTTTCTTCTCCCCGCTCATAGTGGACGAGGACGCGGCGCTCCTCGGGGAAGAAATAGAAGCCTGCCCCGCCCGCCGCGAAGCCGAAACACGTAACCCTAAGGCTCTCCCGCCCCAAGGGAAAGCACCGCATTTTTCAGCATCAATGATTCTCCTTTCTTTTCTGGGCGGTTTCATTCTCCAGTTATCAGAATAGTGGCGGCTTTTTTGGTTTTTTCCTGCACCGGGCAGGGTAAATTTCCCATAAAAATGCACCCGCCGGGAGCGACCGGCATATGCTGTGGGTGAATCATCTTACCGCCGAAAGGAGTTTTTGCCGTGACGCCGACCTCAACTGTTCGCTTTTTTCTCGGCTCCAATACCCCTGCGGGCTTTCGTTCCCTCCTCCCGCAGTTCACCGACCCCACCGCCGGCTGGCGGGTCACCCTGCTGAAGGGCGGCCCCGGCACCGGGAAATCCACTCTTTTGCGCCGTGTCCTTTCCCTGGCGCAGGGGATGGGCGCCCCCGCGGAGGAGATCCACTGCTCCTCCGACGCTTCCTCTCTGGACGGCGTAGTACTGCCCCGGGAACGGCTCTGCTATCTGGACGCGACCCCGCCCCACGCAGTGGAGCCCCAAACACCCGGCGCGGTGGAACAGCCCCTCTCCCTCGCCTTCTGGGAAGAGGATCAGCTCTATGAAAAGCGGGAGGAGATCCTCGCCCTGCAAGGGGAGATCGCGGCGGCGCACCGGCGGGCGGTACAGCTTTTGGGGGCCGCAAAGGCATTCCTAGCGGAAGGGGAAGCGCTCTCCCTCCCCGCTCTCGACCGCTCCAAGATCACCCACTATGCCGAACGCTTCGCCGAGCGGGAATTTCCGCGGCTTTCCCGCACCGGAAGGGAGGAAAAACGGCTTCTTTCCGCCCCCACCAATGAGGGGCTCGTCCTCTTTTCCGAAACGCTGGAGACGCTCTGCCCGCGGCTCTTTCTGGTGGAGGACCCCGGCGGAACTGCGGCGCCCCTGCTTTTGGAAGCGCTCCGGACCGAGGCACTGGCGCGGGGCTTGGACATCATCTCCTGCCCCTGCCCTCTGGACCCCTCCGGGAAGCTCGACCACCTGATTCTGCCCTCTCTGGGGCTGGGCTTTGCCACCCTGAACCGTTTCCACCGGGTAACCGCCCCCGGGCGCAAGATCCACGCCGCGCGTTTTCTGACCTCCGATCCCTTAACGCCCCACCGTGCGCGGCTCCGCTTTCTCGGGAAGACGGCGGAATTCCTGCTGGAGGAGGCGTCCTCCGAGATGGCGGGCGCCAAAGCCCTGCACGACCGTCTGGAAGCCCTCTACGCCGGGGCGATGGATTTTTCCGCGGTGGAGCGAATCACCGAGCAGGAGCTGGCAAAGCTGGCGGCACGACTCACGAAAAGCACCTGAGTTCGGCCTTTTCCCGAAAAAGAAAGCCCCACCGGGGAAATCCTCGGTGGGGCTTTTTATATAGAGGTAAGGTCAGGGCTCGGGAGACTCCTCTGGCAGAGGCTCCCCGCAGAGAGCCGTCGTCACGGCGGCTGTCTTATGGAGGAATCTCTCCGGGTCAAAGACGGGGTTTTCCAGCTGGCGCTGTACCAAGACACCATCCATCACGGTGAGGAGCAGCCATGCGATATAGTCGGCCTCCGCCGCGGGCTCGCGTTCCGCGATCTTTTCCGCGAGGGTGCGGTGAAACTCCGCATAGCGTTCCACATAGCGCTTTCGGAGGGCGTCCCGCCCGGAGACCCCGGCACCGATGAGATAGAGCCGAAGGTTTCCGTAGGTGGAAGCGGCACCGCGCTCCAGAACGTAATAGATGAGCCGGGGCAGACTGGTATCCTTTTCGGCATTGTCCACCCACTCCAGAAGGTCCCGCGCGAGGGTATCCAGATAGCGGTCGGTGAGGTCAAAGAGGATATCCTCCTTGCTGCTGTAATAATAATAGAGTGTCCCCTTGCTGATCCCCGCCTTCCGGGCAATGAGCGCCAGTGTGACGGTATCAAAGGTATGTTCCCCCAAAAGCGCCGTTGCGGCATTCAGGATTGCGTCCCGGGTATCGGTTTTGAGCGGTGCCGCCATAAGTTCCCCTCCCTCTCTGCTGGTTACCAGTATAAAACAGAAGCAGTCCTTTCGTCAATGTTCCGCCTGCATAAGCCGGTTCGATTTGGAAAATGGGGTGAATTTTATAGCCTAACCCAAGATGCTCTTGCCCGGCAGCGGCACTTCATAAAGAGTTCTTGGCATCTGTCCCCTTCGGGCGAGGGCGTTTTCCCGGACCTGTATCAGTCCTCAAAATAAAACAACTCCTCCCATTTTTTGTCCAGCGCCGTGCAGAGGATGAGTGCCAATTTTGCCGTCGGGTTAAACGGCCCCGTCCCGATGGAGCTGATGGTGTTTCTGGAAACGCCGACCATTTTTGCTAATGGAAGCTGAGACAAATTCTTTTCATTTCTGGCTTTTAAAATTTCTTCTTTATTCATATTTAGCACACCTTTTGTATGCCAAGTTTACCGGTCACCCTTATGATAGTTGGGTCAAGTTTTCTTATATTCTCGCCGGAAGCCCGCTGCGCTTTCTATTCGGTCGTTTTCCCCGCATTGCTTAGCGGCAGCTTGCCGGAGGGCGGGAATGCACTGCAT
The DNA here is from genome assembly GCA_020025195.1 of Angelakisella sp. Taxonomy (GTDB): domain Bacteria; phylum Bacillota; class Clostridia; order Oscillospirales; family Ruminococcaceae; genus Angelakisella. The sequence continues at coordinate 22,349 of JAHHSN010000015.1, forward strand.
ACTTTTTCCATAGTGCTGAAAGAACAAAAAATCAATTAGGTATTCTGCCGATTGTTTTCTTCTGATAAATGGAATATGATAGAATCAGATTAAGTCGGTCGGTTGACCGACCGAGGAGGTGCTAAAGCTATGGTATCTATCCATTCGGTGCGTCAGCGGCTCCGGGAGGCCTTTGGAGACGCTGTCACGGCAGAACTCGAGGACGGCGTTCTGACGCTTGACGGCACGCTTCCCCTCTGGAAGGACGTGGTTCGGGCCGGTCAGCTGGCCGCTTCGCCCCGGCACTATCATGTGGTAAATCTCATCCGCAGTGAGGAGGGGAACCCCACCCCCATGCGGCTTCCCGCCCTTAGGGACTCGGCGCTGGAGGGACAGCATTTTGACGTGGTGGTCATTGGCGCGGGCGTTGTCGGCGCCGCCGTCGCGCGGGAGCTTTCCCGCTATAACATCTCCATCCTGCTTCTCGAAAAAGAGCATGATGTGGCGCTCCAAGCCTCCGGCCGAAACGACGGCATGGTGCACCCCGGGCTGGATCTCCACCCCGGCACTCTGAAATTCAAGTACAATAAGCGCGGCAACGCCCTGTACCCCGCCCTTTGCCAGGAGCTTGGCGTTCCCTTCCAGCGGACGGGGCAGGTCATCGGTATCACCGACAAGAAGCTGGCAAGGCTCCTCTGGGCGATGCCTCTGCACTGGCGGCTCCGCGGGATTCCCTGCCGGCATATGAGCCGCCGCGCCATGCTGGAGCTGGAGCCGCACCTCAACCCCGCGGTGACCGGTGGGCTTTGCTTTTCCTCGGCGGGGGTGGTCTGCCCCTACGGGCTTACCATCGCACTCGCGGAAAATGCCGTGACGAACGGCGTCCGTCTTTCGCTCGATACCGCTCTCACCGGAATGGAGGTGCAGGACGGGGTCATCCGGCGGCTCATCACCAACCGCGGCACCGTCTATCCGAGGCTTGTCATCAATGCCGCCGGCGTCTTCGCGGAGGATGTGGCCGCCATGGCCGGTGACCGCTTCTTCTCCATCCATCCCCGGCGCGGCACCAATTCCATCCTCGATAAAAAAGCGGCGGTGGAGATCAACACGATCGCCTCGATGCTGAGTACCGCCGCCACCAAGACGGCGCACAGCAAGGGCGGCGGTCTGGTCCGCACGGTGGATAAAAATCTTCTCGTCGGCCCCGACGCCGTGGAGACCTATGAGCGGGAGAACTTTGCGACCACGCGGGAAAGCGTGGAGGAGACCTTCCGCAAGCAGAGCGAGGCGCTCCCCTCCCTTTCCACCGGCAATATCATCACCTATTTTACCGGCGTCCGTGCCCCCACCTATGAGGAGGACTTCATCGTGGAGCCGGGCCGCAGGACCAAAAACATCCTGCACGCGGCGGGCATCCAGTCCCCCGGTCTCACGGCGGCGCCCGCCATCGCGGAGGCGATTGCCCAAATGGCGGCGGAAAAGCTGGGCAATCCCCCCAAAAATCCGCGTTTCGATCCTCACCGCACCCCCATTCCCCGCACGGCGGAGATGACTCCCGAGGAGCGGGACGCCCTGATAAAGAAAAATCCCGACTACGGCGTCATTGTCTGCCGCTGTGAGGAGGTCAGCCGGGGAGAGATCCTCGACGCCCTCAGAAGGCCCGTCCCCTGCGACACGGTAGACGGCGTGAAGCGCCGCTGCCGCCCCGGCATGGGGCGCTGTCAGGGCGGCTTCTGCGGTCCGCAGGTCGCCCGAATGATTGCGGAGGAAAAAGGCATTCCCCTCTCGGCGGTCTTAAAGAACGGCCTCGGCTCTCCCGTTGTCTTTGAGGAGACCAAGCCCGGGAAAGGAGAGGAAACCTCGTGCTGAAACCCAAACAATTCGATGTGACCGTGCTGGGCGGCGGCCCTGCGGGACTCGCAGCGGCGCTTTCCGCCCATGAGGCGGGTGCCCATGTGCTTCTGGTAGAGCGGGAGGGACGTCTCGGCGGCATCCTCAAGCAGTGCATCCACGACGGCTTCGGCCTTGTCCGCTTTGGGAAAAAGCTGGCAGGCCCCGAATATGCCCAGTATTTTATTGATAAGGTGGAGGAAAGCGGCATCGAGGTCTCGCTCCTCAGCTTCTGCACCGAGGTTCAAAAGGTGCCGGAGGGCTTTTCCCTCACGCTGGTGACAGGCGAGGGGATGCTCCCCGTCCGAACCCGCTCCCTCATCCTCGCCACCGGCTGCCGCGAGCGCACCGCCCGGCAGGTCGCCATCCACGGCACCCGCCCCGCAGGACTCCTCACGGCAGGGGCGGCGCAGTATTACACCAACATTCTGGGGAATCTTCCCACCCGCCGCTGTGTCATTCTGGGCAGCGGCGACATCGGGCTCATCATGGCGCGCCGGCTCACACTGGAGGGCGCCGAGGTGCTGGGGGTCTATGAGGCCAAGCCCACCCCGAGCGGGCTCACCCGGAACATCAGCCAGTGCCTCCATGATTTTAACATTCCCCTTCATGTCCGCCATACCGTCACCCGCGTTTTCGGGGCGGAGCGCCTCACCGGCGTGGAGATCATGGAGGTGGACGACCGGATGACCCCCATCCCCGGGACAGAGGAGCGCATCGAATGTGACGGGCTGATCCTCTCGGTCGGGCTCATCCCGGAAAACGAGCTGGCCGAGCGTCTCTCGGTGCCGCTGGACCGCAAGGCCAAGGGCCCCGTCTCCGACCAGAACGGCATGACCCTTATCGACGGTCTGTTCACCTGCGGCAACGCCCAGCACGTGAACGATCTGGTGGACTACGTCTCGGAAAGCGGCGAAACGGCAGGCCGCGCCGCCGCCCGCTATACGGGCGCTCCCCGCACCCTCATCCCGGTGGAATGCGATGAAAGCATCCTCTATACCGTGCCGGAGCGCGTGGACCTCGGCTCGCTGGAGGAGCCGACCGCCTTCTTCTTCCGCAGCCGGGAGGAACGGAAAAAGACCCGTCTCACCGTCACCGCCGACGGGCGGGAAATTTACTCCCGGATCTATACCTCTCTGCGTCCCCCGGAGATGGAAAAGCTCCTCCTGCCCCTCAAGGATGCGGGCCTGACTGCGCAAAGTAAAATCTTGCTTTCTCTCACGGAGGTAGTGTAAAATGGAACTGGTTTGTATTACCTGCCCCAACGGCTGTCGTCTCACCGTCGAGGGCGAGGGCGAGAACCTTACGGTCACCGGAAATGCCTGCCCGCGCGGAATCGAATTTGCGAGAGCGGAGCTTCTCCACCCCACCCGCAGTCTCACCACCACGGTGCGCACCGTGAGCCGGGAAATGCCGCTTCTCCCGGTCCGTACCGACGGTGAAATCCCCAAAGAGCTCATCCCCGACGCCATGCGCCGTCTCGGTGAGCTTCTGGTGACTGAACCGCACGCCTGCGGTGATATCCTTCTCCCCAATCTTCTGAATACCGGCGTACCGGTCATCGCGACCGCGCGCTTTAAGCTGTAAATCATGAAACAAGGGGGCCCCGCTTATGTCCACTCCGCTCATCCTGACCTTTGACATGGGAACGCAAAGCGCCCGTGCCATGCTGGTCGATTCCACCGGCTGTATCGTTGCGAAAGAGCAAAAGCGCTATGAAAAGCCGTATTACTCCAAGGAACCCGGCTGGGCCGAACAGGACCCCGAATTTTACTGGGACTCCCTCTGCGAGGTGAGCCTTCGCCTCAAGGAAAAAAGCGGCGCTCTCTGGAACGATATTTTAGCCGTCACCGTCACCGCCATCCGGGACACCTGTGTGCTGGTCGACCGGGAGGGAAAGCCCCTCCGCGACGCCATCCTCTGGGTGGACGGACGGGAGGCGACAGGACTTCCCCCCCTCACCCCGATGCAGAAGCTCGCTTTCTCGGCGGTGGGAATGTACGAAAGCGTCAAGCTGCAGCGCAAAAGCTCCACCTGCAACTGGCTCCGGGTCAACGAGCCGGAAAACTGGAAGAACGCCTATAAATTCCTGCTCCTGCCGAACTTCCTCACCCACCATCTCACCGGCAGCTTTGTGGGGAGCTGCGCCGACCTCATCGGGCACATCCCCTTTGACAGCAAGGCCCGTCGCTGGATGAAGGTACGTAACCTCAAGCGCTGTATCTTTGATATCGAGCCGGAAAAGCTCTACTCCGTGGTAGAGCCCGGAGAGCTGCTGGGATACATCACCGCGAAGGCCGCCGCAAAGACCGGCATCCCCGAGGGAATGGAGGTCATCGCGACCGGCTCTGACAAGGGCTGTGAAACGTTGGGGCTTTCCTGCTCCACCCCCAATAAGGCCGCGCTCAGCTTCGGCACCACCTGCACGGTGGAATTTACCACCGGCCGCTACATGGAACCCCTTCCCTTCATCCCCGCCTATCCCGCCGTGATGCGCGGGCACTACAACCCCGAGGTGCAGATTTACCGCGGCTACTGGCTTGTCTCCTGGTTTAAGCGGGAATTTGCCGCCAAGGAGATGGAGGAGGCCAAGGTGCTCGGCATCTCCGCCGAGGAGCTTCTCAACAAACGCCTGCAGGAAGTCCCGCCCGGCTGTCAGGGGCTGGTGTTCCAGCCCTATTTCACCCCCGGCATCGTGATGCCGAAGGCCCGCGGCGCAGTCATCGGCTTTTCCGATGTCCACACCCGCATCCATATCTACCGCGCCATCATCGAGGGCATCAACTTTGCCCTGATGGACGGCCTTAAGACCATGGAAAAGCGGGGCGGCTACAAGGTGGAGGAGCTTTATGTGGCGGGCGGCGGCGCCCAGAGCGACGAAATCTGCCAGATCACCGCCAATATGTTCGGGCTCCCCGTGCACCGCATCCAGACCCACGAGGCCAGCGGTCTCGGCAGCAGCATCGTCGCCTTCGCGGCGAAGGGGGTGTTTCCCTCGGTGCAGGCAGCGGTGGACGCCATGGTGCACGTGAAGGACGTCTTTTCCCCCAATCCCGAGGAGCACAAGATCTACGAGAAGCTCTTTGACGAGGTCTTTACCAAGATCTTCCCCAAGCTGCTCCCCCTCTATAAAAAGAGCGCGGAACTCTGACAACATAAAAAAGGAGAGAATACCATGTCTCACGCCTATAAAGATTTTGAGCCGAACTGGCTCCGCGAAAGCTTTTCTCCCACCTCCTACCGTTCCATCTTCAAGTGGGGTGCGCCCGATCGCATCAAAGCCCCCAAGGAAAGCCTCTACAAGCTCCTCAAGGAGACCTTCCAGCTGACCGATGAAGCCTTCTCCGACTATACCGAGGAGCTGGGACTGGACGAGGTGAAATACGAGCTTCCCATCCGCCTCACCACGCAGCAGCTTGGTAAATTCGCCTCCATCGTCGGACCGGACTATATCCGGACCGACTGCTACGCGCGGCTCTCCGTCGCCTATGGCAAGACGATGTATGACATCCTGCGCCTGCGCCACAAAATCGTGGAAAATGTTCCTGACGCCGTCCTCTACCCCGATACCAAGGAGCAGATCGAGGAGATCGTCGCCTACTGCGCCGAAGAAAAAATTCCGGTCTATGTCTACGGCGGCGGCTCCTCCGTTACCCGCGGCGTGGAGTGCGTCAAGGGCGGCATCTCCCTGGATATGCGCCTGCGCTTCAACAAGGTGGTCGCCTTCAACGAGGTGGACCAGACCATCACCGTGGAGGCCGGCATGAGCGGTCCCAAGCTGGAGGAGACCCTCAACAACGCCGTCCAAAACTTCGGCGCCAAGCGTGCTTACACCTGCGGGCACTTCCCCCAGAGCTTTGAGCATTCCTCGGTCGGCGGCTGGGTGGTCACCCGCGGTGCGGGACAGAACAGCACCTATTACGGCTGCATCAGCGACATCGTCCTTGCGCAGGAATACGCCACTCCCATCGGGCGCATCAAAACCGACACCTACCCCCGCAAGGCCGCGGGCCCCGATCTCAACCAGATCATGATGGGCAGCGAGGGCACCTTCGGCGTGCTGACCCATGTCACCCTCAAGATTTTCCGCCATATGCCGGAGACCGTTTGCCGCTACTCCTTTATGTTCCGGAACTGGGAAACCGCCCAGTCCGCGGCGCGGGAGATGATGCAGTGCGAGGCGGGACACCCCTCCGTTTTCCGTCTTTCCGACCCGGAGGAGACCCGCATCATGCTGCGGCTCTACGGCGTAGATGAGACCCCGCTCATGCGGCTCTTTCAGTCCCGGGGCTTTAAGGAAGGGGAAATGTGCCTCTACCTGGGCTTTACCAACGGCGAGAAGGGCTTTTCCAAAAACTGCGCCCATATGATGAAGAAGATCGCGAAGCAGTACGGCGGCGTGAGCCTCACCGGCTATGTCACCAAGAGCTGGGAAAAGGGCCGCTTTGACGACCCCTATCTCCGGGATACCCTGCAGGACTTCGGGGTGGTCATCGACACCATGGAATGCTCCGTCAACTGGAGCAATATGTCCCGGGTGCACGCGGAGGTCCGCGCCTTCTGCAAGAGCCGTCCCAACACCATCTGCATGACCCACATGAGCCATGTTTATCCGCAGGGCGCCAACCTTTACTGGATCTTCATTACCCAGTGCCGCGATCCCGAGGAGTTTAAGGCGTACCACGCCGGCATCCTGAGCGCCATCCAGAAATCCGGCGCCTCGATGAGCCACCACCACGGCATCGGCAAGATGTTCGCGCCCTGGCTGGAGGGCAGCCTGGGGCGGCGGGAGTATGCCGTCTTTAAGGCGCTCAAGGCCTACTTTGACCCCGACAACATCATGAATCCCGGCGGCACGCTGGGACTGGATCTCCCCGAGGAGGAGAAGAAATTCCTCCGGGAGGATATTAAATAAGAAATCCCTCAGCCCCCGCCCATATGCCGCTGCCGCTATGGACGGGGGTGTTCCCTTGCCCCCTTCCTACCATTTTCCCGGAAACTGTGCTATAATAGATATATTACAAGCTTTGCCGCCGGGGAAGCCCCCCTTTTCCCGGCGCAGTTCTTTTCATGTCCGAACCGGTTTTAACAGCAGGCCCTTCCTTTTTATGAGGGAACCCCCGTTCACCCGCGGACCCGTCACAATAGAAGGAGGTAAATGACGATGTACGAAATTGGAACCATGGTCGTCTATGGAAATTCCGGCGTCTGTGAGGTCATCGGTTATGATGCGCCGAAGATCCGGGGAATCGACCCCAAGCAGAAATACTACACGCTCCGCCCGCTCTATCAAAGCGGCACCATCTACTGCCCGGTGGATCACCCCCGTGTCTTCATCCGTCCGGTCATCTCCCGGGAAACCGCCGAGCACCTCATCAACCTCATCCCGGAGATCGACGCCGAGCCCTTTGAGAGCAGCGGTATGCAGGAGACCACCGAGCATTACCGCAGCGTCATCAGCACCCACGACTGCGCCGACCTCATTGAGCTTCTCAAGTCCATTTACAGCAAGAAGCGGAAGGTGGAGGCGAAAAAGCGGAAATTCAGCCAGCTGGACGGCCGCTATATGAAGCTTGCCGAGGATCTCCTCTATGGAGAGTTTGCCGTGGCGCTCTCCCTGCCGCGGGATTCGGTGCACGGCTACATCAAGAAGCGCCTTGCCGCCATGGAAAATACCGGGGAAGCATCTCCCGCCCCTTGAGCCGTTCCGCCAATATAAAAAAAGAGACCCATTTAGGCTTTACAGCCCGAGTGGGTCTTTCATTTGTCCGATCAGAAATCGAGTGTCCGTCCGCATCCGGGGCAGTGCTTCGGCTTTTGGTCACGGATGCTAAAGCTGTACCCGCAGTCCGGGCACTTGTAGAAAAGGAGCGTCTGGGCCGTGCCGCCTACCACCAGAACGGCGCCGATCCACAGAAGGGGGACGGCCGCGATCTCCTTAAAATCGAGCAGCAAACCAACCAGCATCAGGGGAAGTCCGACCCATTTCGCAATCTTCAGCACAGTGTAACTCATTTTATAATCCACGAATGGCCCTTCTTTCCTGATAATGGTTTTTATTCAGCCCAGTATAGCAGAGCGACCTTCTAAAGTCAATCCGGGGCTTTCCCCACTTCTCCCACCAAAAAAGGCTCCGGGTTCTGCGCCGGAGCCTTTGTCAGCTGATTCAGTCGTCGGTCAGGTTATCGAAATAGCCCTGAATATATACGATAGGGGTGCCCTTGTCGCCGCTTCCGCTCGTCAGGTCGCAGAGCGAGCCGATGAGGTCGGTAATGTGGCGGGGAGTGGTGCCCTCCGCGGCCATGTTCCCCACCAGGCTCGCGTCCTTTTCCCGGATGCGCTCCTCAATGGCCTCCTGCAGCGCCTCGCCGGAAAGATCCGCAAAGTCCTTATCCGCAAGGTACTTGAGCTTGATCTCATTGGGGGTGCCGGTGAGACCCTCGGTGTAGCCGGGGGCGACAACCGGGTCGGCAAGCTCCCAGATTTTTCCCGCGGGGTCTTTGAAGGCGCCGTCGCCGTAGACCATCGCCTCGATCTGTCTGCCGGTCGCACGGGAAAGCTCCGCGCCGAGCGCCTGCGCCACCTCCATGGTGTCTCGGGGGAACAGCTTCACGGTCTCGTCGGTCGCCTTGTTGGAGCCGAGAAGGCCGTACTGGGCGTTATAGCCGCTGCCGTCCACCGGTTCGGTGAGGATATCATCAAGGCCGAGGACCACCCGGCCGCCCGCCGCGCGAAGGAGCCTCTTGCTCCGCTCGCGGGTGTGGATGTCGCAGGTGATAACGGTATCGGTATAACGGAGGATGGTCTCCACACGGTTCGCAAAGACGATCTCCACCTCGGCGCCCGCCTCTCTGATGATATCGCCGTAATATTCCACATAGTCGACGCCGGTGAAGGGATGGACGACCCGGCCGAACTTCTCCCGGAATTCCTCCAGAGAGAGTACATCGTTCCAGGGATCGACGCCCTTTTCATCGAGGAGGTCGATGCTGAGGAGATGGTTGCCCACCTCGTCCGAGGGATAGGAGAGCATCAGCACCACTTTTTTGCAGCCCTTCGCAATTCCGGAAAGCAGCACCGCGAAACGGTTGCGGCTGAGGATGGGGAAGGTCACACCGACCGTGCCGCCGCCGGTCTTTTTCCGGACGTCCTTCGCGATCTGCTCAATGCTCGCATAGTTTCCCTGCGCACGCGCCACCACCGATTCGGTGACAGCCACCACATCACGGTCGCGGGCGGGGATGTTATTCTCCCGAAGCGCCTCCAAAACCGCATTGACCGTGCCTTTTACAATGTCGTCGCCCTCCCGGAAAATGGGGGCGCGAACTCCGCGGACAACTGTACCGAGCGTTCTGCTCATACTGATTTCTCTCCTTTATCGGATGTTCTGTCATCTTATTTTTGGGGGGACTTGCCCCAACACAACAAATCCATTATAATGGGGGCAGCATCATAAGTAAAATATATATTTCTTATAATTGATATAATCAGAGATTATATATGGAGGGGATAAAATGGCTGTGAAGCTGGAGCTTTACCGAATCTTCCGGGAGGTAGCGGAGGAAAAGAGCATTTCCGGCGCCGCCAAAAATCTTTTCATCTCCCAGTCGGCCGTGAGCCAGTCGGTGCGCCAGCTGGAGGAGGAGCTGCAGGTTCGGCTGTTTGCACGGGGGCCGCGGG